>DIAQ01000029.1:508-14931 GCA_002414865.1 candidate division Hyd24-12 bacterium UBA5074 | reverse complement strand
ACCTGGCGATAGTGGAAGTCATGCCCGTCCGCGGCGATCCCTCTGATCAGTCGCTCGAAGTCCTCACGGGCGCCACGATCACGCTCACCTACGAGGGCGGGGACGTGGCAGGCAGCTTCGCCCAGGCGGACCGCTACGCGGCCACCGGGTTCGAGGCCCTGCTGTCCGGCACCGTGGCGAACTACGGCACGTTCGAGGACCGCACCGATTCCCCGATGGGCGGTTATCTCATCGTCGCCGCTCCGGACTACTACGAGACGGCCATGGACGCCTTCGTCATCTGGAAGACGCGGAGCGGCTACCCCGTCACCCTCGTCTCCACGGCGGAGACCGGAACCACGGCCACCGAGATAAGGAACTACATCCTCAATGCCATCCAGACCTGGGACACGCCTCCGCAGTACGTGCTGCTGGTCGGCGAGACCAACCAGATCCCGGGCTGTGCGGCCACCGAGTACAGCGGAGTGACAGACCTGTACTACGTCTGCCTGGATGACGGCGGCTGGATTCCCGATGCGTTCATCGGCCGCTTCTCGGTCCAGAACGCTGCCCAGTGCATGCTGATGGAGCAGAGGCTCATCGATTACGAGCAGTGGAACTACGCCGGCTCGGGGAGCTGGATGCAGAGCGCCGGCTGGATCGCCAGCAGCGACAACTACAGCGTCAGCGAAGGCACGCACAACTACTGCATCTCCACCTACTGCGACCCTCTGGGCTACACCTCCGACAAGCTGTATCCGCACACCTACGGCGCATCCGCGGCTCAGGTGACGGCGGCCGTCAACCAGGGCGAGTCCATGCTGACGTTCTCCGGCCACGGCTCCCAGACGAGCTGGGGCGACATGGCATACGGCCAGAGCGACTTCAACCAGCTCACGAACGAGTACATGTACCCCGGCGTCATCTCCCACGCGTGCCTCACGGGCGACTACGCCACCGGCACCTGCTGGGCGGAGACCTGGACGCGCACGGCAGGCCGCGGCGGCCTCTGGTTCTGGGGTTCCGTCCCGTCCACCTACTGGGATCAGGACGACGTCCAGCAGCGCGGCGAGTACGACTACTTCCTCGGCCAGAGCATCCCCTGGTCCATGTGCTGGCTCGACGGCGGCAAGCTGCACCTCTACTCCTACTACTCGGGCGGCGGGATGACCAAGTACTACTTCGAGGGCTACAACCTCATGGGTGACCCCTCTGCCGAGATGTGGACCTGGCAGCTCGCGGGCGGCGTGCCCGGCACACAGAGCGTGTCGCACCCCGCCAGCATCAGCGGGACCGGTCCGGTGACGATCACCGTCTCCGGGGCCACGGACGACGCTCTCGTCTGCCTCTGGAAGGGCGACGAGGTGTACGAGCGCGGCTTCACCGAGAACGGCAGCATCACTCTGTATGTCGGTCCGGAAACCACCGGCGACATGCTCGTCACCGTCCGCAGGCACAACTTCAAGCCCTATCTGGGCGTCATAACCGTCACCGGGACCGGCGTCGGCGAGGGCGAGGGCTACACCCCGCTCTCCATCAGCTGCCCCAACCCGGTTCTCGGGCAGGCCACCGTCACCGTCTTCGGCAGCGGCCAGGCCGCGCTCTCAGTGTACGACCTGTCCGGCCGCCTTGTCGCGGTGCCCTTCTCCGGCGAGCTCGAGGGATCCGCATCCTTCGGCCTCGGCACGCTCGACCTGGCCCCGGGCGTCTACTTCATGAGGCTCGAGGGCCCCGGCTCCTCCGCATCGGCGAGGGTCACGGTCCTGCGCTAGCCTGTTCCGGGTGAGACCTGGGGGCGGGAGCTTCGGCTCCCGCCCCTCCGCATTCCAGGGGGAGTTGACCTGCGCTCCTGCATTTGATAGAGACCGCGGGGGAGGGGATTGGACAAACCACGGCACTGCCGCGTGAGGATGGTGGCTCGCTGGCTTCTCCCCGCACTCTTCTCGTAATCGACGATTCCAGCTGCGGCCGGCAGCTCCTCGAATCGCTCCGCGAGGCCTTTCCCGACACGGTGACTCTCTTCGCGGACAATGCCGGGGCGCTCGCCTCATACCTCTCCGCCGCGCTGCCCGATGCCATCATCGTCCGTCAGAACGGCCCGTGGGGAGACACCCGGCAGCTGCTCTCGCGCATCCGCACCTATTGCAGGACGGCCCCCCTCTTCGTGGCGGAGGGCCTGGCCGCGGTGCCGGAGATGCCCGGCATCGAGGAGTACTCCTGCCGCGTCCTGAGCGAGCGTGACCTGGTTCCGGGCAGCCTGCGCGACGGCCCGCTGGGGTCCATGCCGCCTGCCGGACTCAGGACCTTCCCGTGGACTCCGGTGCGCCCCTCCGCCCCGCCGGGGCTCGACGAGTACGAGGGGCTCGAGAGCGAGAGGTTCTTCGGCGTGAACAACCCGGCCCTCGCGGAGGCGCTGCCCTCCCTCGAGTCGATCGTCGGGAGCGTCCCGCAGGGGTTCGGAATCCTCATGGAGAACATCAGCGACGTAATCTGGGCCATGTCCCCAGGCTTCAGGTTCACCTTCCTCAGCCCCTCGGTTCGAGATGTCCTGGGATACGAGCCGATCCAGCTCCTGCTGCAGGATCCCTTCGATCTGGTTCTCCCGCAGGACAGGATGCGTGTGAGGGAGTCATTCACGGCCCTGCTGGGGAGGTCGGCGGGGAGGGAAAGGGGGTCCGGCGGTCCCATGATGCTCGAGCTGGAGCTCCTCCGATCCGACGGCAGGACGGCCCCGGTCGAGATCAGGATGAACCTGGTGCGGGACTCCACGGGAAGGACCCGGGGTCTCCTGGGCGTGGCGCGGGACATAGGCGAGCGCCGACAGATCGACAGGATCCGCGAGGTCCACATGCGGATAGCGGAGGCGGCCGTCGACTCGGAAGATCTCCCATCCCTCTGCTCGAGGGTCCGGCAGGAGCTGGCGAAACTGCTGGACACGGAACACATGCACATCTCGCTCGCAGGCGGGGAGGCCGGTCCCATCTCCCTGCCCATCGGAGGCGGCGGGTCCTGTCAGGGAGGCGGAAGCCCCGGCCTCGAGCTGCTCTCGGAAAGGGTCGTCGAGTCGTCCAGGCCCCGGGTCTTCAGCGGGAGGGAGATAAGGCTGATCGCCGATCCTGGAGGCACCGGCGCCCCTCTTCCCGAAGCCTGGGCCGGAGTGCCTCTGAAGATCTCCGGCAGGTCGTTCGGCTGCCTCGCCGTGATGGACTACGACGATCCGACAGCCTTCTCCCGGCAGGACATGGCAGTGCTCGAGTTCGTATCCGGACAGATCGCCCACGCGGTCTCGCGGATGATGGCGCACGAGAGGCTGAAGCAGAGCGAGAGGCGCTTCAGGCAGCTCTTCGAGACCTCCGGGATCGGCATGGTGCTCTTCTCCGAGGACGGCAGGGTCCTCGAGATGAACAACGCGGTGTCGACCATGCTCGGGCGGCCCGGGAAGGGGAAGTTCGAGTTCGACCTCTTCCGGCACGAGCTGCCCGGCCTGGACACCAGAAAGCTGCTCGCGGGGGAGTCCGTCTCCCTGGAGATGGTGATAGACCTGTCGGAGAGGGAGCAGACCTTTTTCACGAGCCAGCTCCACGGGAGGAAGTGGCTGGGGATAACCGTTCTTCCCCTCGGACTCGAGTCCAGCACGCACAGCGGCTTCCTGATGCAGCTCGAGGACCGTACCAGGGAGAGGAAGTACGAAGCCCTCCTCGGCGCGCTGTCGGAGGTGCTCAGGAGCGGCGGACCGACTGCCGACATTCCGGCCGTCGTCATGGAAAGTGCCTCGCAGCGCCTCGTCCCGGCCGACATGGCCTTCGCCGTATTGATGATCTCGTGCGGCGGAGCGAGTACGGTCTTCGAGACGAACAGCCCCGGTCCGAGTCAGTCCGGGGGGCTGCCCATCCCCGAGGCCACGCTGCGGAGGCTGCGCAGGCTCGGACGTTCGGACTCCCCGCTGCAGATCCTCGATCCCTCGGGCCTGCCCGCACTCTCCCTCGTGTCCGACGCCTCTCCGTCGGAGCGCCCGGAGAGCTGGTCATGCCTTGCGACATATCTCTGCTCGGCAGGGGGGCGCAGGCATGTCCTGCTCTTCAGGAGCAACGGGCTGGACGGGAGGAGCAGGGCTGCTCTCGACGCGTTCGGTGAAGGCATGCGATCGCTTCTGAGGGCCGGCGCCGGGATTCTCAGGGGCTGAAGGTACCCACCGCCACAAGCCTCCCCGGATCGAGGAAGGCCAGCATCACCGTGACCGCCCGGCCCGCGGCCCTGCTCAGATCCCTCCCGTACAGCTCCTGCTTCTCCGAGTATTCGGCCAGGGCGGCATCCATGCCCTCCGCCGCATCCGTCTTGTAGTCGAGGGCGAAGAGCATGCCCTCCCAATCCGCCAGCAGATCCACATACCTCTCCTGGATCCCCCCATCCGGCCTGCGCGAGAAATAGGGGTATTCGCGCCGGATCAGGGCGCGCCCGGGCGGGAACGGGAGATCGAGGCGGAAGAATCGCAGGGCCAGCCTGCGAGCCTCGACCCTGTCCACACCCCTGGGCAGGAGACTCCGCGGGAGGTTCCTGTCGAGCCACCCCTCCGGATCCGACATGTCGATCTTCTCCAGCAGAGAGTGGACGGCCAGGCCCATGCGGAACCTCTCCTGGCTCCCCCGCCCGGGAATCGGAACCGACTTCGGCTGCGGGAGTGAGGCGGGCGAGGGTGACGAAGGGAGAACGACGGGCCTGCGCTCTCGAGATGCCGGCGGGGAGACCTCCGGCATTTCCCGGAGCTCGATCCGGGAATCCGCCTCCGCAGCGGCGCATACCGACCGGTACACCGCCCTCGCGATGTCCGAGGAGCGCGATTGGTTACCTGCAAGCACGGTGAGCGTCTCCTTCGCGCGGGTCACGGCCACGTAGGCGAGGCGCCTGCTCTCCGCCCTGTCGCGGACGGCGTACAGGCCCTCGAGGTCCCTCCACAGGGGTGTGCTCCGGCCGGCTCCGACCTTCACGGCAGCGCGTCCCGACCTCTCGTCGAGCCTCAGCGTTCCACGCCTTCCCCCACCCGATCCCGTGGACACGAAGACCACGTGATCGTACCCCAGGCCCTTGGCCTTGTGGATGGTCCCCAGGATGACGCCATTGCTGTCCGAAGGCGGCGAGGGATCCTCGAGAGCCTCCTCGGCCTCCGGCGCATCTGCTAGCGCCTCCATCAGATCGGGGGTGGAACCCGCCTCGCCCGAGAGGCAGAGACCGAAGAGGTACTGGATGTCGGCCAGCCTGCGCTCGGTCTCGTAGCCCTCCGCGACCAGCGATGCGACGAAGGGGAGCTCAAGCAGGAAGGTCTGGAGCAGCTCGGCGGGCGGCATGGCGAGAGAGGCCTCCCGGAGCGCGGCGAGCGCGCCGCAGGCCTGTGCCACGGAGGGGGGGGCGCCTGCAGGCACGAGGGAGAAGCCCTCCAGCCCGGCCTCGATCGCGGCGGTGATGTCGTCGTCGGGGACGCCGAAGAAGGGGGAACGGAGGACCGACAGGAGAGCCTTCCTGTCCGTGGGGACACCGACGCACTCCATCAGGTTGCGGAAATCCGCGGTCTCGGGTCTCTTCCGGAAATCCCTCGCCGAGTCGAAACGCCACGGTATGCCGGCATCTTCGAGAGCGTCGCGGAAGATATCGACATGGGTCATGCTTCGGAACAGCAACGCCCATCCCCTGAGCCCCTTCCGTGCGACCTGCTGCTCCTTCAGGAAGTCCGCGAGCCAGGCGGCCTCGAACCGGGCGCGGTCTTCGGCCCCGAGGCCTTCCGGCGAAATCAGGACACACACCGGATCTCCCTCGAGGGCGTCGTCCCTGGGCACGAGAGGCGAGTAGGAGCAGGAATAGGGCTCCTCGCCCGGCCCGGGCCCGGAGAAGAGCTCGTATCCGAAGCTGTTGACGAAGTCGACGATCGCCCTCGTGCTGCGGTTGCTCACGGTTATCGTCCTTCTCAGCGTCTCTCCATCGCCCGACAGCTCCTCGAGCATGTCCCTGTACATCCGGATGTCGGCGTGCCTCCAGCCGTAGATGGACTGCTTGGGATCGCCGACGATCGTCATCCTGCCCTGCGGGATGCGCCCGCCGCCCAGGAGAGACCTGAACAGCGCCACCTGGTCCGGGCTGGTGTCCTGGAACTCGTCAATGAGGACATGTATGAAACGGGCGCCCGCCTCGGCCAGCAGCGCCGAGCCCGGGGCGAGGGCACCGGTGCAGCGGTTGAGGAGGTCGTCGTAGGTCAGCCTCGAGCGGCTGCCCTCCCGGGCGGAGGCGAGCTTCTCGACGAAAGGTCCGAGGAGTTCCTCGAGCTGCGGATAGAGCAGGAGTCCGGGCATGTCCCTCTTCAGGCTGTCTCGGAAGGAGGCCGCCGCATCCCTCGCCTCCTTCGACGGCCAGGCCCTGTTCGAGGCCCTGCCGGAACGGATTCCGGCACAAGTGCACGCGATCTCGGTCAGCGGCGCCCCATCGTCCAGCGCTCCGGCGACCCGGGGCAGCACCTCTCTGAGGCTGCAGGCGAGGGTGTCCGAGTCGCCTGCGCCGTCCATCGCGGCGAGAGTCTCCCGGCACATCGCCGCCCATGCGCCGCGCGCCGTCAGACGACGATCGGCGGGGTCGAGGAAGGAATCGGGCCACTTCAGCCACGGCAGGTCCGACAGCTCCCGAGCCAGGTTCGGAAGAGAGTCCGGCGTCTCCAGAAGGTCGGCACACCGCAGGAGAGTCTCCGCCGGGACGGAGGAGAGGTGGGCGTCCCACAGCCTCGACAGCTCCGTCGGGCTGATCGCGGATTTCGAGACCGTGAAGGTGGGGGACACCACTGCGAGGTGGAAATAGTCGCGAAGCACGCGCGAGGCGAAGCCGTGTATGGTCGAGACCACCGCCGAGGGCATATCCCTCAGGAGGGCGGCGCGCTGCTCCCCGCCGAGCTCCCTGAGGCTCCTCCGTATCCTCATCCTCAGCTCGGCGGCGGCGGCGTCCGTGAAGGTCACCACGGCCAGGTTGCGGAGAGGGATCGGATCGTCTCCACGCGTCGCAAGGCTGCGCACCCGCCTGATGAGCAGGTGGGTCTTCCCGGTTCCTGCGCTGGCCTCCACGGCCACATTCACGCCGGACGCGGCGACGACCTCTTCACGCGCCTCCTGGTCTGGGAGCCGGACTTCAGGCATCTCCCCCCTCATCGGGGCCTTCCGGGGCATCATCTTCGCCGCCGGCCAGCCAGCTCGCCCTGTCGTCGTCCGAAGCCCTCGCCAGATAGATCCCGTCGCGCCTGCAGAGGTGGGCCAGGTCACAGCTGCGGCAGGCTTCCTTCCGGGTGGCGGGCGCGTAGAAGCCCTCGGCCTGGAGGGCGGATATCCGCTCGGCCATGGCCAGCGCCGCGCTCCC
Organism: candidate division Hyd24-12 bacterium UBA5074; assembly: GCA_002414865.1. GTDB lineage: Bacteria > Fermentibacterota > Fermentibacteria > Fermentibacterales > Fermentibacteraceae > UBA5938. Next base: position 7,569 of record DIAQ01000029.1, on the reverse strand, counting down.
CAGGACGGCCAGCTCCTCCCTGTCGAAGAGCACCAGGCTGGAGTCCCTCAGATAGAAGTAGCCGCCCGCGGCCGGAGCCGCGCCCCGCGCCGCCATCAGAAGGGCGTAGAGGGGGATCTGGTATTCGCGGCCACCCGACATGTCCTCCAGCAGCTTCGATTTCCTGCCGGGTCTGCCCGTTTTGAAGTCGATCACGACCGGACCCCCGTCCGAGTCCAGCACCAGGTCGCATTTGCCCTTGACGACGATGCCCCCCAGAGCTCCCTCCAGGCACACCTCCGTCCCGGTCGGCCTCCAGCCGGTGGCTGCGAGCCTGTCGAGCGCAGCACGGATGAGCCTGCAGGACCCGTCGAGGAACGCCCCGACGAACTCGGGCCGCCCCAGCCGCTCCTCGAGATGCTCCTCGCGGGCAACCTCCTCGACCGCGATGCGGACTTCCGCCGGGGAAGCGTCGAAGCCGGGACCCTTGCCGAGAAGCCTCTCCATGGCCCGGTGCAGAAGCGATCCGGAGGAGGCCGGATCGGGACTCGCGGCGATGCCCGGCTCCCTCGGCTCCTCGAGGCCCCATCTCCTCCGCGCCATGAACCTGAACGGGCACCTGGCCCATTCGGAGAGGCCGGTCGGCGACACGTGCGGGTCGGGGGACTGCCTCTCCGCCCGGCCGATCACGCCGTCATGCCGGCCCAGGGGGGCCGCTCCACGGCGCGCGAGGACCGCCGAGTACGACTGGGAGAGGAACGGGCGCCTCCAGTCGAGGTGGCCGCTTCCCGCCGAGCGCACGGCCTGCTGCCCGGGATGCTGCCCCCCGAAGACGCTCCTCATCGGATCCGAAGGCTCCGCCACAAACCACGGCGGGTCGTCCCTCTCGTCGTCCTGCCGGAGAAGCGGATCGATGAGATGCGAGTGCGACAGAGGCTTCCCCGAGTCGTCGCAGCGGCGGAAGGCCAGGGTCAGGCGCTCGGAGGCCGTGTCGGCGGCGAGGACGAGCAGGAAGGCCTCCTCCGCCTCCCTCGTGGGAGCATCGGGCAGCTCGAACCTCGCTCTCACGGAGGCCGGCAGCCTCGGATCCTCCAGCCTTCCCGAGGGGAGCACGCCCTCCTCGAGCCCTATGACCATCGTCCTCCTGGTTCGCATCCCGCGGGCATCCTCGAAATCGAAGACCCTCACCCCCGAGGGATCTCCGGCGCCGAGGCCCATGACCGCGCCCCCGAGTGCCACGCAGACCGCCTCGAGAAGAGCGGGCGCGGGAACCCTGCCGTCCCAGGCCGGCTCGACCAGGCCCTCCTCGCCTTCGAGCTGTCCCGCCAGCGAGGGCTCCAACGCCTCCCCGAGGATCCCCAGCGCCGCCGGCAGGTCGCTCGCGGGCACGGGAGCCGGTCCGAGAGCATCCTCGAATCGCGCGAGGAGGCCGAGGAAAGAGGCCAGCCGCGGAGCGCGGGAGGCCCTGGAGGCATGGCGGTGAAGCCCGCTGCGGAGACCCGTCTCCTCCACGAAGGCCCTGATCTCGCCGGCCGGCGGGCAGAACTCCGCCCTCAGCGCGCCTGTCTCCACGGCCCTGATGAGGTAGAGGTAATGACAGCCCTTCTCGAGCGCGGTCGCCACCGCGGTCAGGAAGGCTCCCGACGGAAGGCTGGAGAGGCCGGCGGTCCGGCCCGCGTCGAGCGGCACGCCCTCGCAGGCCAGCATGCGCACCACGGGGGAGATGACCGACTTCCGGCCGACGACAGCCATCTCGGACGGGCGGATCCCGTCGCTCATCCCCTGTGCGATGAAGCGTTCGACCGCCCGTGCCAGCCCCGGAGTCCCTGCGGCGGAGATCACCCCCAGCCCTTCCGGAGGGCTCCCTCTGGCGCCGGAGATGACGAGCTGCTCGACATAAGGGGCGAAGGGCGGCGGCGGGATCCTGCTGTCGGGCCTCGAGCTCGCTCCCGCGGACAGCAGCTCATCCGTCCTGGAGGCGATCCCCAGGGACTCTGCCGTGCGGGGGGTAAGCGGGGACAGCCAGAGCGCGCGGACGCCCGACCTGAGCAGCCTGGAAACGAAGCGCCGCTGGAGCGGATTGAGATCGTATATGCCGTAGAAGACGTAGGCCTCGAATCGGCCTGTCTCGCAGCCCGTGGCTGCCATGGCGAGCATCCTGTCGCGGGTGTTGGGGCAGAGCCTCTCCCGGATCGCCTGGTAGCTCTTCAGCAGGCTCGCGATGGACACAGTCACCGGATCGGATTCGACAGCCCCCGACTTGATGAGCGCATCGAGCTCGTCCCAGCCCACGCCCTTGTCCAGCAGGTCCTCCAGCAGACCCGACATGGACAGCGCGCCGGCCGGGTCCTCGGACGCATCCCTGAACGGGGCCCCGGGAGGGAGTTCCATCGAAGCCTCCCTGACGGCGAGGATCCTGTCCAGGGTTCCAGGCTGGGCCGACTCGACGGCACCCTGCGGAAGCAGCCGCCTCGCGAGCGGGGGGAGGCCCGGGAAGAACTCGAAGCCCGCGATGACGCCTGCTCCCTCGAGGAGCATTTGCTGGATCCTGCGGAGCTGGGTGTGCCCGGAGGTGACCACCGCCACCCTGTCCCGGCCCGCGAGGGACCGCAGCTCCGAGAGCAGAACGCCGTCGAGGGAGCGGAAGTGTCCCTTTGCCGTGCGGAGAGACATGTTAGGAGGTCTGCAGGGACGCGGGTCGAACCGGGGGCGGCATCCCTGAAACCGAGGAGGGGAGACCGGGATATTCCAGGTCGTGCCGGACGGGCTCCGGCAGCGGACGAAGAGGGTAGCCGGCCGGGAGATGAGGTTTCATGCCATTCAATAGAACATCGGCATCTTCGGGTCGTCAATTGCTCGATGTGAACGCGGAGCTGTCCGGATGCGCGCCCGGCGCAGCGCGCACAAGGCTGGTGAAGAGGAAGATCCGCCTGCTCCTCGAACTGGGCAACAGGGCGGAGGCCACCGCCTGCGCCGAGGCCTACGCCGCGGCCAATCCGGATGAAGCCGCGCCCCGCCTCGTCCGCGCCGATCTGGCCTGCCGCACGGGAGACTGGCAGGACGCTCTCGGCGGCTTCACCCAGGCGAGGGATCTGCTGAGGTCGGCAGGCGATGCGGAGGGCGCGGACAAGATCGAGACAGGCCCCATGTACAGGCTCAGCGAGGCGCTGGGAAGGAAGACGGCCTGCCTGCGGCTCTCCGAAGGTCCCGGTCTTCTGCGCGCCGTGCTCCACGCCAGGGCCTCGAGGATCGCCGGAAGCCCCGGAGCCTGCCCGGAAGCCATTCCCGGAGAGGGCATCGAGGCCAGGCTCCTGAAGCTCGAGCGCGCCTGGCGCGGAGAAGGCGTGGGGGCCTTGCCCGATCTCGTGGAGGAATGGGGTCGCGACGAGCCCGAGTGGAGGTGGCGCACACTGGTCGAGGGCATCTCCTTCTTCGTCAGGTTCGGCATGCGGCTCGACATCTGGAAGAAGTCGAGGAAGGCGCTGGTGGAAACCACGGTGCTCGATCCCCGCTTCCAGGCGGAGAAGAGGGCGACGGCCGACCTGTTCTCCAGGAAGCGTCCTGGACCGCAGGTCTGAACTTCCTTAGCTTTCATGCAATTTCGGCCGGCTTGCCCCGGCCGGGCTTGCCGCAACACACACCGGAGGAACCGAAATGGCAGTGGTATGGCCGTTCAGGGGACTGAGACCCCTGAAGGAGTTCGCGGAGAAGGTGGCGGCGCCGCCGTACGACGTCCTCGATTCGGACGAGGCGAGGGTCATGGTGGCGGGCAACCCTTACTGCATCCTGCATGTCACCAAGCCGGAGGTCGATCTCGACCCGTCCGTCGATCTCTACGACCCCAGCGTCTATGCCAGGGGGGCGGCCAATCTCAGGAAGATGATGGAGGGGGGCATCCTCAAGCAGGATGCCTGCCCGTCGTTCTACTTCTACAGGCAGATCATGGGCGGCCACTCCCAGACCGGGCTGGTGGCCGGGGCCTCCATCGAGGACTATGAGAGCAACGTCATCCGCAAGCACGAGTTCACGAGGAAGGACAAGGAGGAGGATCGCATCCGGCACATAGAAGCGCAGAACGCGCAGGTCGGGCCGGTCTTCCTCACCTATCCCGATGTGGACGGTGTCAACGCCGTCGCCGCGCGGATCTGCGCAGGCGTCCCCGAGTACGACTTCACATCCCCCGACGGCGTGCGTCACACGCTCTGGACGGTTCCCGATCCCGCCGACGTCGGACTCATCCAGCGCCTCTTCGCAGACGTCCCCTTCCTCTACGTGGCCGACGGCCATCACAGGAGCGCCGCGGGGACCATCATCGGCCAGCGTCGCAGGGCCGCCAATCCAGGCCACACCGGTCGCGAGGAGTACAACTTCTTCCTCTCCGTGCTCTTCCCCAAGAGCCACATGAGGATCATGCCCTACAACAGGGTCGTGGCCGATCTCTCCGGCATGTCGTCGCAGGAGTTCCTCGCCCGTCTCGCCGGCAGTTTCAAGGTGACGGAGGGGGCTCCGGCCGAGCCTCGCGCACTCCACTCCTTCTCCATGTACATGGACGGGAGATGGATCGGCCTCGAGGCCATCCCGGGATCATTCCCGGAGTCCGACCCGGTGCTCTCGCTCGATGCCAGCATACTCCAGGCCAACCTCCTCGCCCCCGTCCTGGGCATCGAGGATCCGCGCACGAGCAGGAGGATCGACTTCGTCGGCGGGATCCGGGGCACCGCGGAGCTGGAGAAGCTCGTGGATTCCGGCAGGTACCGGGTGGCCTTCTCGATGGTCCCCACCACGATGGACCAGCTCCTGGCGGTGGCCGCGAGCGGCAGCGTGATGCCGCCCAAGTCCACCTGGTTCGAGCCCAAGCTGCGCAGCGGGCTCGTGATCCACGTACTGTGAGCAGGCTGGTCCTGTTTGCCGCCTGCCTGGCCGCGGTCGCCTGCGGAAGGCAGGATGGCGCGTCCGACGCGGTGGTGAGGTTTGCGGGGGCGATCTCCGACTCCGACTATGCCTCGGCGTGGAACCTGCTGGCCCCCGAGAGCCGGCAATGGTACGACTCGACGGTCACGGTCCTTCACCATTTCGGGTACACCGAGGCATCGGAGGCGGTGACCAGGCTGGCCGGCGAGATGACGCCGGCGGAGTTCGACTCGCTCACCGGCCGAGACCTGTTCGTCAGGATGGTGTCGGCCTCGGGGGAGGCCCACCGGCTGAGCACCAGCATAAGGTCGGTCCAGTACATGGACAGCTCGCTCGCCGTGGTCGTCATCAGGACATCCGAGGGTCCGCAGGAGATACCCGTGAGGAGGACCGTGGAAGGCTGGCGCGTGGATCTGGCCGGGCTCACGGCGCCTCCCGAGGAGGGGGAATGAAATGGCTTTGACGAGAGGCTGGATTCTCACCGCCATAACACTGGCATCCGTCGGGATCGTATTCCTGCTGTGGGGCTTCGGCCTCGATCTGGGCAACTGGTGGCCCATCGTCTTCTGCGCCTTCGGAGCTGCGTCCCTCGTCCGGGGGATGAAGAGGCGGGAGAACGTGGTGTTCGGCCTCCTTCTCATCGGCTGGGGAGCCATCGGAGTGGCCGCCCTCAACGCGGCCGCCCTGGGGATCTCGAACACCATCCCCTTCCTCATCGGCGCAGGCCTGATCTGGATCCCCGCAGCGATGCTGTTCGGCCGGGACAGGGGCTGATGCCCGGGAGCAGCCCGTCCCGCCTTTCCGCCTGATCGACCAGGTCCCCTGACTGGAGGGCTCAATGATCGCAGCTCTGGCAGTGTTGGCGACGATGCCGGGTGTGCAGCCGCAGTGGAACTGGACGGCATATCCCGTCTCCGAGGAAGCCGCCGTCGTGAACCCCGCATTCCTGGCCTGGCAGCCCGACTTCCTCCTGTCCGCAGGCTTCACCATGAGCGACAGCGCATTCGAGCGCGTGGACAGGGCTTCCGTGGCGATGCCAGGCATGGGGCTGTCCGGATACTGGAACTCCGGCAGTGACATCAGGACCTTCACCGCCGGCTCTTCGCTCCCTGTGATCGGAGGCGCCTTCTCCCTCGGGACCTCGTATACCTGGTTCGATCCCACGGCGCATTCCGACTGGGACGGCAAGTCGTTCTGGATCTTAGGGCTGGGAGCCAGGCCCGTGGAATGGCTGTCCCTGGGAGCGATGCGCAGGGGCGGAGTCACCGCAGGGGGGATCGAGCACGGGGCCGAATACAGGATCGGGGCCTCCGTGAGGCCTTCAGGCCCGGATATCACCCTGTCCGCGGATGTATCCTTCATCGACTCCACGGCCGGCGAAGGCTGGTCAGGCGACCCCGCATTCTCGGGAGGCCTGGAGGTCAGGCCGCTCGACGGGCTCACTCTTCGCGCATGCGGCTCGGAGCACGGCTTCTCGACCGGCATCTGGACCGATTTCGGCAATCTCGGCCTGGGAGCCTCCTCCAGTTTCGACGACGAAGGGGAGTACGGCGGAACGAGGGGCGGTGTGAGGATCACGGGCCGGCCCAGGGAGAACCTCGTCCCCGAACGGGGGAGGTTCGTCCGCATAGTGCCCGGCGAGTTCACCGAGGAGCGCACCAGGGGCTTCTTCTCGCCGTGCAGCCGCAGCTTCTCGGAGGACGCGATGCTGCTGGCTCAGGCGGCCGGCGATCCATCCGTCTCCGGTGTGATCGTCGATCTGCGGCGCGGGTGCGGCACACAGGCCCAGGCCGAGGAACTGCGCGGGCTCCTGGCCGACATCAGGTCCGGGGGCAAGCCCGTGGTGATGTACGCGAACAGCGCCGGCAACATGGAGATCTATCTCTCGTCCGCCGCGACCGCCTTCTACTGCCACCCCTCCGGAGAGGTCGCGCTCTCGGGGCTGTCGGCCACAGGTCTGTTCCTGCGCGACTTCCTCGACCGCCTCGGCATCTACCCCGACCTGCTCCACGTCGGAGAGTACAAGAGCGCGAGCGACATGCTCACCCGCTCCGACATGTCCGACGCCCAGCGCGAAGCCGAGACGGCCCTCATCAGGTCCTTCGAGCTCGAGCTCTTCAGCCGTGTCACGGCCGGCCGGGGCCTCGAGCCGGCGGCTGTGAGGAGCCTCC
>DIAQ01000029.1:0-208 GCA_002414865.1 candidate division Hyd24-12 bacterium UBA5074 | reverse complement strand
GCGGTGGGCGCGGGTCTGGTCGACGGCATCGCATACCAGGACGAGATCGAGGACAGGATCGAGAGCGAGACAGGCGGCTCCCCGAGGTCGGAGGATCTCGGGACCTATTCGGACAGGCAGCCCGTGTCCGACGAATGGGGGCCCGGCGAGCACGTCGCCGTGATCGTGGCCACCGGTTTCATAACGACGGGGCGCAGCGGCTCGGCCT
>DIAQ01000090.1:2686-2997 GCA_002414865.1 candidate division Hyd24-12 bacterium UBA5074 | reverse complement strand
GCGAGGATCGAGCAGAAGCTGACCCAGCAGAGGGACATCACGGGCGGCCTGCCGAGGGTGGACGAGCTCTTCGAGGCCCGCAGACCCTCCGAGGCAGCCTCCATCGCCGAGATCAGCGGCGTGGTCTCGCTCAGCCCCATCAAGGCCGGCATACGGACCATCACCATCCGGGGCGACCAGGGGCAGGAGGCCAGCGCCAAGATCCCCGCCACCCGCCATATCAGGGTGCGCGAGGGAGACCGCGTCGAGGCCGGGGACAAGCTCACCGAAGGACCTCTCGACCCTCACGACATCCTGAGGATCAAGGGCAC
>DIAQ01000090.1:712-2289 GCA_002414865.1 candidate division Hyd24-12 bacterium UBA5074 | reverse complement strand
ACCAGATTCCTCGAAGGCTCGCAGATCGACAGGCTGGTGCTGAACCGAGAGAACGACTCGATGATGCGCGAAGGCCGGCGCCCGGCCACCAGCGATGTCCAGCTCCTCGGGATCACCCGGGCCTCGCTGGCCACGGACAGCTTCCTCTCCGCAGCCTCGTTCCAGGAGACCAACACGGTCCTGGCCGACGCGGCGGTGGAAGGGAAGATCGATCATCTGAACGGCCTGAAGGAAAACGTCATAGCAGGGCATCTGATCCCTGCCGGCACGGGCATGAAGGCCTACCGCGACGTCGTCCTCACACTCCCCGATGGCAACGAGCCGCCGGGACCGCCGGAGGAACCCGGCATTGACGCAGAGGCCTACGATGTCTAAACTCATTGCCCTTGTTTGGCAAACGGCCTGAAAGGAGTTGTCTTGCCGACTATCAACCAGCTCGTCCGCATGGGACGCACGAAGCCGACGTCGAAGACCAAGGCTCCGGCCCTGATGGGCTGCCCTCAGAAGAAGGGCATCTGCACCCGTGTGTACACATCAACCCCCAAGAAGCCGAATTCGGCTCTCCGCAAGGTCGCCCGTGTGCGCCTGCGCAACGGCTACGAGGTGACCTGCTATATCCCCGGCGAAGGCCACAACCTGAACGAGCATTCGGTCGTCCTGGTCAGGGGCGGCAGGGTCAAGGACCTGCCCGGGGTGCGCTATCACATTATCAGAGGCGTGGAAGACGCTTCCGGTGTCGAGGGAAGACGTCAGAGCAGATCCAAGTACGGAGCGAAGAGACCCTCCTGACGGAGGTTCTGCGGGAGGAAGTCCGAGAGAATGTCCAGACGAGCCACACCGAAGAAGCGCGAGGTCCTGCCTGACAGCAGGTATGGCAACACTCTCGTGTCGAAGTTCATCAACAACCTGATGGAACGGGGAAAGAAGCCCGTGGCGACGAGCATATTCTACGACGCCATGGACATCATCGAGGAGAAGATGGGATCCGACGGCCTCGGCGTCTTCAACCGCGCCATGAACAACGTCCGACCCGTCCTCAAGGTCAAATCCCGCCGCGTCGGCGGATCCACCTACCAGGTCCCGATGGAGGTCCGCCCCGCCGAGCGCGACGCCCTGGCCATCCGCTGGATCATCCAGTACTCCCGCCAGCGCAAGGGGCGCTCGATGGCCGACAGGCTCGCAGCCGAGCTGATGGACGCAGCCCGCGGCGAGGGTTCCGGCAGCGTGAAGAAGCGCGAGGAGACTCACAAGATGGCCGAGGCCAACAAGGCCTTCGCCCATTACCGCTGGTAAGGCGACGCACCGGGCTTCCCGGATGCGCCTCCGTCGCGGCTGAGGGCAACTGGAAGCGGGCCTGCCGAGGCAGCGACAGGAGAGAGCGTATCCATGGGAAGGGCAGCGCCGGATTCCATCCGGAACATCGGCATCATGGCCCACATCGATGCCGGGAAGACGACGGTCACCGAGCGCATCCTGTTCTACACGGGGCGGCTCTACCGCATGGGTGACGTCGACCATGGCACCGCCACGATGGACTGGATGCCCCAGGAGCGCGAGCGCGGCATAACCATAACCGC
>DIAQ01000090.1:0-362 GCA_002414865.1 candidate division Hyd24-12 bacterium UBA5074 | reverse complement strand
CGGGTGCTGGACGGGGCCGTGGCCGTGTTCTGCGCCGTGGGAGGCGTCCAGCCGCAGTCCGAGACGGTGTGGCACCAGGCCGACAGGTACGGGGTGCCCCGCATCGCCTTCATCAACAAGATGGACAGGCAGGGCGCCGACTTCGCGAATGTGATCAAGAGCATGCGCGAGCGGCTGGGCGCCCGGCCGCTCCCGGTCTTCCTCCCCATAGGCAGCGGCTCGTCCTTCGAGGGGATAGTGAGTGTCCTCGAAGGGGACGCCCTCTACTTCGACGAGGCGAGCCAGGGCCCCTCCATCTCCCGGGGGGCGGGCCCCCCCGCCACGGCCCCCGCCCCCCCCCACGGCCAGGGGACCGCACTGGG
>DIAQ01000114.1:2452-4232 GCA_002414865.1 candidate division Hyd24-12 bacterium UBA5074 | reverse complement strand
GGGCACGGCATGTGTCAGCCGCTTGCCCAGCTCGCCGGGCTGGGCATCAAGGCGGTTGGGGCGTCCGGAATGGGCATGCGGGCGCTCGAGATGATCAGGGAGGGCGGAGTCGAGGTCTTCTGCACATCCGCAGCCACGGTGGGCGAAGCCGTGAGGGAGATCGCATCCGGCAACGCGAAGCCTCTGACCTCGACCTGCGCGCAGGGACATCATGGACACGGAGGATGCGGCCACTGACGGCAGGAGTGCGGGATGCTGAACGGGCGCGGCCGGAGCCGCGCCCGCTTCGATCAGGATGACCGGGTTATCTGCCGCAGCCCCCGCCCATGCATCCGCCGGCGGAAGGGTCGGTGGCGGACTTGCCGGGGCACGCACAGGTTGATGTCTGCTGGTCGGCGGCGCAGCCGCACTGCTGGCCGGTGCATGTGCAGTCATCGCTGCACCTGTTGTCGACCGTGCAGGCACAGTCGCTGCCGCAGCCGCATGAATCGCTGCAGTCACACTCGCCCACGCACGTGCAGCCTTCGCTGCAGCGCTGATCAGCCGTGCATGTGCAGTTGCCGCCGCAGGTGCAGTCATCGCTGCACGAGCATGTCACAGTGGCATTGGTCTGCGCGAAAACCGCAGGCAGGCCGAAGCCCGCGAGCGCGAGTGCTGCAGCCACTATCAGTATCTTCGTCACCTTCTGCTCCTCCCGAGTTTTGCCGGGTGTTCCGGCTTTCCATCCGACAATAATATACCAGTCTGATAGGGATTGTTCCCGGATCAGTAAAGATTGAACCTGGCGAGTCTCCCGTCGAGCTGTCCGTTGCGCAGCGGCTTCTTCCATGCAGTCCTCAGGCCGATGTGCTTCAGGAGCTCTCGGTCTCCGAAATAGATATAAGCCGTGGAGCCTGTGCACTTCTTCTTCAGGAAATCGCCCAGGTCCCCCGCGAGCGCCTGTGCCCCCTGTTTGTCGCCGAGTCTCAGCCCATAGGGTGGGTTGGTCAGGATGACCGTTCCTGGCTCGATCTCCGCATCCCTGAAGTCGATCCGGCCGATCTTCACGGCGTCCCCGCCAGGCAGCGCGGAAAGGTTCCGCCTCGCGGCCCTGACGGCCGCCGGATCTATATCCCCGCCGCTCAGGAGCCCTGGCACCGGCTTCGTGATGCAGGCATCGGCCTCTCGCTTCACCGACTTCCATGCCTTCGGCTCGAAGCCCGGCAACAGCTCGAAGCCGAACGACTCCCTCAGACATGCTGCAGGGATTCTGCAGTATCTCATGTGGGCTTCCGAGAGCAGCGTGCCGGAGCCGCACATAGGGTCGTGAAGAGGAGTCTCGCCGCTCCACTCCGAGAGGAGAACGGCTGCCGCGGCAACCGTCTCCTGCATCGGTGCGCCGACCGACTCCAGCCGATAGCCCCTCCTGTGGAGAGAGCCGCCGGAGGTGTCCAGGCTGATCACAGCCTTGTTGCTGTCTATGAAGAGGTCCAGCCACACGTCCGGAGTCCGCCTGTCCACATCCGGTCGTCTTCCGCCCGATTCCCGGAACCGGTCGACGATGGCATCCTTGAGCACCAGTGCGGCGTACTGCGAATGTGTTATCGCGCTGTTCGACACGTTGCTGGTGATCGCGAAGGTCTTCCCAGCGTCGAAGAGGCTCTCCCACTCGATCTCCCTGGCAGTCTTGTACAGGTACTTCGTGCTGTGGCAGTCGAAGGAGATGAGCGGCGCGAGGACATGCGTCGCCAGCCTGCTGCAGTAGTTGACTGAATAGACCGTCCGGAGGCCGGATGTGAAG
>DIAQ01000114.1:0-2056 GCA_002414865.1 candidate division Hyd24-12 bacterium UBA5074 | reverse complement strand
CTGGGGCTTCCCCCCTGTCCGGACTTCACCGGAGAGGCACCTCCGGACCGAGATGAACCGCAGTAGTCCGATTCCGAGGAGGAGAGCCCCTGCGGCAGCCAGGATCCACCCTGTCACCTGCCATGTCTCCCCCTTGAGCAGCCGGATGACGGTCACCCCTGCAGCTCCAAGAGCGAGGGCTGTTCGGATGTAGGCGAGGAGGGTCCTCTCGTTGGCCAGGCTGGTCCGCCTCAGCGCGAGCATGTCGCGTATGCACCCGGCACCTGTGCCTTCACTCCCGCTCACCGGTGGCTCCCTCGCAGACCTCTTTGCAGGGTGCTAATCGCATCGAGGGGATGTGCTCCTGCTCAGCGGGAATACGCCGAACGGACTGCACAGACCCACGGATGGGCCTTCGTCGTCATCCACCGCCAGAACCGATCCGGCGGGCACGATGTCCCAGGTTATCGGAACCGGATATGCCAGGCTCATCATACCAGGCTCCTCCACGATGATCTCGGCGTTCGAGGAGTCGGCGACCATGATCCAGCCGCCCATGCCGACCACGATCCACGGGGAGTAGACCGAATCCAGTTTCTCACGATCCATCCCGTTGAAATCCATGTAGTAGGACAGCTCACCCCCTTCGGGGATGGCCATCAGCCCACCAGCCCCGAAGCGCTGGACGAGTTCGCTCGAGATAGAGTCGGTCATCTCGGGCGGGATCCTGGACATGTAGTCGAAAAGGGCCATCTCGGGCTGGTCGCTCTCGGCGTAATAGAACGGTCCGATCAACGACCAGTAGTCTCCGATATCCAGCCCGATGGGGCCGGAGCTCTCGTTCACCACTTTGACATGTACCAGGAAGTGAGATGAGGAAGGGATCTGGAACAGGGCACCCTCCTCCGCCCAGACCGAAGCCATATCGCCCTCTGTGAGGAGCTCCCACGCCCGCACCGCGGGCTCCGGGGCCGAGCCTCAACCACAGAGAAGAGTTGCCGTCAGCAGCGCGTGCTCGAACATTTCTCCATCCTTCCGGTCTTTCCATGAACATACAGGATTCAGATGACCTGTATTCCACCCGGACGAATGGGTTCGCAGGAGATGCCGCAGCAGGAAGCCGGATCAGGGCTATCTCTGGAACTGCGCCTTGATCCCGGCCCAGGTCATCTCTTCGAGGCCGAGATACGCTCCGTGGACGCGGATCAGGTAGCTGTTCGAGAGCGGCCCCTCGATCACCCAGGGATCCCACAGAGTGAAATCGTCGGTGAAGAAGCTGTGGCTCTCGAAGATCTGCGGGCTGTCGTCCCCCAGGATGGGCGGCCAGCCTCCGCTGGACATCTCGGTGTTGTCCAGCACCCAGAAGGAGTTGCCGAGATCCATAGGCGGTGAATAGTCGCAGTAGACTGCTGTGTAGTGAGCCGCTGTGACGCTCTCCTGCGAAAGGAGGTCCTGGGGCGACCCTCCGTTGTCCGACCAGATCTCGGCGAAGAAGAAGTCCGTGTCCCAGCAGTAGCACGAGTGGTGGTAGAACCAGAACTCGCTGTAGTCGCAGACCAGGGTGTTGCCATACGCTCCGAAGTCATCCATCGTGAACCAGTTGCCTCTCCACAGGCCGCCCCAGGTCAGCCAGTAGGCAGTGCCGTCATCATACTGGAACAGTTGTGAGTCGACGGACTGGCAGGGAAGAGGCCCTGGGAGCGAAGCAGTCCCATCAGCGTCGGCAACAAGAGCAAGCAAGAACAGGCAGATCGTCATTCCAAACACCTCCCCAGACGCAATCAGCCTCCAATATCAGAAGCATCCCGGGTGCCAGTGTCATGAAGACGCTGCCGTATATATCTTTACACTCATCGACCTTTTCCCGGACACGAAATGCCCGTGGTTGTTCCGGGGAAGCGCTCCCGGGATGCGGTAATGTTTCCCTTGCAGTGGAGCAAGTGTTCTTGCTGCCGGCATGGTGCGCTTGTAGACTATCCCGGGTGGAGGGCGAGTGGCGCAACTGGCAGACGCGCCGGACTTAAAATCCGGGTCATACTGTGGGTTCGAATCCCACCTCGCCTACCACCTTGCGATG
>DIAQ01000042.1:4325-8458 GCA_002414865.1 candidate division Hyd24-12 bacterium UBA5074 | reverse complement strand
AGCTGCGGTGCCGAGATAACCATCACGAACGCATGCAGCTGCGGCGACGAGTGTGCAGCTTTCACCTGCTGCGGCAAACCCATGGAGAAGAAGGAGCCCAAGAAGGGCTGCTGCTGCTGCGGCTGATCCCGCGGACACGGGAATCCAGGTCGGGCGGCCTCCGGGCCGCCCGTGCCATTGCCCCGGTACGGTGGCGGCGATGGAACACGATGCAGCATTGTATGTATAACGGTCATCGAGGCGATCATCGGAGCGAAGGGAGGGGCGCTTGAGAACCGAAGCCGTCTTCACCCCCGGGGCACCTGCTCCCGTGGGCCCCTACAGCCAGGCCGTGAAGGCCGGGCCGTTCGTGTTCGTATCGGGGCAGCTCGGCATCGATCCTTCGACAGGGACCCTGCTGGAAGGTGTCGAGGCCCAGGCGGGACAGGCTCTCCGCAATCTGACCGCCATCCTGGCAGCCGCCGGCCTCCAGGCGTCCAGCGTTGTGAAGACCACGGTCCTCCTTGCCGACATGGGTGACTTCAAGGCTGTGAACGCAGTCTATGAAGGGTTCTTCGAGGCTCCCTTCCCGGCCAGGGCGGCCTTCGCCGTCGCGGGCCTCCCGCTAGGGGCCAGGATAGAGATCGAGGCCGTGGCCATGTCCTGCCCCGGCGGACACGCAGGCAGCGGGGGGAGGCCGACTTGCTAGGCAAGGTTCTGGCCGTGGTCGGCGACTCCGACTTCGTCACCACGATCATACTGCTGGCCATCCTCTTCCTGTCGGTCGGCTCCTGGGCTGTGGCCATCGCGAAGCTCCGCGAGTTCAGCAAGGTCCTCAGCTCCTCCCGCCACTTCATGGAAACCCTCAGGACCACTGGCAGACCGCCCTCGGGCGACTTCTGGAGCAAGGGCAGGGAGGTGGGTCCGCTGGCTCGGATGTACGCCGAAGCGGGACGCTTCCTCCAGCGCAGGAGCGACCGCGGGCAGACCGGCCCGCTGTCCCAGGACGAGGCTTCACTCCTCCGGGGCGCGCTCGAGAGGGAGGCAGGCGAGGATCTGTCCGAGCGCGAGCGCAACATAGGATTCCTGGCCACGGTCACGAGCATCGCGCCCCTGCTGGGCCTGCTCGGGACCGTCTGGGGCATCCTCACAAGCTTCATCGGGATGCGGGAGGCCGGAACCGCCGACCTGAGCGTAGTGGGCGCCGGAGTGGCGAACGCCCTCACCACCACGGTCGCCGGACTCCTGGCCGCAATACCGGCCAACATCTTCCATAACTTCGTCGTGGGCCGCATCAACTCCCTGGCGGGTGACATAGACCGCTTCCTGTCCGAGCTGGTCGATGTCTGCAGGAGGGGGAGCCCTCTGTGATAAGGCCCCGCTATTCCCAATTCTCGACTATAAACGTGACGAATCTCATCGATGTCACGATGACCCTCCTCATCGTCTTCATGCTCACCGGCCCGGTCATGCACAGGAGCACGGACGTCCGGCCGCCCTCGAGCGACCAGGGGCGCATCATCCAGCGCCTCGACCCCGGCACCTCTCTCGTCGTCGAGATGGATTCCCTGGGCAACATCAGGGTTGCGGGCGAGCCGGTGGCCATCTCCGAGCTGGCCGGTCTGGCGTCGGCGGCGCTCGGATCGGGCAGGATCGAAGCCTATCTCAGGGCCGACAGGGATGTGCGGTACGAAGCCGTGGCCAACGCCCTCACGGAGCTCCGCAGGGGCGGATACGAGGCCGTGGGCCTTGTCCAGGAAGCGGCGAGGACGGAGGCGCCTTGAGCAGGAGGAGCCTGATCATCTCCGCAGCCGGTCATGCCGGAGCCATCCTCGTCGCAGTGCTGATCACGGCGTCCGGGAGCCCCTCGATCCCCATGGGGGGGGACGCGGTATGGGTGAACGTGGTCACGCTGGACGACGGCCCCTCCCAGCTCGAGCCCGATGCCGGCAGCCAGGCGGAGGACCAGGCGGTGCAGACCGGGGACGCAGTCCAGGATGTGATCGAGAGCCCTGAGGATGCCGTGGTCCCGGACAGCACCGAAGCCGTGGACGCCGCGCAGCCCGACAGCTCGGCAGCCAACCCCGTCGACGATGTCCGGCAGGACTCCGTGGAAACGGGCGGAACTCCGCGCGCAGGCTCGCAGAGCTTCTCGTCCGTCAGCTCCTCGGGAGAGGCCGGCACCGGCGCTCCGGGCCCCGCCACATACGAGGGAAGGGTCTTCGCGGCCATCAGGCGCAACTTCAGGACTTCGGTCCAGCCGGGGCAGTCCTATCAGATCGAGCTGACCGTCGAGCCTGACGGCTCCGTCCGCGTGGACACGATACGAACCAGCGGCACGGACGCCTTCGACAGGGCTGTCGAGCACGCCCTGACCTCAGCTTCGATACCGCCCTTCCCCCAGGGGAGGACATCGCCCGCCGTCCTGAGGATCGAGTTCCTGGGATCGTCGGGTGACTAGGAGGCATATGCGGGCGGCAGCCCTTCTCGTGATCCTGTCCTCGTCGGCTCTGGCGGGCGATTTCGTCCAGATGACCCCGATAGGAGCGGACTGTCTGCCGGTCACCCTGGAGGTCCGGGGCGACAGGGAGTATGCGAGACCCGCGGGAGAGCAGCTCCGCGAGGACATCGACTTCTCGGGCCTGCTCATGGTCGCGGACGACGGGACGGCGGACATCTCGGTCGCCATCGAAACCCTGTCCGGCGGAAGGCTGAGGATGACCGCGGAGGTGGAGGCCGAAGGGGAGGTTCTCCTCTCCCGGGAGTACGCCTCGGACGCTTCCGACCTCTACACCTCCGTCCACAGGATAGCCGACGACGCTGTCTATGCGCTGACAGGAGAGCAGGGCATAGCCTCGACGCGCCTCTGCTTCATCCAGCGCTCCGGCAGCTACTACGCTCTGGCGGTCAAGGGCTTCGATCCGCGGGGTTCCTCGACCCTCCTGCGGGATACCTGTGTCATCACAACGCCTTCGTGGAGCCCTGACGGTTCCGAAATAGCCTTCACGGCCTTCAGGGGCGACAACGGCGACCTGTACTTCTTCGACACGGGCTCGTCCAGGGCCGGGCGCGTCCTGTCCAGGCAGGGGCTCAACACCACGCCCGCATGGACTCCCGACGGCTCGGCGGTCCTGGTGATGCTCACCCTGGAAGGCAACGCCGACATCTATTCCTTCGCGCCTGGCTCGGAGGGCCTGACCAGGCTGACCGCGCGGAGCTCCATCGAAACCTCCCCCAGCGTCTCCCCCACTGGCCAGCAGGTGGTCTTCACGAGCGACAGGACGGGGACGCCCCAGATCTATGTCATGGACATAGCCGGGGCCGGCGCCGAGAGGCTGAGCTACGCGCACCCCTACTGCGACAGCCCGGCGTGGTCTCCCAGGGGGGACCTGATAGCCTACGCGGCCCGGACCCCCGGGCAGGGAATCCAGATATTCGTCATGAACTCCGACGGCACGGGCGTGAGGCAGGTGACTTCGGAAGGCACTCTGAACGAGGATCCCGCCTGGGGTCCCACAGGGAGGCACCTGGCCTTCAGCAGCGACCGCTCGGGGGAGCGCTCCATCTATGTTCTGGAACTCAACAGTCTGACCGTGAAGAGGCTGACCACCGCGGGCGAGTGCTACTGCCCCACATGGTCGCCTCTTCCCGCCGGCACGGATCAGTGAAAGGAGAAAAGAGATGAAGAAGGTACTCCTCATGACGCTCATGGCCGCGGCGGCGCTGTCGCTGTCGGTCAGTACCGGCTGCAGGAGGGATACCGGCAACGACGGCGGCGACACGACCCTCGTCTTCGGCGGCGACACGGTCGCCTCCGGGGTCTGGGATACCGACACGCTGCCCTCCGGCATCGAGGGCCTCGACATCCATCAGACCAGCATGAGGGACGCCTTCTTCGAGTACGACTCCAGCGAGCTGAACCAGCTCGCGATGGACGCCCTGATGTTCGACGCCGCCTATATGATGTCCAACGACGGGTTCAAGCTGCTCATCGAAGGGCACTGCGACGAGCGCGGAACGATCGACTACAACCTGGCCCTCGGCGAGAGGCGCGCTCTCTCCGCCTACAACTACATGGTGAACTACGGGGTGGACCCGTCCAGGCTGCAGTACGTCAGCTACGGCAAGGAGAGGCCCTTCGTCACCGGCGGGGA
>DIAQ01000042.1:3195-4006 GCA_002414865.1 candidate division Hyd24-12 bacterium UBA5074 | reverse complement strand
GCGGCTCCCGGCGCTTCTTCCCGCGGCCTGCCTGCTCGCGATGTGCGGCTGCTGGGGGACGAAGTTCGTGGACATGCCGGGCCGGGTGGAGACCATGGAGGCTGATCAGGTCGCGCTCCGTGCCGAGGTGGACTCGCTGAGGGCCGCCGCCTTGATGCAGGAGGGTCTTCTCCGCGGGCTTCAGGCCCAGTCGGGCAGCAGGACCGGGGAGCTGGTCGAGCAGTTGTCGGCGCTCACCGACGAGATGGAGCAGCTCCTCCGCCGGGTGAGCTCCTCGCAGGGATCCAGGCCCTCTCCGGCCGTCGCCGACTCGACCGCCTCCGCATCCCGGCAGACCGTGTACGACGAGGCTTATCTGCAGTACCAGCAGAGGGACTACCAGAACGCCTCGGCGGGCTTCCTGGAGCTTTTCTCGGCCGACCCCGCCGGCCCCCTGGCCGATGACGCCCTGTACTTCGCGGCGCTCTGTTCGGAGGGCCTCGCCCTGCCGCACAAGGCCGTCGAGCAGCTCGTGGCCCTGAGGATCATGTATCCGGAGTCCGACAGGGCTCCCGCGGCCCTCTTCCGCGCAGCGGGGATCTACGGGGCTCACTCCGCCTCGGCGGACAGGGACAGGCTGCTCCAGGATCTCGTCACGAGCTATCCGGACAGCGAGGAGGCACATCTCGCGGTGGTGTCGGGCGGAGAGTAGCCGCCGTCGCAGACGGATGGACATGGGCGCCCTGCTGCGGCGGGGCGCCCCTCTTCATGCGGCCGATCGATGCATCGCGAAATGCCCGTGGAAGCTGCTGGGCCGGGTCCGGGCAACCCG
>DIAQ01000042.1:0-2777 GCA_002414865.1 candidate division Hyd24-12 bacterium UBA5074 | reverse complement strand
CTGTTGCGCTCCTGAGTCCTGTATCTGCGGGCGTCTATCACTATCACTCCCGCCTCGGTCGCCCTCCTGCCCGCGAGCTTGAAGAGCCTGGCCTTCTCGGCCTCCGTCAGCGACGGGCTGGAGAGGGCATCGAACCGCAACTCGACAGCGGTCGCCACCTTGTTGACGTTCTGTCCGCCGGGCCCCGAGGAGCGCACGAAGGCGAGCGTCACCTCGGAGTCGTCGATCCATCTCTCGCCCGTCAGGGAGATCATGCTTCCCTCCTGTCCCGCAGGGCACAATATGCTCCCGGCCGGCACCCCTTGTGCAGCCCGGCCGCTCATGTCCATAATCAACGGCTGTAGTACGAAAACTCAATGCGAGAGTGGCGGAATTGGCAGACGCGCCAGGCTTAGGACCTGGTGGTTCCGGCCGTGGGGGTTCGAGTCCCCCCTCTCGCACCACTATCGACAACGGGAAGTCCCATGAGCTACGAAATCGTGAAGACAGAAGAGAACAGGACCACCGTCCGCTTCACCGAGGCTGCCGCAGACGTGGACAAGGCATTCGCGGGCATCAGGTCCAGGATCGGGAAGGAGCTGCGTATCCCGGGATTCCGCCCGGGCCACATCCCGCGCTCCATCCTCGACTCGAGGTTCGGCAACCTTGTCCGGGCCGAGGTGGCCGAGCTGGTTCGCGAAAGGGCCGTCGAGGCGATCATCGACGAGAAGGACTGGCTGCTCGCCGAGCGCACGCCGGGAGGTGACGGCCAGCTCCCCTCCGAGGCGCAGGACTACATCTACGAGCTGACGTTCTCCCTGTTCACGACACCCGCGCCCAGGGACTACGCGGGCGTCGAGATCAGGCTCCCGAGGTTCGACCGCGAAGGCGCCATCGACCGCACGCTCGACTCCATCAAGGAGAAGCTGGTGACCTTCGAGCCGGCTGAGCGGCCGGCAGGCAGGGGCGATCTCGTGCTGGTGGAGGCCACCCAGGAGACGGCGGCGGGGACGCAGCCCGAGCGGATGGCGCTCAGGCTGGGCGAGGACAACCTCGGTCCCGGCCTCGACCGGATACTGGAGGGGATGTCCGCGGGGGCCGCGTTCACGGCCCGGATCTCGCTGCCGCCCGACAAGGACGGCGAGCAGCCCGCCGAGGGCAAGCCCACCTCGTTCCTCGTCCACCAGGTCAGGGAGCCGAGATACCCCGAACTCGACGACGAACTGGCTAAGAAGGCAGGCGGCTGCGACACCATGGCGGAATTCCGCGGGAAGCTGGGCGAGCGCCTCTCCGTCCGGTGGGAGGAGGAGCGCGGGAGAGAGATGGAGGACCAGGCCCTCTCCGCCCTTCTCGAGGGGAACCAGTTCGAGCCCCCGGCGTATATGGTGGAGAACCTCAGGGCCGACCTCCTGGAGGAGATGAAGGGGAAGCCCGGCGAGGACACCGAGCGCTTCGCGACAGAGCTGGCGTCCGCCAAGGTCAGGGAGTTCCTGGTGCTTCGCGCCATTGCCGGTGCCGAAGGCCTGGAGCCTTCCGAGGAGGAGATCGCCGTCGAGGCGGCCAAGTCGACTTCCAGATCCGCGGCGATCGACAGGCTGCGCAACAGGATGGCGCTCGAGTTCGTCCTGGGCAGGGCCGTGGTGACCGAGGTGGAGCCGCAGGCCGGAGACGGGGAGAAGCCTGCCGAGTCCGGCCCCGAATGGGGCTGGAAGGTCTGCGAGGCCCCCGGAGAGGAGAAGGTCGAGTAATGTCCATCATCCCGTTCGTCGTCGAGAGGGTCGGGAACACCGAGAGATCGTACGACATCTACTCGCGTCTCCTCAAGGAGCGGATCGTCTTCGTGGGCGACGTTATCAACAACTCCAGCGCGAGCGTCATCGTAGCCCAGCTCCTCTTCCTCGCCGGCGAGGACCCGGAGCGCGATATCAGCATGTACATCAACAGCCCCGGCGGCATCGTCTCCTCCGGCCTCGCGATATACGACACGATGCGCTTCATCGCGCCGGATGTCTCCACCTACTGCCTGGGCTCTGCGGCCAGCATGGCCGCGCTGCTCCTCGCCGCGGGCGCAAGGGGCAAGAGGAACATCCTCCCCCACGCCCGGGTCATGCTGCACCAGCCCATGGGCGGGGTCCAGGGACAGGCCAGCGACATCGAGATCGAAGCGCGTGAGATCATAAAGCTGCGCAAGGAGATCAACGGCATTCTCGCGGACAGCACCGGGCAGCCCATCGAGAAGATCGAGGAGGACACCGACCGCAACTTCTGGATGGACGCACCCGAGGCCGTGGCCTACGGTCTCGTGGACAACGTGCTGGCGTCCAGGAGGTAGGCGTGGCCCGAACCGGAAGGTGCTCCTTCTGCAACAGGCAGTCCTCCGAGGTCGGGAGGCTCATCCAGGGCCCGGGCGTCAGCATCTGCGACGAGTGCGTCCGCTACTGCGCAGACCTGCTGGTCGAGGAGCCCGTCGAGCCGCGCAAGGAGCCACTCCCCGAGATGTCCTCGCTGCCGGTGCCGGAGGAGATCAAGAAGAGGCTCGACGAGTATGTCATAGGCCAGGAGCGGGCGAAACGCGTTCTGTCCGTGGCCGTGTACAACCACTACAAGAGGTTGCGAGCCAATAAGGAACAATCCAAGGTCGAAATCGAGAAGAGCAATATCCTGCTCCTCGGACCCACCGGCGTGGGGAAGACCCTCCTGGCCAGGACTCTCGCCCGGATACTCGACGTCCCGTTCGCCATCGCCGACGCGACGACCCTCACCGAGGCAGGCTACGTCGGAGAGGACGTCGAGAACAT
>DIAQ01000083.1:1540-4424 GCA_002414865.1 candidate division Hyd24-12 bacterium UBA5074 | reverse complement strand
GAATGACGTGTCGAGGCCCTCGGTGCCGCCCTCGCCCCCTGCTGCGCATGTGGCGGGGGGCCTCCCGGTGAGCGCGCCGGGGAGGATCAGACGGTCCTTCTCCGGATCGCCGATTCGATAGGCGTCGAGATCGGGGACAGCAACTATGTCTTCGGCTCGCTCATGAGCCTGGAGGCAGGGCCCGACGGACTCGTCTACGCCCTCGACCGCGCCAGGGGCTGCGTGAAGGTCTTCGGTCCGGACGGAGCTTTCGCCAGGCAGATAGGCAGCGAGGGCAACGGCCCGGGCGAGATGGTCAACCCGCTTTCCATGGCCGTACTGGGCGATGGCAGGATAGCCGTTTGCGCCGCATACAACGGCGGCATATACGACTACCTGCCTGATGGCACATGGCAGGGCCTCTCAGCCGAGTTCACGAGCAATCCGCCCATGCAGATGGAGGGCGCAGACTCCTGCGCCTATGTCGCCCTCAAGCTCGATGTGGAGCCCGACGAGAGCGGCAACATAATGGTCCGGGTCAGGATAGGACGCTACGAGGAATCCCGCGAGCCGGTCGTCGCCTACCTGGACGAGTCCTTCCCGTTCGATCCCACGAACCTCACCGAGCTGATGAGGGCGTCCTATTTCGGCTATGCCTTCACGGCCTCCCGTGACGGGCGCGTCGCAGTGGCGTGCATGAGCAGCTCGGAGTACGAGGTCCAGGTGTTCTCCGACGACGGAGCGGAGCTCCTGACCATCACCGGAGAGCCTGTGCAGGCGGCGAAGACGGAGGAGGAGATAGCCGGGGAGAAGGCCTTCGTGGAGGGTCTTCTCCAGAGCATGGGGGCGTCGGGCGTCGTCATCGAGTACAATCCCGACCCGCTGCGGAACCAGGTCGCCGGGCTCGGCTTCGACGGTGCGGGCAGGATATGGGTGCAGCTGGGAACCGGTGAGGTGCCGTCCTTCGATGTCTACGACGCACAGGGCACCCTGCTGTTCAGGGCGGAGATCCCCGGGGCAGGCCCCGATGCCCGCTCGTGGGAGATCGAGATGGGCGCGGACACGATGTACGCCTTCTCGATGGATCCCGACGCATACCAGCAGATCTTCGTGATCCCGCTGCCCGAGTAGGACCGAAGCCGGGTTGTCGAGCGGGAGGATTCCGGCCGCAGGGAGGGGTCCAGGCCCGGGGATGTGCAGCTCATGATCGCCACGACATGAGGAAACTCCTCCAGTTCTCCAGCTTCGTAAGACCTTACTGGCGGCGCTCCGTCGCGGCTCTGCTCCTGCTCGCCGCGACGGTTGCCACCGACCTCTGGATCCCCAGGCTCACCCAGCGGATCATCGATGCGGGGATCCGCCGGGGCGAGCAGCAGGTGGTCATCTCCACCGGCATCCTGATGCTGGCGATCTCGATCCTCGGCACCGGCTTCGCGGTGTGCAACAACGTGCTCTCGGTAAGGGTCGGGGAGAGCGTGGCCAGGGACCTCAGGAACGCCCTGTTCCGCAGGATCCAGCTCTTCTCGGCCGGGAACCTCGACAGGCTGGGCACCGGGCAGCTCATGACGCGGCTCGCGAGCGATACCGCCGCGCTCCAGAGACTGACCCAGGTCTCTCTCAGGATCGGAACAAGGGCGCCGCTGCTGATGATCGGAAGCCTCGTTCTGATGATCCGCACGAGCCCTTCCCTGGCGCTCGCCATGCTGCCGCTCCTGCTCCTGACCTCCGCCGTCATCGTCCTGTTCGTGCCGAAGATGGAGCCGGTGTTCCGCGCCGTTCAGCTGAGGCTCGACAGGCTGAACACCATCATCCAGGAGAACATCGCGGGGGTTCGCCTGATAAGGTCCTTCGTCCGGGCCGATCGCGAAGAGGCGCGCTTCGACCTGGCCAATTCCCTTTTCACGGATGAGACTTCCCGAGTGATGAGGCTGATGGCCACGATGACGCCGCTCCTGTCAGCGTGCGTGAACGTCGGGATGGTCGCCGTGATCTGGGTGGGTGGCCTCCAAGTGATCTCCGGCTCCATGACCCTGGGGCAGATCGTGGCCTTCACCAACTACCTCCTCACCACCATGACCCCTCTCATCATGATGTCCAGCCTCACGAATGTCTGGGCGAACGGAATCGCTTCATCCCGGCGGATCGCCGAGGTGCTGGATGCCGTACCCGAGGTATGCGACGCGCCTGACGCCGTGGAGCTGCAGGAAGGCTCCCCCTGCAGGATCGTGTTCGAGAAGGTGTCGTTCAGATACGGCCCCGGCTCGGAGCCGGTGCTGGAGGACATAGATCTTGCGATCGAGCCCGGCAGCGTGGTCGCAGTCCTCGGGGCGACCGGTTCGGGGAAGACCTCCCTGGTCGATCTCGTGCCGCGGCTGTACGACGCCACCTCGGGCAGGGTGACGGTCGACGGCACGGATGTGAAGGACCTGAGGCTCGCCTCCCTCCGCAGGAGGATCTCCATGGTCCCGCAGGAGACGGTGCTCTTCTCCGGGAGCATCCGTGACAACATCCGCTTCGGTTCGCCCGGGGCATCCGAGGAGGAGATCGTCGGAGCCGCGCAGGCCGCGTGCGCCGCCGACTTCATAGAAGCCCTGCCAATGGGCTACGACACCCATGTCGAAGAGAGGGGCGTGAACCTCTCGGGTGGGCAGAAGCAGAGGATCGCCATCGCCAGGGCGATCCTGACACGACCGGCCGTGCTGATCCTCGATGACAGCACCAGCTCGGTCGACATCGCCACGGAAGGGAGCATTCACGACGCCCTGAGAAGGCTGATGCGCGGTCGAACGATCCTCCTGGTCGCCCAGAGGATGAGCACCGTGATCGGGGCCGACCGGATAGTCGTCCTCGAAGAGGGGCGCATGGCCGGGACGGGCACCCATGCAGAGCTCCTTGCGGCCGGAGG
>DIAQ01000083.1:0-1206 GCA_002414865.1 candidate division Hyd24-12 bacterium UBA5074 | reverse complement strand
CCCTCGATGGGGGGGCGCCGTGAGTGACGGGCGCTATACGCCGGGCACGCCCGACGCCAGATCGATGATCCGCCCACGAAGGCCTGCGATGGTGGGCCGGATAGAGCAGGCGAAGAACCCACGGAATGCTCTGGCGAGGCTCGCGGGCTATCTCCTGCCCTTCAGGTCGCGCCTCCTCCTGGCCCTGGCCTCCGTGACCGCCTACACGGCGCTCGGGCTCGTCGCGCCGTGGCTCACCGGCTACGCGATAGACCGCTTCATCTCCACCGGATCGCCCTCCGGGCTCCCTCCGCTCGCGGCCCTCATGCTGGCGGCATATCTCGGCGGCGGCTATCTCCAGATGGTGGCGGGATGGATCATGGCCTCTGTTTCGCAGGGATCGCTGAAGCTCCTGCGCCGTGACCTGTTCGGCCGTCTCCAGACCCTCCCGGTATCGTTCTTCGACCGCGTGCCTGCCGGTGAGCTGATGAGCAGGCTGACCAACGACATCGATGCGATCAACCAGGCGGTCTCCCAGAATGTCACGACGCTCGTCGCCAGCTCGCTTTCCATGGCCGGGATAATGGTGGCGATGTTCCTCATGAACTGGAGGCTCGCATTCGCGGCTCTGCTGGTCGTGCCGATCATGCTCCTGTTCACGGCATTCGTCGCGCGATACACGAGGAAGGGCTTCCGGGGCCTGCAGCAGAACATCGGAGATCTCAACGCGGCGGCGGAGGAGGCGATCAGCGGTCAGCGCGTCGTGGCGGCCTTCGGCAGAAGCAGCAGCATCGTGGACGAATTCACCGGGAAGAACGAGAAGGTCTTCAGGTCCGGAGTCTACGCGAACAGCTATGCACTTCTCCTGATGCCGGTATCGAACGCCCTCGGGAACCTCTTCGTGGTGGTGCTCGCCGGGGTCGGCGGCTGGCTCGCTCTCGAGGACCTGGTCACCGTGGGGACGATAGCAGCCTTTATCACATACGGTCGCAACTTCATACAGCCTGTGCGTCAACTCGCGAACATCTACAATTCCATCCAGGCGGCTCTCGCGGGGGCGGAAAGGGTGTTCGAGCTGATCGACACCCCGCCGGAGCCGGACGAGGCAGCTGGGCTCGAACTCGCCGAGCCGGTGGCCGGGAGGGCCGAGTTCCACGATGGTGACTTCGGATACGTTCCCGGGGGCAGGGCCATCGAAGGCTTCTCGATGACCGCCGCAGCTGGCCG
>DIAQ01000100.1:23769-33406 GCA_002414865.1 candidate division Hyd24-12 bacterium UBA5074 | reverse complement strand
GAGTACGTCTACGAGCCACGACCATGGCGAGAGCCTGTAAAGGAGATGTGGGTCACGGATGACGGTGAGGAGCTGTGGGTCCAGCGGGGTGATCTAGACGGATTCATGTTCGACATCTATTCGACCACTGATGGATCGCTGATCCGTACATCAGAGGCCCGGATAGACACCTCAGGGTTGTGGGACGTCAGCTTTTTTATTGCCGATCCCGATCGAGTCTATGCAATCCTGGAAGACGATGACACCAATCAGATGCTCGTGAGGTTGGCTCCGGCGGAGTGATTCCTCCGGGACGCCTCCAGCAATGCCTCATGCAATCAATGAACCTGGCCCGACCATCAAGCTGGGAGAAGCTTTGACATGGGTTCGAGGAGAAGATCAGAGCCTGGAACCGCCACGAACAGGTCGATGCTCGTGCGATCACTCGCATATCTCAAGCCTACATGGAAGCTGCAGGTCCTGGCACTGTTTCTCACCCTGATCACAACCGCTCTATGGGTTGCCAATCCATGGATCCAGAAGGTGCTTGTTGACGGGCTTTGTGCAGGAGCCTCCATCAGATTCCTGGCGCTCAGCGCTGTGACTCTCGCAGGCGCAGCCATTGGACGGGTGTGCATGAGTTCCGTCCAAAAAATCGTGTTTGCCCGCATTAAGGAGAGAACCCTCCAAAACCTGCGAGTCTCCGTAATCGACTCTCTCTCGAAGAAGAGGACCGCAGCCGCGCTCGAGACCGGTTCCAGCGAAGTCATCAGTGTTCTCTTCCAGGATATCGAGACCATGGGCGGGCTCTATGGAGACGTCCTTATCCAGCTTCTAACGCAATTACTGATGCTGATTGCGGTCACAATCCTCATGTACATTCTCGATCCAGTTCTGGCCGTCTTCATTCTCGGCTCCCTAGTGGCCATGTCCTTCTTCGTCAAGGATCTGACAAGGCCGATCCAGAAGGCATCCAATTCATTACAGACCAGCATCGCATTCTCTTCCAATGCGGTCGCAGATTTCTGGGATTCACTCATAGAATCGAGATTGCTTGGTGCACAGTCGTTTGTAAGGGAATCGGTCTGCAGGTCGCTGGAACTGCTGAGAAAGGCAAGAGTCAGATTCGCCTCCATACTCAGCCTTGTGTCGACCACTGAAGCCGCGACCTGGGTTCTCACCGGGGCGTTGCTCTGGTTCGGCGGTCTGAAAGTCATAGCAGGCGACATGTCACTCGGGAGCCTTCTTGCCTTCTGGAACTACATGGGACTGTCGCTGGGCCCGATAAACACTCTCCTCGTCTTCAGCAGCACATCACGCGCCAGTCTCGGTGCAGCACAGAGGATCTTCGAACTCACCGACCGCGACCAGGGGGAGGAACTCGACACCGGGACCGCCTTTCCCCGGGAAGTCTCGACGATCGAGCTGGATAATGTCTCCTTCGGCTACGGGAGTTCATCTTACGTCCTTGATGGGCTTTCTCTTCGACTGACAGGATTCAGCAAGATAGGGATCGTAGGTCGCAGTGGATCTGGGAAATCGACTCTGTGCAGTCTCCTTTCACGTCTTCATGAGACTCGGACGGGTGAAATAAAGATAAATGGCATCGCATATTCCGAACTGAGCATTCGATCCATCAGAGCCAACCTCGCAGTCGTCCAGCAGTCTCCACACATCTTCTGCGCTTCAGCTCTCGACAATATCAGAGTGTCCCGCCTCGGATCCTCGTTTGCCGAAATAAAGTCGGCCGCTGGAAAGGCACTCGCGCTGGATTTCATAGAAGAAATGCCGGAGGGCTTCGACACCATGCTCGGAGAAGGACACAGGCAGATCTCTGGAGGGCAGAGGCAGCGTATCGCGATGGCAAGGCTCTTCCTGAGGAACCCCAAAATGATCATTCTCGACGAAGCTCTCTCAGCTGTCGACCCGGAGACTGCTCAGAAAATCATGGAGACTTTATTCAAAGAATTCCATGACATAGTGATAATAATCATATCGCATCACGCCCCCCACCTGGAAAGAGCAGAGAAGCTGTTCGTGCTCGATGATGGAAGGCTCAGGGAGGTTTCACCGATCGAGGCCTTTTCGGTTGCATCGGAGAGCATGCAAGAGGAAGGGGACTGCTACAGCCACCGCTTCTTCTTGAACCATGCGAACATGCCGATGCCTGTGCCGAACATCAGCACCAGCACCGCGGGGTAGCCCCAGCGCTTCGTCAGCTCGGGCATGTACTGGAAATTCATGCCGTAGATGCCTGCCAGGAACGTCAGAGGCATGAAGACCGTCGAGAAGATGGTGAGCACCTTCATGACCTGGCTCATCTTGTTGTTCACGCTGGAGAGGTAGATGTCCAGCATGCCGGTCAGCATCTCGCGCAGGGTTTCCGCGGTCTCGATCACCTGGATGCAGTGGTCGTAGAGGTCCCGCAGGTAGGGGACCATCTCCTCGGAGAGCATTCCCGGATGCACCCGTGACAGGTTGCCCACCATCTCTCGCAGCGGCCATACCGTCCTGCGGAAGGACAGCATCTCGTTCCTGAGGGTGTGGATCCTCTCGAGCATGCCCAGGCCGGGCTCGGTGACCAGCTCCTCCTCCAGCACTTCGATGCGCCCCGCGATGCTCTCCAGGGAGAAGAAGTACCCGTCCACGATGGCGTCCATCAGAACATACAGGAGATAGTCGGGCCCCGAGCGGCGCATGCGCGCGCTGGGCCTCTTCATGCGGTTGATGACTGCCTCGAACAGAGGTGCGTCGCCCTCTTCGAGGGTGATCACCGCGCCCTTGCGGAGGATGAGCGAAACATGGTCGTGCTCGGTCAGGGATGATTCGCCATCCGGTGTGATAGAGCTGAGGGAGACGAAGATGCCGTCGTCGGACTCCTCTACCTTGGGCCTGTCCAGGACATTGAGAGCGTCCTCGAGCTGAAGTGGATGAACGCCGTAGACCTCGCCCACCTTCTGGATGGCTTCGAGGTCCGCCAGACCTGTGATCCTGATCCAGGTGACGGTCCAGGGCTCCTCAGGCAGGACGATGGACTCCAAGGGGCAGTCCTCGGAGATCTCCCATTTCTCGAGGTTCCAGCGCAGGATGCTGATGTTCGTCGGATTGGGCTCGGCGGATTCGCCATGGGCAAGGGTGCCGGGCGGCAGGCCCTTCTTCTCGCCGAGACCCCGGAGCGTGCGGGTCATCCCAGATCCCTCCCTCGGGTTTGTCGCGTGGAAGTTATATGCTTCCCGGAGCGGGGTGTAACATCCCCCCGACGGGCGCCGTCCTTTCGTCAGAGCAACGAAAGGAGAGGACGATGGAAGCCATTCTGATCCCGATAGTCGCGATACTCCTGAGCATCGGGGGTCCCGTTGCCATCGCGATAATCGCGATCGTGCACGGGCACAGGGAGAAGATCGCCAGGTACGAGACAGTGAAGAGGGCCGTCGAAGCGGGAAGGCCTCCCGAGGAGATCGAGAAGATGCTGTCCCTGACAGGCTCGGCTCCCCGCAGGAAGAACTCGCTGCGCACCGGCATCATCCTCGTGGGCATCGGTCTCGGCGTGGGAGCCGCGGGCACCCTGGCCGGAGAGAGCCCCGAATCCCTCGGCGGGATGGCATTCCTGGTGCTCCTGGGGCTCGCGTTCATCCTCATTTGGTACTTCATCGACCGGCGGGACAAGCCCGCGAATGGCAACTGAACTCCCGCTCGCGATAGAACGCGCAAGAGGGGGAGATGCACAAGCCTTCGGCGAGCTTGTCAGGTCCCACGCGGGGCTGGTCTACGGCATCGCGCGGAGGATGGTGGGCGACCCGGACACCGCGCAGGACGTCAGCCAGGAGGCCTTCGTGAAAGCCTGGCTCAACATCGGACTTCTGCGCGAGAACTCCAGCTTCACGGCATGGATCGCCTCCATCGCCCGCCGGGCGGCTCTGGACCACATACGGAGGCGGAAGCCCGAGGACCCGACGGGCGAGGAGATCGACGAGTTCGGAGTTGACCCGGGGATCCGGGCGGAGGGCGGGAGCATCCTCGAGACCGCCATCCTCGAGCTGCCCGAGAGGGACAGGATGCTCCTGACGCTCTTCTACTTCGGCGACCTGAAGAACTCCGAGATCGCCGAAGCCACTGGAATCCCCGAAGGGAACGTGCGTGTTTATGTACACAGAGCCAGGAGGCGCCTGAGGACGCTCCTGGAAGGAAGAGAAGATGAAGTTCTGCAACAGGTCTGAAGAGGTGCTGGACTATCTGCTGGGCGCCATGGACGCGTCCGGGCGGTCCGGCTTCGAGCAGCATCTGGCCTCGTGCCCGGTGTGCTCCGCCGAGCTGGCGCTCGAGCGCTCGATCGAGGGCCGGCTGCGCACGCCTCCCGTGCCGCCCGAGGAGCTGCAGAGGAGGATCGAGCGGGCGATCGCCGTTCTCACCAGGCCGAGACATCAGAAGCTCTACAGGTTCAAGACCGCTGCCACTGTGGCCGCCGGCTTCGCGGCTTTCATCTCGATTTCCTGGATGGCTGCCCGGATGCTCGACATCACAGTGTCTTCAGGCACACTCGACGGTCTGCTCCAGGGCGTGTCGAAGGTTGCCGCCAATGCCGGAGCCAACGCCGGGACCCTTCTGGTGACTGCGAGCCTCACGGCGGTTGCCGCCGTGGTGGCCGTGTTCCTCCCCGGGGAATAGGGCCGTCCGCCCTGCGCGGGCGGCCTCTCCCCGGGATCACCTCGCGATGTGCGCCCTGAGCTCCGTCAGCTCACGGAAGTGGCGGCGCTCCTGCTCTATCAGGCTCCGCACCCACTTCTGCTGGAGATCCGGCACCATGGCGAGCAGCTCGTCATAGAAGAAGATCGTGTCCATCTCGCGGCGTATGGCGAAGTCCACGGCCGTGAGCAGGCTCGAGAGAGAGCGCCTCTCGTCGGCCAGGCGTGAACTGGAGAAGATGCTCGCGAATCCCTTCAGATCGCGCGCCATCGGGGCGAAGTGCTCGGGGAAGCTGAAGTCGGGGATCTCGTCCAGGAGCTTCTCGAATTCCCTGAGATGACCGTCCTCCTCGGACGCGAGGAAGCCGAACAGCTCTCGCAGCGAGTCGTCCCCGCCGTGCTTCTCCTCCAGCTGCCTGTAGAACGAGGCACCGGCCCTCTCCATCTCCTTTGCGGTTTCCAGGATCTCCCGCGCTTCGGCTATCAACTGTCTCCTCCGCTCCCGAGATCGCTCTCGCCTATCGTGTACGCAGGCGGCATCTGCGGCGTCCACATGACATTCGGGGCGACCGGATAGAGGCGGCCCGCGGCCGAGAGGTCCTCCAACGCCATTATCATGTCGGGGAGCATGGCAAACGGGGCCGCCAGGACGAGCTCGGAGTCCTGGGTGCCGCCGAAGCGCCTGTCGCCCGCGCAGGGAAACCCCACCACGGGCCTGCCCGTTGCCTTCACGAAGCCTATCGCCGAGCACACCGCAGCCTCCGCCACCGTGTCGGCCGCCACCTTCTCTCCGGTCCTGTACACACAGGAGTGGATCAGGCGCATGATCTGCGCCGGATTGGCGTAGAACAGCACCACATCGGGCTCGTAGCCGCAGGCGTCCGCCAGCGGCGCCGCCAGGAGGGCCGCGAACTGCCTTCCGGAATCGCCCAGCTTGAAGGTGTTCTGGAAGAACCTCCGGCCGGCCTCCGCACTCTCGACATACCTGCCGACGCCGGCCGTGCCGTCGAGGTAGGCCTGGGGAGTGGGGATCAGGCCGGTGCAGGCCGCTCCGATGGAGCACACCATGCCCTCGGGCGTCCCCGCCGCCGCCCTTCCCTGGTGGCGCGCCATGGAGATCAGCTGGCAGATGTTGAGCTTGAATGGCAGAGGCTTCTTCGGCACCTCCTCCAGGGTCAGGTACAGCCTGACCGCCACCGGGTTGGTCTGCAGCCTCAGCGATTTCAGGAAGAACTCCGACATCTCCCTGCAGTCCATCATCCGCTCCCTCCGATCGGCGGGCGCCTCACGCGCCCAGGAACCATGTGATCTTCGAGTAGATCGTGAAGCTGGGCGTCCCCGGATCGCCGCTCTCTTCGTCCGGCGGGGCCGTCTCGCCCACCAGGAAGTAGAACATGCTGCCCGGCTTGTACATCCAGCTCAGCAGAAGGTTCGCCCAGTGCTGGTCGGCCGTCGTCGCGCCCGTCAGGCCCCATTCGGAGCGGAAGCGGGCGAACTGCGACGACAACCTCACATGCAGGTCGGGCCCGAACAGGAGGCCGCTCCGGAGCTCCACCGAGCGCCAGTCGGTGTCGCGGTCATCCCAGCCGTCCGCCGACCAGTTGTACCTCCCGGCATCCCCGGTGCGGGCCCAGCTCCCAACGGCCTCGAAGCTGAGGCAGGGCAGGGGGACATAGTCCAGGCTGGTCCACCAGCCGTCTTTCCAGCCGTTGCAGTACTGGCCCTCGTAGTATTCGGCATACAGGCTCACATCGCGCCTCGTGTCGGTGCTCATCCAGGCGTTCCACGCGAAGCCGCCGTCGTACTGCCTGCCGGCGGGCCCCTCGTATCTGTCGTAGTAGGAGCCCTCCCAGGTCGCCCCGCCA
The DNA here is from genome assembly GCA_002414865.1 of candidate division Hyd24-12 bacterium UBA5074. Lineage (GTDB taxonomy): Bacteria > Fermentibacterota > Fermentibacteria > Fermentibacterales > Fermentibacteraceae > UBA5938. The sequence goes on along the minus strand of DIAQ01000100.1, from coordinate 26,880 downwards.
CCCTGACGGTAGTTCCCCGTCGTCCTGGTGCTGATCCAGGTGGAGATGCCCCGAGAGACGATCAGCCCGTCCGGAGTGTCGGTGTACCAGCAGTAGGCGCCCGGGAACAGCTGCTGGAGGGTGCCTCCGGTGTTGAGCGTGCCCCCCGCCTCCATCCAGCGATCGGTCTCGCCGGTCGATGTCGTGTAGCCGCAGGCGTTGGCGTCGAACTCCTCCTGGATGTGATTCGCGCCGGCGAAGGCGTAGGCCCTGTCTCCGTCGTAGCCTACGGACCCCCTGAACGCATATCCGTCATCGCTCGCGGGATTCGAGGTGCCGGCCGCGGCCCCGCTCACCGAGAGATCGGAGGGGAGGCCGATCCTGAAGTCGAACGCGCCGGCGTACGAGTGCCCGCGGTCGAGGCTGTCGTGCGCGGCTGAGACCACGCTGGTCGCGGAGAGCCCGAGGAACGACCCTGGTCCCAGCTCCTCGACGGCCCTCCCGGCGAAGTAGTTGGACGCCGGTTCAACGACTGAGCCATCCTCCGTCACCTCACCCGTGTATGCGTCGAGCACTCCGATCCTGAGGCCTCCGCCCGCCGTTCCGGTGAGCTTCAGGCCTCCGAGGATGGGGACGATCCCTCCATTCCACGCCGCTGCTCCCACCCTGCGCGAGTAGAAGAGGCTGAAGGGCATGTCGAACAGCTCCGAACCCTCAAGGAAGAAGGGGCGTTTCTCGTCGAGGTAGGTCTGCCAGTGCGAGAGGTTCGCCTCGGCCTCGTCGGCCTCTATCTGCCCGAAGTCAGGGTTCACGGCCAGATCGGCGGTCAGGCTGGGAGTGATCCTGAGTTTCAGGTCGACCCCCGCGTCTCCCCAGGCCCGGCCCCTCCGCCCTTCCGCCAGGCTGTCGAGCCTCGCGGCCCCGTAGGGCCTGAACTCGAATCCGAGGGGGTGAGGCAGGTCGCTCAGACCGGTGAGATCGGTGAAGTCCTCCACCACGATGTCGCCGTCGGCGGGCATCCTCGCGAGGTATCCGCCCTCGTGGGTGCGCGAGATGGAACGCTTCAGATTGATGCCCCAGACCTGCTCCGGGTCGCCGGGGTACCTGAGGCCGGAGAAGGGGATCGCGATCTCGGCGGTCCAGCCCGAATCGCCCTCGGAAGTCGCGCACTCCCAGATCGTGTCCCAGCTCAGGGATGTCCCGCCCACCACGGACTGCCTGGCGTCGTACTGCACGCCCGCCAGGCTCACGCCGAGGATGTAGCAGTTGGCTCCGTCATGGAAGGTGTCGAGCATCACGAGGATCCATTCGGATGGGGCATCCTCGTCCCTCGGTGTGAGGACCCTGCGCATCTCCCCGGGGCGGGAGTCGAGCAGCTCGAAGGCGAAGTACAGCGCCTGGTCGTCATAGGCCACGGCGAACCTGACGGGCTCGGACATGGGGGTGTCGGGCACTGGACGCTGAGCCACGAACAGGCTCTCGGTGAACGCGACCGAGGTCCAGGCCTCGTCGTCGAGCATGCCGTCGATGTCGGGCGGCACCTGGATGCGGACCGCCTCGAGGCCGGCCTGGGCGGCTCCACACAACAGCAACGCCGCAAGGGTCCCGAGCATGTCTTTCTCCCCGGCGGATGCCTATCTGGTCAGGACCTTCTCGACCTCTCCGATGTACATGCGATGGTAGTCGAACAGCGGGTAGCAGTCCTGGATCCCGGCCTCGAGGAATCTGGAGGGGTCGAGATCGTGCGTGTAGATCTTCCTGGCGACGATGACCAGGGAGGCCTGCTCGAAGGACACCGCGCCGGTCATGGGCTCGAAGGGGAGAAGGCCGGTTTCCGCGGCCTTGTCCACATCGCGGCCCGAGTGGCTCCCGCAGAACTCCAGCGCCGGCCTGTACTTCTCGTCGAAGAAGCTCAGGGTGAAGCGCTGGGAGCTCTCCATGAAGCTCCGCGTGTGCCTCTGCGGCCTGACGAAGGCGAAACAGACCTTCTTCTTCCAGAGTTCGCCCATGGCGCCCCACGATGCGGTCATGGTGTTCCAGGACGCCGGAGTGCCGGCCGTCACAAGCATCCACCCGTCGGCGATCATCTCGAAGGCGTTGCCCTCTATCTTCTGCGGCTCGATCGTGCGGAAAGCCTCGTCCATCATCCCTCCTTTCCGAATCAGTCCAGGTCGCGGCCCTTGCCCGAGTCGGCGATGTCGACAAGGCCGGGCGGGTACGGGGAGAAGAACGCCTGGGAAGCGAGCCAGGGGGCGTCGAAGCGGGCCAGCCAGGCGCGCAGCACCGCGAGGCATGCCGAAAGAGGCAGCCTGCCTGCCCTGAAGCCCTCCACGGCATCGAGGAACAGGGCCTTCTCCGCGGGCTTCAGCCCGTCCTTGAAGAACCCGAGTGCGTGCAGGAGCACATCCACTACGGCTCCCGGCCTCATCGGTCGTGCGAGGGCGTGCCTCAGACCCTCGCCATACCCCTGGAGGGCGTCCCGGACGGGCAGGCCGGAGGCGAGAAGGCGCCCGAGGCGGCGCTGCTCCTCGCGGTTCATGGCCATGAGCAGCATCTTGAGGCCTGCATGGAACTCCACGAGGGGACCTGTCGTCCCGGCCTGCAGACAGGCCTGCCTCACTCCGCGGAAGGCGGCCAGCGAGAAGATCCTCGTGAGGAAGTGCTCCCGGATCGCGAAGTTCTTCAGCCTGCCCTCGGACTCTACGGGAAGGCCTTCGAGCCTGGAGATGGCCGCCGCGGCGAACAGGCCGGGGGACTTCCCGGTGATGGCTCCCTTCGCATCGCCCCGGGGATGCACCCGGACATCCGAGGTGCCGCAGGAGGGCGAGCGGAACTTGAGGATGGCCCCGTCCACCTCGCCGAGCCCGTCGAGGAACCGTCCTGCGAAGGACTCCATCTCCCGGGTCAGCACCCGTCCGGATGCGGGTTGGAAGAGCTCGACCTCTCCGGCCTCACCTCTGACGAGCCGTATGGGATCACGCGGCACTCCCAGGCCGATCGCCACCTCGGGGCAGACCGGCACGAAATCGACGAAGCTGACAAGGCGGCGGACCAGCTCGTCGCTGATCCTGGCTCCATCCCATCTGCAGGAATCGAACTCCAGGCACCTGCTGCAGAGAAGCCTGGGGCGGA
>DIAQ01000100.1:13037-23455 GCA_002414865.1 candidate division Hyd24-12 bacterium UBA5074 | reverse complement strand
CCAGATCAGCCCTCTCAGATCTCGATCTCGGCCACGCCCGCCCACTGGTGGATCTCGGTGAACGAGTCGGAGCCGCTGCCGTTGGCCATGATGATGGAGCAGCTCGATCCCGGGACTATCGCGCCGTCGTATTCGTCACCCGAGGCGAGAGGGATCGTGAAGTCGATGGTGGTGCGGCCGCCGGCCTCGCTGCCGAAGGCGTTGGCGACGTCGTCGGTGCCGCCGAGTGAGACATCGGAGGCGTGCGAGGTGAACGCAGTTCCGAAGTCGTCGCGTATGGAGACCGCTCCGGCGCTCACATAGCCGATGACGATCTGCGCGTCCTTCATGGCGCCGGCGGAATTGAAGCCCACGGCGACCCAGCCCGTGGTCGGGGCGGACATGCTGACATGGAGGAGGTCGTCGTCCACGGCCCAGGACAGGCGGTAGCCCTCCTGCTCGATGGAGTCGTCCCAGGTGACCGAGGAGGCGCCCTGAGCAGCGGCAGCAGGCTCGGCGGCAGCTTCTGCGGCCTGCTCGGGCTTTGTGGGGCGGGCGCTCTCGGCCTGTCCGCAGGCGGTCGAGAGGGTCAGCGCGACGAATGTGTCGACCAGGATCGAAGCTTTCATTGCAGTCCTTCCGGGTGTCTCGTCCGCCGGTATTATGCCTTGCCCGGACCCCTTGACCATTCCCTCCGCCGGAGTTTGCTTTCGATGTTATGGAAAAAAGGCCGAACCCGGTTCCCGATTCGATGCCGCTCGATATGCTGGACAGGCTTTTCGAGTGCGCGTATGCCGTCGATGCCGACAGGCGGATCGTCTATTGGAACAAGGCCGCCGAGGCCCTGACGGGCTACCCTGCAGGCACCGTCCTGGGGACCAAGTGCAGCGACAACATCCTGGTTCACGTGGACAAGGACGGGAGACCGCTCTGCACGAACAACTGCCCGCTCTCGGACAGCATGCAGAGCCTCTGCCGGAACGAGGCCACGGTCTACCTGCAGCACGCCCACGGACACCGCGTGCTGGTGAACATCAGGACGGTCCCCACGGTCGAGGGTGACGGATCCGTATGGGGCCTGGAGTTGTTCGAGGAGGCCGGCGAGGTTGCGGACATGAGGTCGCGGATGGCCGATCTCGAGCGTCTGGCTCTGCTCGACGCCCTCACCGGGGCAGGCAACAGGAGGCTCGCCGACCTTGCCATGCACTCCAGGCACTCGGCCCTCCTGAGACTGGGCAGCGGGTATTCCGTGGCCATGATCGACCTCGACAACCTCAAGCTGATGAACGACGAGTTCGGGCACGACGCTGGAGACCTGGCCCTGAAATCCTCGGCGCGGTCGATGCTCAACACCCTCAGGGCGAGCGACATCCTCAGCCGCTGGGGAGGGGACGAGTTCCTCCTCGTGCTCGAAGGCGCCGACCTCGATGAGGCCATGAAGGCGATGGAGAGGATGAGGGCGCTTGTCGAGTCCTCGAGCGTCGAGGTCGGGGAAGGCATCCGCATCGGCCTCACGGTCTCCGCAGGAGTCACCCAGGCCAGGCCCTCGGAAACCGCCGATGAAGTCGTCACACGCGCCGACCGCCTCCTCTACGACGCGAAACGGGCGGGGAGGAACAGGATCGCCGCGGGATGAAACCAGACGGGATGGACAGATGGAACTGAGCACGAAGCCTCTCGCGGGAATGAGGCAGCTCTACCCCGCCGACATGCGGGTCGAGGAGTACATCGAGGGGAAGGTCAGGGAGGCCGGCCGCTCATACGGCTTCGAGGAGTACGACTGCCCGACGCTGGAGCCCATGGAGCTGTTCCTCGCCAAGTCCGGCAGCGAGCTGGTGCTCGAGCAGAGCTACAGGCTCACGGACAGGGGAGGGCGGGAGCTGCTGTTGCGTCCGGAGCTGACGCCGAGCCTCGCCCGGATGATAGCCGGGGCCGGCGAGCTGCACCTCCCCATACGCTGGATGGCCTTTCCCATCTGCTTCCGCTACGAGCGCCCGCAGCGCGGCAGGGTCAGGGAGTTCAAGCAGTTCAACTGTGACATCCTCGGCGTGCCGGACATCGCGGCCGACGTGGAGGTCGTCCTGGTGCTCGACAGGATCATGAAGTCCCTGGGGGCGGCGCCCGGGACATATGCCGTGAGGTACAGCAACAGGCGGCTCGCGTCGGAGCTGCTTCTCGCTCTGGGCGTGCCGGCCGAGCTTCATCAGACGGCCTTCACGGTGCTCGACAGGAAGAGCAAGATGAGCCAGGAGGACTGGGACGCCTGGGCTGCGGACAGGATCGGCCCCCATGCCGGTGCCGTGGCCGAGGCGTCGGGCTTCACGGACCTCGACGATCTCAGGCTCGGGAACCTGCTGAAGGGCTCGGGCGCCCTTGCGGAGACGGTGGAGTTCAAGGACTCGCTCTCGGCGGCAGGAGTGACGAGCGCCTCCTTCGACGCCGGGGTGGTGCGCGGCCTCGACTACTACACCGGCATGGTGTTCGAGCTGCTGGACACGGGCGGCGAGAACCGCAGGGCGATCTGCGGAGGGGGAAGATACGACAACCTCGTCGGCCTCTTCGGCGGGAGGCCGATGACCGGCGTCGGGTTCGGCCTGGGGCTGCTCACGCTGCGCCTCTTCCTCGAGACATACGGGCTCGTCCCGGCCGGGGTCGCCTCGGGAACTCCCTCCGACGTCTTCGTCGCCGTGTTCTCGAAGGCCGAGAGAGAGGCCGCCTTCGCCTTCGCCGAGGGTCTCAGGGCCCGCGGCCTTCGCGTGGAGATGGACCTCGACTGCAGGAACCTCGGCAGGCAGTTCAAGGCGGCGGCGAGGACGGGCGTCCCCTGGGTCGCCGTGATAGGTCCCGAGGAGGCCGCCGCTGGCAGGGTCGCACTGAAGGACATGGGTGCAGGGGGCCAGACGACCATTTCCATGGAGGAGGCCGGGGAGTTCCTTGAAAGGCATCGCCCGAGCTGAGTTCCTGAAGAGGAGCATCGGCGCCCGCACGGCCGTTCCGGCCTGTGGATTCCTGATAGCCGGGCTCGTCTCGGTCGCCCTGCCGCATCCCGTGCCCGATCTCGCAGGGATTCTGGCCATCGCGCTGGCAGCTCTCGCCTACTTCACGGCCGAGTCCCTGCCCCGCGAGTTCTCGCTGGCCCCCAGGCTGATCGCCCTGCTGATCTCCACGGGACTCGCCGCGCTGATCTCCGCAGGCACGGGCCCGAGCAGCCTGCTGCTGCCTCCCGCCGCGGCCGTGCTGCTCGTCTCCCTCCTGCTGCAGGGATCCCTTGTGCTCACCGAGCGCGGCCCGCTGACACTCAGGGCATTCCGCCTCCTCGTCATCACCATACTCCTGGGCAGTGCCGTGCCGGCCGTCGGCCTGAGCTTCAGGACCGTCTCGATCCCTCTCGGCGGCATGAGCGCCGATCCGGTCGAGTTCGATCCCTATATCTCCCTTCTGACCCTGCTCGCCATCCTCAACGGGTTCAGGGCGAGATGGGTGCACTACCTGGACCTGAAGGGGAAGGTCATCTGCATCGCGGGATGCATCATCGCGGTCAACCTGCTGCAGATAGCAACCAGATCGCTCTCCCCGGCCATGGAGGGGTCCCCCGTCCTGGGCACCCTCGCCCACTCGTGCGCCTATTCCCTCCAGGTCGGCGCCGTGGTCGGGCTCATCGTCCTCCTGCTGAGCCTGCCCTCGGCCAGGCTGGTCGACAGGAGGGCGAGGGAGCTCCGGAGCCTTCAGGAGATGGGGTCGGTGCTCCTCGAATCCACGCAGCTCCCGGAAATCTGCTCGCGGGCGGCGAAGCTCTGCCGGAAGCTCACGGGAGCGGACACCGCCTGGGTGGAGATAGACGACGGGAACGGGTCCTCGCACATCGCCGCGTCGAGTGGCACGAACCTGCTGGGCGAGGGCATACCGGGGACGGGGCTCTCGGGATGGCTCGAAGCCAGATATCCCATGGCTGCGGGCTCGGCGATCCTCAGCAGCGTCCCCAGGAGCTTCCCCCTCGAGAACTCCTCTGCCGGAGGGCTGAGGATCGGGTCGCTGGCCGCCGCTCCCCTCGCCGCAGGGGGGAGCCGGATGGGGATGCTCTTCGCCGCCCGCGCGGCGAGGTTCGGGTTCCTCGACGAGTCCAAGCCCGTCTTCGAGGCTTTCGCCGCGCAGGTTTCCGCGGCCATCCGCAACTCGCATCTCCTGAAGGCGGGGATCGAGCGCGAGAGGATCATGGAGGAGCTCGCGCTCGCCCGCTCGATACAGCAGGGGCTGCTCCCGCAGGCGCCGCCTGCCGTGGAGGGGCTCGACCTCGCAGGAGTCAACTACGCGAGCACTGAGGTCGGAGGGGACTACTTCGATCTCCTGTGCACCAGCTCGAAGGGCCTTGCCTTTGCGATCGCCGACGTGGCGGGCAAGGGCGCTCCGGCCGCCCTCCTGATGGCGGCGGTGCAGGCCGGGCTCCACTCCCTCCTGGACACTCCCGGCACGCCCGCGGACATCGCGAAGCGCCTCAACCGCTTCCTCTGCGGGAAGTCGCCGGGAGACAAGTTCGTCACCTTCTTCCTCGGATTCATCGACCCCGGGACCGGCGCGTTCGCATACTGCAACGCAGGACACGATCCTCCGCTGCTCGTGCGGTCCGGAGGCGAGGTGGAGGAACTATCCGAGGGCGGGCTTGTTCTTGGAGTGCTCGAAGAGGCAGAGTATGAGTCCGGGTACGGCCGCCTGGGCGAGGGCGATCTCGTTCTGCTCTATACCGACGGAGTGACGGAGACGCTGCTGGACGGCACCGGACCGGAGTTCGGAAGAGACCGGGTGGCGAGGTGCGTCGCCGAGAGCATAGGCCTTCCCGCCTCCGAGGTCCTTTCCCGCCTTCTCCGGAGGGTGGAGGACTATAGGGGCGATGCAGGCCAGCACGATGATCTGACGCTTGTGGTTGTCAGAAAGCGGCCGGAGGGCTGAACGCCTGCAGGAGGTGGGACATGGAACTCAGAGGATCGAAGACAGAGAAGAACCTGATGAAGGCCTTTGCCGGAGAGTCCCAGGCGCGCAACAGGTACACCTACTACGCATCTGCGGCCCGCAAGGAGGGCTACGAGCAGATCGGCGCCGTGTTCGAGGAGACCGCCAACCAGGAGAAGGAGCACGCCAAGCGCTTCTTCGGCTTTATGCAGGGTGGAGAGATAGAGATCACGGCATCCTTCCCCGCGGGCCCGGTGGGAAGCACGCTCGAGAACCTCAGGGCCGCGGCCCAGGGCGAGAAGTACGAGTACACCGAGATGTATCCCGGCTTCGTCCAGACGGCCCTGGAAGAGGGCTTCTCAGCCATCGCCGCGGTCTTCCAGAACATCGGCGTGGCAGAGACCTATCACGGCAGCCGGTATACCGCCCTGGCGGACACGCTCGCCAGGCAGGAGGTATTCCGCAAGCCGGCTCCGGTGAGATGGCGCTGCCGCAACTGCGGCTTCACCCACGAAGGGGTCGAGCCTCCCCAGAGCTGCCCGGCCTGCGCGCATCCCATGGCCTTTTTCGAGGTCCTGTCCTAGTCTGCGGCCCCAGGCGACCCTCCTCCAGGAAGGAGAGACAGAGATGGCCGAGTTTCATGCGATCTACAAGTGCGAGATCTGCGGGAACATTGTCGAGGTACTGTTCGCGGGAGGCGGAGATCTGGTCTGCTGCGGGCAGCCCATGAAGCAGATGCCGGAGCAGACGGCCGACTCCACCCTCGAGAAGCACGTGCCGGTGATCGAGCGCGTCGAGGGCGGCTACCAGGTCAAGGTGGGCAGCGTTCCCCATCCGATGCTCGAGAACCACTTCATACAGTGGATCGAGCTCGAGGCCGACGGCAGGGTGTGCAAGAAGTTCCTGGCCCCCGGAATCGAAGCCGCGGCGTTCTTCCCCGGCCCCGAGGCCCGGACGCTGAAGGCACGCGAATTCTGCAACATACATGGACTGTGGAGGGCGTGATGATAGACAAGAAGATGCAGAAGGCCCTCGGCGACCAGATCAATGCCGAGATGTATTCATTCTACCTGTACCTCTCCATGTCCGCGTGGTTCGAATCAGTGAACCTGCACGGATTCGCGCACTGGATGAAGATCCAGAGCCGCGAGGAGATGGCCCATGCCATGAAGATCTACGACTTCGTCATCGAGAGGGGCGGCAGGCCGGACTTCGCCGCCATAGAGAAGCCCGCGGCCACATGGACCACTCCGCTGGCGGCGTTCCAGGCGGCGTACAAGCACGAGCTGGTCATCACGGCGAGCATCTACAAGCTGGCCGAGCTCGCAGCGGCGATCAAGGACCACGCCACCGCGAGCTTCCTGAAGTGGTTCATCGACGAGCAGGTCGAAGAGGAAGCCAATTCCGACGCGGTCGTGCAGAAGCTGCGCCTCGCAGGCGACGCCACCGGAGCGCTCTTCATGATCGACCGCGAGCTGGCCGCCAGGGGCTGAGATCTCCCCGGGGGGAGGGCGACCTCCCTCCCCGGTTTCTTGACGGAGGCGGGCCGTTGAAGAGCTACCCCGAGTTCATACGGGAGAGGGACGACCTCAACCGCACGGTCATGGATTATGCCGACACCGTGATCAAGAGGCTCTACAGCCTCGACGCCGTGGCCTTCAGGGACGGAGAGCTCGACACCGCGACCAAGGACCTCATCGCGCTCGCTGTCTCGCTCGCCCTCCGTTGCGACGACTGCGTCCTCTACCACCTCGGCCGCTGCGCCGAGCTTTCGGTGCCCACTGGCAGGGTGATCGAGGCCCTCGGCATCGCTTCTCTCATCGGGGGCTCCATAACCATCCCGCACCTCCGCAGGGCGATCGGCGCCTGGCACGACATCCTGTCCAGGATCGCCGGGAACGACTTCGAGCGGCTCGAGGCCGGAGCGATCTCGGCCATGACCATGGCGGAGGGCGGGGTATTCGAGTCGCTCCAGGCTCTGTGCGACTTCCTGAAGGCATCAGTGGACAGGTACGGCTGGGTCGGCTTCTACCTGGTCGACCAGGGCAGGCAGCGCGACCTGGTGCTGGGCCCCTATGCGGGCGAGCCCACCGAGCACACGAGGATATCGTTCGGCCAGGGCGTCTGCGGAATGGCTGCGGCAGAGGGGAAGACCTTCGTGGTCCCCGACGTGTCGGTCGAGTCGAACTACCTCTCCTGCAGCCCGCTCGTCTCGTCCGAGATCGTGATCCCCGTCTGGCACGGGGGGATCCTGGTGGGCGAGCTCGACATCGACTCGCACATGAAGGACGCGTTCTGCAACCGCCACAGGACATTCCTGGAGCGCGTGGCGATACACGCCGCGCCGCTCGTCGGCGAGGCATCCGCTGCCAGGAGCGGGAAGTGAACGGGGAGGGCAAAGTGCGCGGGGGCTTCAAGGCGGTCCCGGTGACGGACAGGATCTTCTGGGTCGGCGCGATCGACTGGGAGCTTCGAGACTTCCACGGCTACTCCACGTCGAGGGGCTCCACCTACAACGCCTACCTCGTGCTCGGCGAGGGCAACATCCTCTTCGACGCGGTGAAGGAGCCGTTCTTCGACGAGATGATGGCCAGGATCGCCTCGGTGGTGGATCCCTCCTCGATCAGGGCCGTCGTCTCCAACCATGCCGAGATGGACCACACGGGCTCGCTGGCGAGGCTGTTCGAAGCCGCCGGCCCCGCGCAGGTGCTGGCTTCCGCCTCGGGTGTGCGCAACCTGGATCTCCAGATGGGCTTCCATCCCGCTGCGCTGTCCGCCGTGGGCGACGGCCTGACCGCGAGCGTCTGCGGACTCGACCTGACGTTCATCGAGACGAAGATGCTCCACTGGCCGGACAGCATGTTCACATTCCTCCCGTCCATGAACACGCTGGTCTCGCAGGACGCCTTCGGGATGCATCTCGCCACGCCGGAGCTCTTCGCCTTCGAGAACGACCCAGCGATCCTGCTGGCAGAGGCCGCCCGCTATTACGCCAACATCATCATGCCGTATTCGCCGCTGGTCCTGAAGCTGCTCGACAGGGCGGCCTCCATCGGTCTCGATCCCGACCTCGTGCTGCCCGACCACGGCCCGGTCTGGAAGAAGGGGACCTCCATGCCGCCGTCCTGGATATTCGGGCGCTATGCGCACTGGGCCTCGATGAAGCCGACGGACAAGGCGGTCATCGTCTACGACACCATGTGGCACGCCACCGAGAAGATGGCCCACGCAATAGCCGACGGCGTCTCGGCCGGGGGAGCGGTCCCCCGCGTCCACCCCATGAAATCGAGCCACAGGAGCGACATAGCTGCGGACCTGCTGGAGGCGGGCGCTCTCGTGGCGGGCTCGCCCACCATCAACAACGGCCTGTTCCCCACGCTCTCGGACATCTGCACGTACCTGAAGGGTCTCAGGAGGCCCGATCTGGTCGGTTCCGCGTTCGGCTCCTACGGCTGGAGCGGAGAGTCAGTGAAGGTCCTGTCCGAGCTGCTCGCGGGCATGAAGGTGACCCAGGTGGGCGAGAACATCGGCATCCAGTTCGGACCTGACGCCGCACAGCTCGACAGGTGCCGCGCGCAGGGCCTCGCCATCGCAGCGGCCATATCGGGGGCCCGGGGCTGAACACTCCTCGGGGCGCCCGGCGCATCCTTCCGCGATTCGGGCCGTTCACCCCGGAGTCGGTCGGCCTCGTCGTCATCGCGCTGGCGCTGACAGCCTCCCTTGTGCTGGACGCCTTCGGGCCGGTCCTGGGCGGCATGGCCGGGCTCTGCGTGCTCTTCCTTACTCTCGGCTCGCCGCTCCGCACGATCCTCCTGTCCCTGGGTCTCATGGTCGCCTTCACCGTCGGGGAGCTCTCCGCCGTCTCCCTGGGAGTCTCGTTCATCGCCTTCAGAGTCGACGAGATCGTCCTCGTCTGGTTCGTCCTCCTCTGGCTCGTCGCGGTGGCCGACGGAAAGGCGGGTCCTGCGCCCAGGGGCATCCTTCCGGCTCTCATAATCCTCTTCACGATCGACTCTGCCTTCGGGGCATTCCGCGGGGTGGCCGCAGGCTCCGAGGGGGGCGACATCTGGTCGCTCCGGACCTTCTTCGGATACGCCGCCTTCTTCCCGCTCTGCTGGGTCGCCTCGGACCCGGGCGACAGGGACAGGATGATGAAGGCGCTCTTCGCGTGCGCGGCCCTTGCCGGCGTGATCCTGTTCATGAAGGGGTTGCTGGGAGTCGGTGAAGGTGTCTACTACATGACCCTCAGCGGCCTGCGGATCGGCTCGCGCCAGCCCAACGCCATAGCGGCACTGATGCTGATGCTTGTGGCGCGCATATGGAAGGCCCCGGTGAAGCCCCCTCTGGCGCTCGCGGTCCCCGCGCTCGTGGCCATGGCCGTGGCCATCATACTCTCGCAGACCCGCGCGCTTTGGGGAGGCATCATGCTGGCTCTGGCCTCCGCCTGGCTGCTCGATCTCTTCCGGAAGGAGGAGGGGCCCGGCAAGGGCAGGCGCCTGGTGCTTTCCCTGACACTCATCGCCGTGCTGACCATACTCGCGGTCATCGCAGTCTCCGCGCTTGGGCTGCTCTCCACGGCGGAGATGGCCGCGAGGGTAGAAGGGGACCAGCAGACCTATCCGATCGATCCCTCGCTGTTGTCGAGGCTCCTGTCCTGGGCTGCCATCCTGAGCGTGCTCGGGGGGCCTGGCCTTCTTCTCGGCAACGGCCTGGGCGCGACGATCATCTACTACAAGCCCGAGTACGAGGAGCTGAGGCGGATGTTCTTCGTCGACGGCGCGTTCTGGCAGACTCTGCTCGACCTGGGCCTGGTGGGCGTCGTCCTCCTTGCCTCCATGTGGATCTTCGCCATCGTCTCATCGGCGAAGCTCTACCTGAAGACCCGCGACAGGACCCGGGCCGCGACGGCACTCGGCCTCTTCTGCGCATTCCTGGTCCTGATGGTGGCGGCGCAGCTCAGCTCGGTCATCACCAACTACAACTACACAGTCCTGTGGGCCCTCTTCATGGCGTTCCTCCACCTCGAATGGAGAGCGGAGCGCAGCTTGTCCGCTGCGGATCGTTGAATTATCCTTCCGATTCCGTCCGCACAGGGTCAGATCCGCATTCCGGGAAAGGCTGGAGGCCGTCCTAATGAAGATCCTCGTCATCAACAGCGGCAGCTCATCGATCAAGTTCCGTCTCATGGAGAGCTCCACGGGCGGGAGCCTCGCCAACGGGCTGCTCGAGCGCGTCGGCCTGGAGCAGGGCAGGATGGAGTACAGGCTCGGCTCCGGGGACAAGGTATCCGACGAGCTGCCCATCCCCAACCATTCCATCGGCCTCTCCCTCCTCCTCGAGAGGCTGCAGGATCCAGTGCAGGGAGCCGTCCGCTCGCTGTCCGAGATCGGCGCAGTGGGCCACAGGGTGGTCCATGGAGGCGAGAAGTTCACGGCCTCGATCCTGATCGGCCCCGAGGTGATAGCCCAGCTCGAGGAGTGCAGCGCCATGGCGCC
>DIAQ01000100.1:10881-12640 GCA_002414865.1 candidate division Hyd24-12 bacterium UBA5074 | reverse complement strand
TGGGACGTGTACGAGACCCGCAGGATGCGCAGGTACGGCTTCCACGGCACGAGCCACCAGTTCGTGGCGCTGAGGACGGCCGAGATTCTGGGCAGGCCCCTGGAAGAGATCAACACGGTGGTCTGCCACCTCGGGAACGGCAGCAGCATCACGGCCGTGAAGGGCGGCCGCAGCATCGACACCAGCCTGGGCTACGGCACGATGTGCGGCGTGATGATGGGCACCAGGTCGGGCGACGTCGATCCGGCAGTGCTCATCGACCTCATGGAGGCCGACGGCATGACGCCCGCCCAGGTCAAGGACATGGTCTACAAGAAGAGCGGCCTTCTCGGCATATCAGGCGTCTCCAGCGACATGCGCGATGTCGAGGCCGCGGCCGACGCGGGCAGCCCGAGAGCCCGCCTCGCACTCGAGCTGTTCGCCGACAAGGTGCGGAAGTACATCGGCGCCTACGCGGTCACACTCGGCAGGCTCGACGCCATCGCGTTCACCGCCGGGATCGGCGAGAACGGCCCCGAGATGCGCGAGATGATCTGCGCCGGACTCGAAGTCCTCGGCGCCTCCATCGATCCGGTGGCCAACAAGGTCCGCGGTCAGGAGAAGGTCGTCTCGACCCCGGAGAGCCGCGTTAAGATACTCGTGGTTCCCACCAACGAAGAGCTGATGATCGCGAGGGAGACCGAGCGGATCCTCGCCTAGAGGCCGCCGGCTCCGGATCTAGTGCCCCGCCAGGAGGCCGTCCCTCCTGGCGCGGGCCAGGGCCCAGCGATAACTCAGGATCCCCGCGGGGATGCTCAGCACGCAGAAGATCCCCAGCACCAGCAGCTGGTCGCCCAGCCCGGACAGCGGCGTGCCCGCTAGAAGAGCCCTCCTCATCCCCTCGAGCGAGGATGTCAGGGGCAGCACGGCCGACACCGGCCTGAGCCAGTCCGGCAGCACGGTCACGGGATAGTAGACTCCGCCCAGCAGCATCGAGGCGCTTCCGTAGAGCCAGCGAACGGGGTTTCCCTGCCTGTAGACGAGCATGAAGCTGCCCGCCACCGCTCCGGTGCCCGCGAACGCGGCGATGCTCAGGAAGAGGACCACAATCGCCGAGAGCAGGTTGGCGCCCGAGAGGTCGAGCCCGAAGAGGAACACCGCCAGCACGAGGTAGAGGGCCACGCGCCAGGAAGTCTGGAGCAACTGCCAGAGGATGCTCCCCGCGGCCAGCACGGGCAGGGGCGTTGATGTAGCCGCCGCAGCCTCGAGCGTTCCGAGGACCTGCTCGGCGCGGAAGGATCCGGCCATGGCGTCGAGGCTCAGCCCGAGGTATCCCTGGAAGGCTATGCCGATGAGGACGAAGGAGAAGAAGTCCCCCCCGTACGCGGCGAGCAGGCCCGAGGCTCCGCCGCCAACGAACTTCGCCAGGAGATAGAACATGAGGACCGCCGCGAAGGTGCTCCCAGCGCCTGCCACGAATGTAAGGCGGTAGCTCGCGGCCAGGTGGAACTCCTTCGAGGCCACCGCCAGGAGCCGCCTGATCATCCTGCCTCCCCCGGACCCGCCAGGAGACCTTCGCACAGCTCCAGCCGGCTTTCAGGGAGGCTGCCGCAGTCAGCGGCCGAGGGGCCCGCGATGAGTATGGCCGCACCTTCGCTCGCGATCTCCCGCAGCATCTCCTCCACAGAGGGGAGGACATCGCAGTCGAGGCTCCTGAAGGGCTCGTCGAGGAGGAGCAGCCGGGGGCGGGCGACTACAGCCCTGGCCAGCGCAAGCCTCT
>DIAQ01000100.1:1775-10827 GCA_002414865.1 candidate division Hyd24-12 bacterium UBA5074 | reverse complement strand
GGAGGCTGCCGCAGTCAGCGGCCGAAGGGCCCGCGATTAGTATGGCCGCACCTTCGCTCGCGATCTCCCGCAGCATCTCCTCCACAGAGGGGAGGACATCGCAGTCGAGGCTCCTGAAGGGCTCGTCGAGGAGGAGCAGCCGGGGGCGGGCGACGACAGCCCTGGCCAGCGCAAGCCTCTGCCTGTACCCCGCGGAGAGCGCCTCGACCGGCGTTTCCAGCACCTCGGAGAGGCCGGTTCCCTCGCATGCCCGTTCGATGCCGGAGGCCAGCTTCCTGCCATGAAGGCCCTGCAGCGCTCCGAAGTATGCCAGGTTGCGCCTGGCGCTCAGCCTCCAGTAGAAGCTCCTCTCGCCCCCGAGCGCGAGCCCGGTGATCGACGCCGTGGCCGTGTGCTGCGATGCAGGATCGAGCCCTGCGACCCTGACCAGCCCATCGTCCGGCGTGAGCAGACCCGCGAGGAGGCGGATCATGGTGGTCTTGCCGCTCCCGTTGGAGCCCGTCAGGGCGGTCACCGTGCCCCGGCGGAGTGCGAAAGTCACGCCCCCGAGCACCTGCCGTCGTCGCCGCCTCCCGAACAGCCTGCGCCCGGGCAGGCACTCCGGGAAGCTCTTCGTGACTCCGGAGAGGGAAGCGGCATCGGCCGCTTCAGGCATCTTCACCGCGGTTCCTCCTGACGTCGGCCGCGATGAGGTCCTCGAGGAGATGCCTCGTGTGGGAGGAGGTGTCCGCGAGGGAGGCGACCATCAGGAGCAGCAGCCCGAGGACCACGAGGAACAGGCCTGCGATCGCGACGCCCTTGAAGGGGGTTATCAGCGAAACGAGCAGCCATCGGACGAAGACGAAGATCTCCATCGCCAGGCCGGCGAGAATCAGCAGCAGGCCCGGCAGGCCGTAGAAGCGCCAGGGCATGTGGTCATGGGCGGCCGAGTACATGGCCCCCAGCGAGAGTGCGGCATACCGCCAGAGATTCGAGGAGATGCGCGACTTCCCGTGCTCACGGGAGGGGCGGACGGGGAGGGGCACCTCGAGGATGTCAAGACCCTTCCAGGCCAGGTCGATCAGCGCCTCCTGGGTGTAGGTGAACCTGCTGAACGAGCTGATCTGCTCGAGGGCCAGGGGGCCGTAGGCCCTGAAGCCGCAGGTGGCGTCGTGGATGCGCAGGCCGCAGAGGGAGCTCACGGTTGACGCGACCAGCCTGTTGCCGAGCCTCTTGACCAGCGGGAAGGAGCTGCCCGAGGACAGGAACCTGCTGCAGGTGACCACATCGGCCCGGCCCGAGACGATGGGCTCGACCAGGGAGGGAATGTCGGCGGCGTCGAACTGGCCGTCGGCGTCGATCGTCACGAGGATGGTATGGCCGCCGGCCCTCGCGGCACCCAGGGATGTGCGGAAGCTGGCCCCGAGACCACGGTTCCTCCGGTGGCAGATGACCCTGGCACCCGCGGCGGCGGCTTCGGCGGCGGTGGAGTCATGCGAGCCGTCATCTACGACGAGCACATCCACCCTGTTCACGCCCGGGATGCTGCGGGGAACCCTGCCGACGACGGTCGCGACGGTCTTCGACTCGTCGAGCGCAGGTATGCCTACGAGCAGCCTGTGTTCCATGGGCAGCAAGCTAACCCCGGGACGGCCCGGCTGCAAGGCCGGGTGAGCTTGCTGCGGGGTTCCCCGTGTGTTCTCTTACGCTCATGGGGCAGTTCTCGGTGGCCTTCGTTCAGCTCCTTGCCCTCTTCCTCGCCTTCGAGGGGGCGGGCGGCGCGGTGGCCGGCCGCAGCCCCGTGCCGGTGCGGCTGGGCGCCGGAATCCTCGTCATATGCACTATTACCGGCATCCTCGGGTGGGCCGGCCTGCTGACCCCTGTCATGCTGTGGGCCGTGCTCGGGCTCTCCGTCGCCTCGTTGCTGATGAATCGCAGGAGCCCGCATGGCAGGGGCCTGATCCTGGTCCTCGCGGCGGCCCTCGTCCTCCTGCCCCTGGCCGGAATGCCCCCCGTGGCTCGCGACGCCATGAACCACCATCTCTACCTCCCGAGGCTCTGGCTCGAATCCGGCGCAATCTACAGGCCGGGATGGGCCCGCTTCTTCTCCTATCCGTATCTCGTCGAGCTGCTTTACGCGCTGACGGGAGGGACCATCGGCTTCAGGGCGGCGGGAACCGTCAGCCTGGCGGGCTTCCTGTGCTCGCTCGCGGCCCTGGTGGAGGGGGGCGGGGAGAGGCGGAGGGGAGACGGCATACTCGCCGCTCTCATCCTGCTGAGCATCCCCGAGGCATTCCGCAACGCCACCTGGGCATATGCCGACTCCTTCCTGGTCCTCTTCTCCGTGCTGGCCTTCGTCGAGCTGACCTCCGGCCAGGGCAGGCCGGCAAGGGCGGCCGTGTGGGCAGCGGCGGCCGCCGCCTGCAAGTACAACGGGCTGGTCGTCGCTGCGGTGGTCGCAGCAGCCCTGCCCCTGCGCTTCAGACTGAGCCCCGGGCGCCTGGCGGCCTGCTGGGGTCTCATCCTCCTGCTGTGCCTCCCCTGGGCCGTCCCCAACCTGGTGGAGCACTCGAATCCGGTCTACCCTCTCCTCAGTGGCTTGTTCGGGACGGCGAGGGAGCTTGCGCCCCAGTCGCAGCAGCTCATCGACGACTACGGACGATTCGTTTCCGCAGTGGACGGACCGCTCGGTTATGTGATGCTTCCGCTGAGGGTATCGCTGGGCGGCAGGTGGGACGATCCGCGCAGCTTCGACGGCGCCTCGGGACCCCTCCTGCTGGCAGGCACTCTCCTGTTCCTGATGCTGGGCAGGAATCGGCGCAGGATCGTCATCCCGGCTGCGGTGATAATCCTCTCCATCGTGTTCATGGGGCATTCCATCAGGACTAGGTATCTGCTGCCCGGCCTGGCGATGCTGTGCCTGCCGGCCGCGGAGGGCCTGGGCGAGGCCTTCTCCCGGCGCGGCTTCGCGGGGATCGCTGCGAAGGTGATGGCGGCCGTGTGTCTCGGCTGGAGCGCATCCTGGCTCGTCAGGCTGTACGCCGCAGAGAAGCCCTGGGAGGCGGGGGAGGAGGATTTCCTGCAGAGCCGTCTGCCCTACATGGGATTCTACGAGATCTGTGACAGCGTGCTCGAGGACGACGACACGACCCTGTTCGTGAACATGGGAAACAGGGCCTTCTACTTCCCCGCGCCCGTGATCTTCGAGGAGTCCAGATTCCCCATCCCGTTGCTCGACAGGATCTACCGGGGCATGAGCGCCGACTCGATAGCGGCCGATCTCCGGATGTCAGGAGTTAGATACATAGCCGCTGAGATGGATGTATCGCAGATCAACCTCTCCGAGGCGCTGGACGATTCGGATTTCGCGGTGTGGAGGGATTTCGCCACGAACAGGCTGGAGCCCGTGGCCTCGGAGGGGCCCTACATCCTCTTCAGGCTGGATGCAGAGAAGGCGTCGAGCACCCTTCGCAAGAGCTCGCCCTCGTCGGAGACATTGGTGAAGTCGACCGGGATGGAAGATAATGCGTCGATGTAGGCTCTTATGATGGCGGCCTTGGTGATGCGCTGCCTGCGATGGTGCCTGTCTCGGTTCTGGGAGATGGTGCGGACGATACGGGTAAGGACCTCCTCCTGGTCCGGACGCACCGGCACGGTGAGGCGGACGCTCGCGAGATCGTCTTCCGCAAGATCAACCAAACTGCTTACTATTCCAGCATTTCTCTTTGGAGCCATATCTGACCTCCGGGCAAAACATATCCGGCGAAGGAATCGCGTCAAGCCATCTATGAAATTGCGTAGTTCTGAAATTGGGGTATTGACGCCAGTGCAGGTCGTACTTAAACTTGAATTCGTGCAGGAGGGCACAGAAAGTGTCATTCTGCTCGAGCGAGCGGACTGACACGCGAATAAAGCGGTTGGAGGCGAAATGGCGATGGGCTTCGGCAGTTCGGTCAAGTCGGCCGTCGGCCTCGATATCGGCAGCCACTCCATCAAGGTCGTCGAACTAGTCCGGGCCGGCAAGTCCGTAAAGCTGGCGCGGTACGCGATCCTGGAGCTGGCTCCCGGTACGGTGGTTGACGGCGAGATCGTCAACAGGGAGCATGTCAACGCATCCATCCGCGATGCGCTGCGCAATGCGGGAATAAAGCCGAAGACGGTCTACTCCGCCGTGTCGGGCAGGAGCGTCATCGTACGGCGCATCCCGATGGAGAAGATGGCCGAGGAGGAAGCCCGCCAGGCCATCCACTGGGAGGCCGAGCAGCACATCCCCTTCCGCATCGACGAAGTCAGCATCGACTTCAAGATCATCAACCCCGAGCTCGCTCCGGGTCAGATGGAGGTTCTGCTCGTCGCCGCCAAGAAGGAGGCTGTCGAGCTCCACAAGGGCCTCCTCCAGGGAGCCGGGATCCGGCCCACGGCCATCGAGCTCGAGCAGTTTGCCCTCCAGAGAACCTACGAATTCTCCTACAGGCCCTCTGGCGACGAATGCGTGACCATCCTCAACATCGGGGCCGAGGTCACGAACATGGTCGTGGTGAAGGGAGGCCTCCCGAGCTTCAACCGCGACCTCTCGATCGGCGGCAGCAGGTTCATCGAGGCTCTCCAGAGATCGATGGGCCTCGACTATGAAACCTCCGAGAAGGTGCTCCGCGGCGAGCTTCCCGAAGGGGTTTCCGCCGACGAGGTACGCTCGGCTCTCAGCTATGTGATCGAGGAGCTCTCGACGAGCGTCAGGCGCTCCTTCATCTCGTTCCAGGCATCGGGCGAGAGCACCCGGATCGACCGCATGTACATCAGCGGCGGATGCTCGCTCGTGCCGGGTCTCTCGACCACTCTCAGCGAACAGCACGGCCTCCCGGTCGAGCAGCTCCAGCCCTTCCAGAACCTGCTCGTCGACTCCTCCACCATCTCCGAAGAAGACAGGAACGCTGTCGGCGCCCTCCTCGCCGTCAGCATCGGCCTCGCCCTCAGGGCATACGAGCCGGGCAAGGTGGACATCAACGTCATGGAGCCCGGCGATGTGAAGAGAAAGAAGGCCGCCGGCGGGGGAACGGGCGCGGCAGCCAGGACCGGCTCTCCAATCGCGGCTGTCCTGGGTGTCCTCCCGATAATCCTCATTGTCGCCGGAGCCGTCCTGATGGGCCTCCACTACATGAAGCTGAAGAAGCAGGAGACGGCGCTGCAGGAAGAGGTGACGGCGCTCGACACCCAGATCGCCCAGATGGAGACCCAGGTCGGGCAGCAGCAGCTGGCCAACGACCTGAGCGCGCAGCTGGAGGCGAAGAGGACCGCGGTCCAGAGCCTGGCGCTCAACCAGCGGTTCTCGGTGTATACGATGGAGTACCTGTGCAGGGCGCTGTACCCGGAGCAGACAGCCCTGGCCGAAGAGGCCGACAAGGGTATCTACCTCACCGCCATGGTCCTCTCCGACAGCACCATGCACCTTACCGGGATAGCACGGACATGGGGCGACATCGTCTCGTTCCAGCGCCGCCTCGTGGACCTGAAGCCAGACGGACAGACTCAGTTGTTCGAACTCGCGGACTACGGGCAGTCGTACACCCTCACCACGATGACCCCGACAGGGACGACCCCCGCAGGAACAGGAACCGCAGGCGCTGAAACCCGGTTCCAGTTCGACCTGGAAGTGAGCGTCAACCGTGCGTCGCTCGCACCTCTGGTTGGCGACTACTCCGGCATTTGATGGAGGGAACATGAGAAGGCTACTGGTTCTCTGCTGCTTTGCCGCGGTGCTCGTCTTCTCCGGGTGCGACCCGTTCGGGACCGACGACACCAAGATCTTCCTGAGGGGCACGGTCTACACCGACAGCACACAGACCGAGCCTGCCGGGGATATAGACATGTTCATGCTCGGCGACTCGGTGACCACCTACGACCAGTCCGCGGTCACGGATGACAACGGCGAGTTCTTCATCGAGGTCCCCCTCCACCCGACGATCGGCGAGGAGGGCACCGGCTACAGCCTGCCCGACTTCGGCAAGATCGAGCTCGAGGCACACTATGGCGCGCTCGTCTACTCCTACGGAGAGCACACCATCCTCAGGGGCGACACACTGACCTTCTGGGACATCGACCTCACAATGATGTCGGGGGCGAAGTGAGGACGGCCTCGGAGAGACCGGGAGGAGGTAGACCGTGGCAGCCATGAACCTTAGAGACCCGAAGCTGCTGAGGTTCATCATCGGGCTGGTCCTCCTCGCAGCCCTCGTCTATGTCTACTTCAACTTCATAGCGAAGGGCACGAGCGAGGCCATCAGCACCGCCAGGGATACGATCCGGATGAAGCAGATGCAGCTCAGCCAGCTGCAGTCGCAGACATCCGAGGACATGGCGGTGATGGCTCAGCAGATCGAGATGTTCCAGCAGGAGCTTGCGAACCTCGACCGCTTCCTGCCCCGGACATACAACCAGGACGACGTGCTCGAGATGCTCACCGACAAGGCGGCGAGCAGCGGCATCCAGATCGTCGGCCTGACTCCCCAGCCCGTCACCACGGAGGGGAGCTACGCCGTGTACAGCTGGCAGGTGCACCTCACGGGAAGGTATCACCGGCTGGGCGTTTTCTTCGACCAGCTCACGCAGGAACTGATGATGACTGCAATAAGCGACCTCAACATCCAGCAGCTGAAGGCGGCGGAGGGCAAGTTCGACAACATCGAGGCTACCTTCACTTTCTCCGCCTACTCGCAGCCATAGGGGGTGACGGTTGTGAAGGCTCGTGCAATCGCCGCAGTGCTCCTTCCGCTGGCCCTCGCTGCGACAGCCTGCGGTCCGGGGCCTGGTGACCAGGCTTCCGCCCGGGAGGGGTCGGATGTCACGGTCGCAATGGCGCCGCCGATTTCAGGCTGGATGGAGGTAACCCTCCCCGGCGGGGCGCCGGTGGCGCTGCTGCCGGACGAATCGGGAGCCTGGGCGTGCTATGACGGCGGAGTCCTCCTCCGCTGCGATCTCGCCGACGGGAAGTGGCACAGCTACTCCCTGGGCGGCGGGGCCTCCACCCTCGTGGATGCAGCATCCTCAGGACAGACCGTCCTCCTTCTCTCGGATTCCTCGCTGATAGAGTACACGAGCGGCGAGGAAGCCACGATCACTCCTCTGCCCGAGGGCTTCACTCCGGTCGCGCTGGGGGTTTCGGGAGAGGGGAGAGCCGTTCTGGGTTCCGATGGCGGCATCGCCATCGCGGCTGCCGAAGGATTCGAGATCGCCCGGCCCGCCCAGCCCGCCCTGCCCGCGTCGGGCCTCTACAGGAACGGTCCCGACTGGGTCTACGCGTCGAGCGGGGCATTGATCAGGTATGACGCTGCAGCAGGGCTCTGGCAGAGCGAGCCGCTGCCCGGCAGCGGGGTGCTGGCCGCCATGGACGGCTCGATATTCCTCGGCACCCGCGGCAGGGTGCTTCGCCGCACCGGACCCGAGGCCTGGGAGCGCGTCTGCAACGGACGCCTGTACGATTCGGGCCTCGTCCTCACCGCCGTCGGCGTGAGCAGCGCGCTCGATCCTCAGCACAAGCTGGCAGGCGTTCCCGCCGTCGTCCCCGGAAGCCTTGCAGCCGCGTCCGCCGGCCCGGTCTGGGCTGGCGACGAACAGGGCCTGCTCGCCTACGCACCCATCGGCGCACTCGAGACGCGCCTTCCGGGCTACGACCTCGAGATGATCGAATGCACTCTCGCAGGCCAGGGGGGGACCACGTCGGGCGGGAGCGCCGGCGTGACACCAGTCCTGTCTGCTGCGAGCGGCGCCTTCAGGATCTACGAGAGCGTCTCCAGCCGCCCCGACCCCTTCACCGAGTTCCCGGCGCACAGGAGGGACCTCAGGAGGCCTCTCGACCAGATAGCGATCGAGGAGCTCAAGCTGGTGGGGATAACGATCGATCCCACCGGCGGCGACCAGGCCATGGTGGAGGATGCCAACAGCGTGCCCTACATCCTCTATGTGGGGTCGGAGCTGGCCAACAACACCCGGGTGGCTGAGATAACGGGCAACGAAGTCATCGTGGTCCAGGAAGTAACTGTCGATTACGGGCCGGATCGGGGTGGAGAGGCGTCGATTCCGACGATCTACTCGATGCGGCTTCATGAAGAGGGTGGTCTGTGATGTTGAGAGCACTGATTGCGCTGCTGCTGGTGCTGGCGGTGCCGGCATCCGCCTACAGGGTCACCGACATCACGGTGACCGCCAACGGCGATCGCACGGAGGTGACGGTCGTCGCCGACGGCCCCGTCACCTACGAGAAATTCCTGCTCACCGATCCCATGAGGGTCGTGATAGACCTGACCGATGCGGTCCACGCGCTCCCGACGACCGACTTCGCGGTGTCCAGGGGCGGCGTGACCACGGTCCGCACGAGCCAGTACAAGGCGCCACCCGACGGCATAGTCAGGGTGATCATCGACGTCTCCGGCGAGCTCCTCAACTACAACACCTCGACCGACGGCAACAACCTGGTGCTGTCCCTCCAGACGAATCCGGCGGGGACTCCGTTCACCGCCTGGAACGCCTCCAGCCAGAGCGTCTCCACCACCACGCTGGCAGGGACCACAAGCATCCAGCCCCTGTCCGACCCGGTGTCCGTTGGCACATCAGCCGGTTACAGCTCCGCCGTCCAGGGCGTCCTCGTGAGCGAGCCCTGGAGCCAGCCGCAGGACGGCTTCCCCACGGAGTGGCGCGGGACGGGCGGAAGACGAGTGACCATCGATGTCGTCGAGGCAGACATCAGGACCGTCCTCAGGTCCATCTCCGATGTCAGCGGCCTGAACATCATCCTCCCGGAGGAGTACCAGGCCACGGTCACGGCGCGCCTCACGAACGTGGGATGGCGCGACGCCCTCATGTCCATCCTGAACGCCCAGGGCCTGGTTGCGACCCTCGAGGGCAGCAACGTGCTGCGCATCTCTCCGAGGGCCGACTTCTACAGCCAGATAAGCGAGATGGCCACCAGCAGGCAGGAGAGGCAGAACCTCCAGGATCTGCAGACCGAGGTGTTCGTCATCCGCTATGCAAAGGCCGAGGACATCAACAGCGCAACGCAGACCGTCCTCAGCGACAGGGG
>DIAQ01000100.1:541-1463 GCA_002414865.1 candidate division Hyd24-12 bacterium UBA5074 | reverse complement strand
TCCAAGATCGAGGAGATAAGCCGTCTCCTGCCGATCCTGGACAGCCCCACCGCACAGGTGATGATCGAAGCCAAGCTGGTCGAGATCGACGCCTCCGCCCGCAACGAGCTGGGCATCGACTGGTCGCTGGGCAACCTGGGCCGCGGTGACGTCCTGACCCACCTGGGCGGCGCAAGCGACCTGGGCGTCGGCTCTCCGTCGGGCACGGTCACCTTCGGCACCTCGACCAGCATGTTCGACATAGACGCGGTGCTGGGCTTCCTCGAAGAGAACAACAGGGCCCACATCCTGTCCGAGCCGCGCATCGCGATAATCGACAACATGACCGGCAAGGTCCTGTCGGGCAAGCAGGTTCCGCTGACCCTGCGCGACGAGTCCGGCAACGTCTACATCCAGATGTACGAGGTCGGCGTCAGCCTCGAGGTCACCCCGCACATCAACGCAGACAACAACGTGACTCTCGAGCTGAACCCCGTGGTCAGCGACCTGTCCGCCGAGGCCACTTCGAACCAGCAGCCGATCATCATCACCCAGGAAGCCAACACCACCCTGATGATCGACGACGGAGCGACCGCGGTGATAGGCGGCATAATGAGGACGAAGACTTCCGAGCTCGAGCGGAGGATCCCCATCCTGGGATACATCCCGATCCTCGGCAGGCTGCTGTTCACCTACACGTCGACATCCACCGACAGCACGGAGCTGGTGATCTTCGTAACGCCGCACATCATCCGGCCCTACTAGCACAAGTGATCCGTCTGGGGCGGGGAGCGTGGAAAGGCCGCGTTCTCCGCCCCTCCTTCGATCTCAGGCCCACTTCCTCCGTCGTCAGGGAGGCCGTGCTCAGCATGCTCGGGCCCGGGAGACTCGGCGGCGCCGTCGTCTGGGACCTCTGCTGCGGAAGCGGGGCGGTCGGGCTCGA
>DIAQ01000100.1:0-148 GCA_002414865.1 candidate division Hyd24-12 bacterium UBA5074 | reverse complement strand
GAGATCGACAGGCTGCCCGCCCCCGGCGTGGTGTTCGTGGATCCTCCGTACGGCTGCGCTCCTGTATACTCCTGGGCGCAGTCCATCGACTGGCTCCGGGTCCTGAGCGCCGGAGGCGCGGTGTTCGTGGAGGCCGGCGGCGGGGATG
>DIAQ01000106.1:1069-2731 GCA_002414865.1 candidate division Hyd24-12 bacterium UBA5074 | reverse complement strand
AATGCCGCCGCCGGCTGGGTCAGGACCACATCGCCGAGCGAGTGCAGGCGGATGAGGAGGCTAGTTTCCCTGGCCATTTCTGAACTGCATGTCGTAAAGCCTTTTGAAGCGCCCGTCGAGCGCCATGAGCTCGTCGTGCGAGCCGCTTTCGATGATCCTGCCGCCTTCCAGGAATACGATGCGCGTGGCGTGGCTTATCGTGCTCAGCCTGTGGGCGATCATCAGGCAGGTACGACCCCTGACCAGCCCGTCGATCGCACCCTGCACGAGCCTCTCGGACTCCGTGTCGAGAGATGAGGTGGCTTCGTCGAGGACCAGGATGGAAGGGTTCTTGAGGACCGCCCGCGCGATCGCCAGGCGCTGCCGCTGGCCTCCCGAAAGAGTCACCCCACGCTCTCCGATGCCGGTCTCGAAACCCTCCGGCAACTCCTCGATGAAGTCGAGGATGTTCGCGACCCGGGCCGCATCCCTTATCCGGTCGAGGGGGATGTCTCCGAGGCCGTAAGCTATGTTGTTGCGGATGCTGTCGTTGAACAGCACTGTCTCCTGCGTGACCACCCCCAGCAGACCCCTGAGACTCGACAGCCTGATCTGCCTGATGTCCAGGCCGTCGATCGTCACAGTCCCCTCCGTGGGATCCATGAAACGTGGCAGCAGGTCCGCCAGCGTGCTCTTGCCAGCCCCGCTCGGGCCTACGAGCGCCACGATCTCACCCTTCCGGATCGTCAGGTCGATGTCTCGCAGGACGCGCTCCCTGTCATATTCGAAGCTCACGCCCTCGAGGCGTATGGCGGTGTCCAGGGAGTGCTTCTCGACGGCGTCGGGAGCCTCCACCACGGACGGAGCCTCGTCGAGGATCCGGAATACCCTGTCCCCTGAGGCGAGGCCCGACATGATCCTGGCGTGCGCCTTGCTGAGGTCCTTCACCGGGTCCATCATCGAGAGGATGGCGCCCAGGAACACGAAGAACTGGCCCGACGTCATGCCGGACCCGCCTAGCACGGACTGGCCGCCGTACCAGAAGATGACTCCCGCCGCCGCCGCCCCCAGGATCTCGGTCAGCGGCGCGCCCAGGGCCTTGAGCCTCTGCAGGGAGGTCTCGTACCTGGCGTGAGAGCGCAGGACCCTGTTGAACCTCCGCTCCTCGAATGGCTCCATGGAGAATGCCTTCACCACGCGGACGCCGAGGATCGTCTCCTGCAGTATGGATGCGAAATCTGCCATCTTCTCCTGGGCCTTGTGGCTCTTCTTCCTGAGCTTCCTGCCGAGAAGGATGATGATCGCCATGCTGGGAGGCAGTATCAGAAGCGCCACGAGCGCGAGCCGCCAGGATGCCCAGACGGCGATGCCCATGAACACCGCGAGCAGCGTCACCTGCTTCACGACGTTGATAAGAGCTTCGCTGATGGCGCCCTTCAGGCGGTCCACGTCGGCTGTCATCCGGCTCAGTATCTCGCCCGAGCGACTGCGGGCGAAAAAGGCCAGATCGAGTCTGAGCAGATGGCTGTATAGCTTCCTGCGAAGGTCGAATAGCACTCCCTGCTCTACTCTCGCCAGGAAGAAGGTCTGCATGAAACCGGCGATGTTCTTGAGGATTATCAGGATTACGATCGCGACGATAACGGCGATCAGTGCGCTCGAGGGCGGGGCGTCCCTGAGGCA
>DIAQ01000106.1:0-707 GCA_002414865.1 candidate division Hyd24-12 bacterium UBA5074 | reverse complement strand
CGCTGCTCCGCAAGCTCTTCGAGCGAAAGACCGCTCGTCGGCTGACCGGCCCGGGAGAAGACATCGTCGAAAACTGGAAGTATCATCCCGAGAGACGCGCCGCTGCTCAGGGCGAAGAGGATGGCGAAGCAGACAGCGAGCAGGGTGATCGCCCAGTAGGGCTTGACCAGCTCGAGCATCCTGACGGCGGAGCCGGATACGGCCCTCTTGTCCTGTGTCATCTGCGTCCTGCGTTTCGGTACGGGTGATCCTGGAACATAAGACCGGACGGCCTGAATCAATTAGTGCCCGTTCCCGGAGGCTTGTCCCCGGGAGGAAGGATCGGCGATGAGGAAGTACGCGGCATTGCTCGTTTGTGCGTTGTTCCTGTGCTCATGCGACTCGGGAGTCGGCGCTCCGGGCGACCAGCCGCTGCGACAGATAACGGTCACCGGCACGGGCACCGCCAGCTCCGAGCCCGATGTGGCGACCATAGTGTTCGGAGTAGACGTCACGTCCGCCGATCCTGCAGAGGCGGTCTCCAGCGCGGCTTCACTGATGAACTCGGGGCTGCTGGCCGCCAGGGACCTCGGAGTCGCGGGCGAGGACATCAAGACCTTCTCCTACAGCCTGTGGATCGAGAATGTCTACGACCCCGTATCGTACCAGCCCACGGGCGAGCGCATCTACCATGTATCGCAGTACGAAAGCGTCGATGTCAGGGATGT
>DIAQ01000039.1 GCA_002414865.1 candidate division Hyd24-12 bacterium UBA5074 | reverse complement strand
TGGAACTCCCTGAGCTGCGCAGGCGTCAGGCCCAGGTCGATTATGCTCGAGAAGGCGAGGTTCATGTCGCCGGCCGAGAGGCCGCCGTCCGACATCCCGCGGCGGATCTCCAGGATGGTCGAGTCGAGCTGGGACAGAACGGTCTTGATATAGGCCTCCTGCCCCTCCGCGCCGTGCGAGAACAGCGTGGGATCTATTCTGAGGATCCTGGCGACCGGCCTGTAGTACTTCTCGACGAGGTTTCCCCTCTGGCGGGTCTCCACCACTTCGAGGATGCCCACCTTCTCCAGCTCGGTCACGTGGTAGTAGAGCCTGTTCGGCTTCTCCCCCAGGATCGCGGCCACCTGCGAGGTGGTCATGGGTTTGTCGTGCAGGGTCATCACTATCTCGACCCTCAGGGGGACCGCCAGGGCCTTCACCTGCTCGAGGTCGGACAGCACGAGGAGGTCTCTCATCCGTCAGCCTCCATGAACGCTCAGACTTTGTTGGATGTCCGGCAGGATTAGAGCGCGCGTCCGTCCTGAAGTCAAGAAGCCGCCGCCGTGGCCCGGCCCTCCCCGCGGCCTTATGTTCCGCAGCCGGACGCAGGCGGGGACGGCATCGACTGGAGGCGCGACACGGGAAGCTCTCGCACGGCACCTGACGGATTCCTCGAGATGGAGTCGGGAACCCTCCCCTCCTTCGGGATCCCATGGAGGCTGTTCCGGCACGGTCCGAGCGGGGCACAGGTCCTGCACGTGCGCAGGGAGGACCCGGACAGGTTCCTCGGCATGGCCTTCCGCACCCCCCCGTCCGACTCCCGCGGCATACCCCACGTGCTGGAGCACTGCGTCCTCAACGGCTCCGCGAAGTACCCCGTCAGCGACGCCTTCAACGAGCTCTGGAGAGGCTCCCTGCACAGCTATCTGAACGCCGCCACGGGCCCGGACCGCACCATCTACTACGCGGGCTCCCCCAGCCCCGAGGACTTCCGGAACATCCTGGGCGTCTACTTCGATCTGGTGTTCAACCCGGTGCTCGACCCCCGGAGGGTCGCCCTCGAGTCCTTCCACTACAGACCCTTCGAGAGCCGCGGCAGGCTCTACGCCCAGCCCTCGGGCGTCATCTTCAGCGAGATGAGGGGCTCCTACTCCGATCCGGAGGAGGTCGCCTCGGTGGCCCTGCAGGCCGCGATCCTGCCGGACACCCCCTACAGGTTCGACCCCGGTGGCGATCCGCGCCAGATGCACCGGCTCTCCTACGAGGACATCAGGGCATTCCATTCGCTCCACTACACTCCCGGCAACTGCAGGATATTCCTGTGCATGCCCGAGGATTCCGGGGAGGCCTGCTCGCTCGTGGAGCCCTTCCTAGGTGCGCGAGGCGACGGACCGGTCCCGGCCCCTCCTCTGCAGCAGAGGTGGAGGAGGCCGCGGACGCTCACCGCGGCCATCCCCGGCGGAGACAGGCGCGACGGGGCCACGGTGAATCTCTCCTGGCTGCTGGGGGAGGTCGCCGATTCGGAGGGCACTGCTCTGCTGCAGGTGCTGGAGGAGGTGCTGCTGGGAGACGCCGGACCCATCTGCCGCGCTCTGCTGGACAGCGGTCTCGGCACGGACCTGTCCGCCGAATCGGGGATCGAGCTCGAGCTGCGGGAGACCTTTCTCACGGCCGGCCTGAGGGGCTGCAGGGCCAGCTCCGCTCCCAGGGTGGCCAGGCTGATCCGGAGCGAGCTCGGGCGCTTCGCGGACGATCCTCCCGCGGCCTCTCTCGTCGACGCATCGCTGAACGCCCTACTCTTCAGGTATTCGGAGGTCGTGGACGAGTTCCCGCTCAGGCTCTTCCTCCGTTCGCTGCGCGCATGGGCGTACGACCGCTCTCCGGCGGAGTGGCTCGACCACGCGGCGGCGCTCAGGAGGCTGGGGAGCTCCGAAGACCTGCCCCTGCGCCTTTCCGCCGCCGCATGCGATCTGCTGCTCGGGAACAGCCACCGGCTCAACTCGGTCTCCATGCCCACGGGTCGCCCCGCCGGGGGGAGGATCACCAGGCTCCGGCAGGACGATTTCGACCGGCTCGACCGGAGGAAGTCAGAACTGGAGAGCTACGCCGCGAAGCCCGACGAGCCCGGGATCCTCGGCACCATCCCAAGGCTGGATCCGGCGCTCCTGCCGTCCCATGGACCGCATCCCGAGCCGCGCACCGAAGAGGTGGAAGGAGCGAGGATCCTCCTCCTGTCACAGCCTACGGGGGGCATAGTCTATCTCGAAGCCGCCTTCGACGCTTCCTGGATCGACGAGCGCGAGGCGCTGCTGCTGCCTCTCCTGGGCAGGTGCATCCCCGGCCTGCCCGCAGGACCCCTGGGGTATCCGGAAGTGGCGACCAGGCTCGGCAGGCTCTCGGGAGGCCTGGAGTGCGAGCCCGCGGCCTCCACGGCTCCCTCCGGGGCTGCCCGCCCCACGATGCTGCTCAGCACGAGCGCCTTCTCCGGCAGGTTCGGCGACCTCGCCGCCTTCATCGCCGACCTGCTCGTCAGGCCGCTTGACGACATGGACCGCTTCGATCGCGTGGTAAGCGAGATGTACGGCGACGCCAGGTCGGACATGGTCCCGAACTGCGACTCGTTCGCCAGGCTTGCCGCAGGCGCGGGCGCCAGGCCTGTGGGCCGCCTCTACGAGACATGGGAGGGCATGACCCAGACCGAATTCCTGGAGTGGCTCTACGACGCCGACAGCGACTCGGCCGAAGCCGTCCTCCGGGAGGTCGAGATCCTCAGGCGGAAGATCTTCACCCGCTCGGGGCTGACTCTGGCGGTCTCCGCCCCTCCGGAAGGCCTCGAAGGCGCCTTCGCAGCGGCCTCGGACCTCGTCCGGGCCCTCCCCGGGGGCGGGCCGAGGCAGCCCGGAAAGATCGCCGCCGGGGGCGCCAGGCGCACGCTCATCCGCTGGAACACCTCGGTCTCCTCGGCCTGCGTCTGCTTCGGAGCCCCGCTCGTGGCCGAGCGTGACGCCGCGCTCTTCACGGTGGGCGCCGCGGTGCTCTCCGACGGGATCCTCTACAGGGCGCTCCGGACGGGAGGAGGCTCCTACGAGGTCTCGGGATGGCACGACCGGATATCGGGCATGATGGCCGTGTGCTCTTACAGGGACCCCGATCCCGCCGCCTCGCTCGCGTGCTTCGGATCGGCCGCCAGCCTCCTGAGCGCCAGCCCCCCTTCGGACGAGGACGTGAAGCTGGGGATCCTGGCCGCCTTCTCCCCGCTCGAGAAGCCGCTCTCGCTCAGGGGCCGGCTGAGGCTCTGCCTCCTGAGGAGCCTCGCGGACATAGGACCGGAAGCCCTGGACGGCCTGAGGAGGAACCTCAAGCTCGTGACGAGGAGGGACATGCTCGACGAATTCGTCCCTCGCCTCGACAGGGCGCTGCAGACTGCGGGTTATGCCGCGTTCACCCCCCTCCGCACATCCGCCCGCTCGATATTCGGCGAGGACGCGGACGAAGTGAGGATACTTCCTCGAAAGGTGACGGGATGGAAAAGGAAGTGACCGGCGCAGGCGCAAGGGTTCTCGAGATCCTCCGGGAGGCGGGAGCATATCTGGAGGGGCATTTCAAGTACACCTCGGGGCGCCATGGCAGTGTCTACTTCGAGAAGATCAGGATAGCGCAGCGCCCGGACCTGGTGGACGAGACGGGCCGGATGATGGCGATCCTCTTCGACGACCTCCGTGATGCGATAGATGTCGTCGTGTCGCCCGCCTTCGGAGCGATAGTCTTCGGATTCTCCACGGCGAGGCACCTCGCCCGGCCCTTCGCCTTCCTCCAGAGGGACGGCGACGGCAGGATGACCGCGCGGCCGGGCTTCACCGTGCTCGCTCCCGGGACCCGTGCGCTCCTGATCGAGGATGTGGCGACGACCGGAGGCAGCCTGCTCGAGAGCATCGAGGCGCTCAGGGAGAAGGGCGTCTCGGTGGAGGCGGCGGGGCTGCTCGTGGACAGGACCGGGGGCCGGCTCGAGCTGCCGGTTCAGTGCAGGTCGCTGCTCTCCGTCGAGGCCGGGAGCTGGCCGTCGGAGTCCTGCCCGCTCTGCGCGTCAGGCGTCCCGCTGTCGACTCCGGGCTCCTCCGGCAGGAAGCCGTAGGAGGCTCCCGCTGCGGGGTCCTGCCCGAAGAAGTCCTTGAGGCCCTCGTACAGGTCCGGCTGCCGCGCCTTCAGCAGCAGGGGGCTCTCGAAGAACACCTCGACGGCCACCGCGAAGAGCTCGGCCGGGTTCTTGCCGGCGTAGTCGCGAAGCACCGACCGCCCGTCCCTCACCTTCTCGAACTCCTTGCGCATCATCTCGGTCCACGGCTTGACCCGGGGGGCCGGGAGGTTGTCGGGTATCCCGTCGGCCCAGGGCAGACCGTCGAGGACGTGGGCGAACTCGTGCAGGGCCACGTTGCCCTCACCGGGGCGCGAGAAGCCCCGCACGAGATGCGGGAGGGAGAGGATGACCGCGCTTCCCGTGGAGTGCGCCATGCCTGCGACCCGGGACTCCCTGGGCGCCGGATCCGTTGAGAACGAGCCGTCATCGCTGAACTCGCCGGGGTAGATCAGGACTTCGCCGAAGTCCGGGTAGCTCCACTCCGGCCTTCCGAGGATGAGGCGGGCCGCGGAGGAGGCCACCATGCCCCTGATGCCCGGGCCGGGCGTGATCCCGTCCACCCCTGTTATCCGGTGGTCGTACAGGAAGATCGCGCATAGG
Organism: candidate division Hyd24-12 bacterium UBA5074; assembly: GCA_002414865.1. Lineage (GTDB taxonomy): Bacteria > Fermentibacterota > Fermentibacteria > Fermentibacterales > Fermentibacteraceae > UBA5938. The sequence goes on along the minus strand of DIAQ01000039.1, from coordinate 2,540 downwards.
TCCTCGAACCGCCGACGCTGCTCGGGGTCGAGCGGCCCGTAGAACGGCACCCTCTCCCGGATGAACTCGGACACGCCCTCGTCCAGGCCGCTCTCCAGCGCGGACAGCCAGCCCGACCTCCTTCGGAGGACGATGGCTGCGTACACCGCCAGGGCGACGGCCAGGACCGGGAGGGCGAGCAGGGCCCGGCCGCCCCCCTCGACGAGGATGACCGAGATCAGTATCGCGATCGCCGCCGAGAGGAAGAGCCTGTCCGAAGCATATCGCCTGACCGATTCCGCGACGGGGGTCATCATCGGCCGCCCGGGGCCGCCGCGTCGAGGACGAACACCCTCAGGGCAGGATCGAGATCGACTTCCCCCCTGCCGGAAACCGTGAGACCGCCGGCCTCGAGGAGGCTGCTGGCGGATCCCACCGAGCCTTCGAGGACGGCGATGCGGGAGGCGGGGAAGGATGTCAGCCGGGTCGCGGCCAGCAGATCGGCGCCCGTCGCTGCGAAGAAGACGGGGGTCCCCCGGGCCTGCGCCAGGGCGAACTCGCCCGGGAGCAGCCAGGTGGTGCACACTATCGGAGCCGGTCCGCGCACCATCTCGAGGAGGCGGGCCGAATCGCTCCGCTTCTGTGCGAGATAGCCGATCGAGACGGCGGTCGAGAGCGCTCCCAGAGCGATCACCGGGATCGTCCTCCGGCCCCGGGGCGTCGCGGTCAGTCCGGCCAGGAGGAGCGGCAGCATTATCAGGCGGGTCCCCCAGGCTCCGTCCTGGGCGTGCATCGGGCTCATCACCGCCAGGACGGCCGCCAGCAGAAGCCACGGCATGACGCTCTCGAGCTTCCTCGAGGGCTTCACGAGCCACAGGACCGGGAAGACGAGCAGGGGATGCTTGAGCCAGAACACGTCGAAGAAGCCAAGTCCGTCAGCTGCAGCCCTGACGAGCAGGAAGGCGGAGCCTGCCAGCCCCGCTGCGAAGGCCACTGTCGAGATCCTTCCCCGGAATCGCGAGGCCGCCCAGGCCAGCCAGAGCGCACCCCCCGCGGCCAGGTTCAGGGAGAGCGGGCAGCCGCGCAGGCACAGGAACATCGAGCTGACGGCCACGTAGGCCTTCTCGGCCGCGATGCCGCCGTAGAAGCCGTAGAGGAGCTGCTCCGTCCCGCTCGCTGCGACATGCGTCCCGAGCCACGAGCCTGTCAGGAGCCTCTCGAGACAGAGGATCGAGGCGACCGCGGCGAGGAACGCCGGGGCAGACTTCCGAGGCCGGTCTGCCAGGAGGATGAGGGGGAGGGCGACAAGGGTCTCCTCCCTGAGGAGCACTGCGGGCACAAGGAGGGCAGCGGCCGCCCACGGCCTCCTGCCGAGCGAGGCGTATGCGGAGGCGGCGCCAAGCGCGAGGGCCGGCGTGTGCGCCCAGAAGGTCTGGGAGAAGAACGGCAGCGGGGTGCAGAGGATGGCGAGCCCCGCGGCGGCGGGAAGCCCGAATCCGTTCCGTTTCAGGCGCGAGACCCCGACGGCCGCCGCCAGCGCGGCCCCCAGCACCGGCACGGCGAACAGGCCCGGGAAGAACCGCCCCCCGGCCGACGGCAGCCAGCTCAGGAGGGGCAGGAGCGGAGTGTACTGGGCGTACAGCCTGCCTTCCCTGACGAACCCGTAGTGGTAAGGCAGCGGCCTCAGGCCTTCCGCGGCATCGCCGGCCTGCCCGGAGCCGGGCCAGGGAAGCGCGGGGGGGAGGGAGAACGAGCGGGTGAGGCCTTCTACCTGGAGGTACGAGAAGGCCTCGTCCATCACCCAGAAGGCCCTGGGGAGGATCAGGGCTGCCATGCAGCCCGCGAGGGCGAACGGCAGCGCGACCCGTGCGAGGATAAGCCTCATCCCCTGCGGGCCGCCATCCCGGCCAGCGCCATGTAGCTGAGAGCAGAGCCCCTGCGTGCATCCAGGCCGAGCAGCGACGCCGCCTCGGCGAGGGTCTCCGGGGCTTCCGCCTCCAGCTCGACGAAGCGGCCGAAGTCGAGCTCGTCGAGGCAGACCGCGGCTCCGAACATCCTGCAGGAACGGCGTTTCTTGCCGTACTCGAACACGACTTCGTAGCCCAGGGCCTGCAGCAGGATGGAGGCTTCCTCCAGCCCGCAGGCGAGGCGCGTCTCGTATTCGCGGCGGACCTTGGCCCTGTCGTCCTCGACGGGCGTCTTCACGGTGAGGAGCACGCCGGCGGGCTCCTCGCGGAGGCGCAGGAGCCTGCCCGAGGCCCTGAGGGTTCCGTCAGGGCTGTCGAATACGAGGTTGCGCTCGGCGACCGGAGGGCCTGCTACGCACCCCAGCTCGAGGAGCTTCCTCTCGATGGCCGTGAAGCTTTCGACCGGGAACTTGAGTTCGCATTCGAGCATGGCCGGACTCCCGAAAGGAGAGCGTGTTTGACCGGTTTCGGAACATAAGCTAAATTGCGGCGCGGTGGAGGACTAGTCTAATGGTAAGGCAGCGGATTTGAAATTCGCCGGGCTATGCCCATCGGGGTTCGAGTCCCCGGTCCTCCGCCAGTCCGCCTGTTCCC
>DIAQ01000057.1:3423-3984 GCA_002414865.1 candidate division Hyd24-12 bacterium UBA5074 | reverse complement strand
CCCCCGGGCAGCTCTTCGTGAAACGGGCCGGGCTCCGATCCCTCGAAGAGCAGAACCGGCAGGTCAGGCGGGAGAGCGCCCTGCCGCATACCGCGTGAGGCCGTTTCCGAGGCCGGCCCTCCTGGCGAGGCCGTAGAGCATCCGCTGCACTCCGGCCCTGTAATAGAGCCAGCGGAAGGCGGTCTCCGCAGGGCTGCCCGTGACGATGGCGGGCGGGGAGGCCCTGCGCCTTATCTCGCCGTAGTTGCCCGACCTGCGGCCGGTGATGACGAGGCCCGACCTCTCGATCACCGCATCCAGGGTCGCCGGCCCGAAGAAGTAGAGGTGGGCGGGGATGGCGTCGGGCTCGATGGTGGCGGTGCGCCGTCCCCTGAGCACGGCTTCGAACACCTCCTCCCAGTGCGTGAGCTCCCACGGGCACTGGATGACGATCCTGCCTCCCGGAGCCAGCAGGGCGGCCGCCCTGCGAAGGGCATCGTAGGGCCGGTGGAGATGCTCGAGAACGTCCAGCATCAGTATCACGTCGAAGGAGGAGGGAGGCAGGTCCGCCGTGTCCAGGGT
>DIAQ01000057.1:0-3010 GCA_002414865.1 candidate division Hyd24-12 bacterium UBA5074 | reverse complement strand
AGGGCCTCCAGCTCGGCGGCTCTCGCGTCGAAGATCCTGCCGAAGACAGGCCTGAACCGGTCGAAGAGCTCCCTGTAACCCTTGTAGCCCACGTCTCCGTCTTCGTAGTAGGAACGGCCGTACATCTCCGTTACCGCAGCCTCCGAAGGTCTCTCCGACAGGTAGATCAGGCCGCAGCACGGGCAGCGGGAAACCGGCCACCCCTTCCTCGTCGAGAGAGGGACGGGGGCGTCCGCTCCGCAGAGTACGCAGGCGGCGTGTTCGCGCGGGAGAGAAGTCCAATCCATGCCTGGAGTGTGTGCAGGGCGGGCAGGCGCGGTCAACCCTTGACAGATTGCCCTGCGCGATTGACAATGAAGGCAGAGGTTGTTCTCCGAGTCGTTTGATTCGGCTTTAACGGGTCCAGACGACCGGACTTGACACGGCCGTCAAGTTGACGGATTATGCCGGGCTGAATCCATCCGGAGCTCCCCTGACGGCCATCTCGCCAGGCAGGCGGGAACAACGAGCCCCGGTGCGGGTTATATAATCCGGCCCATGCAGGGCCTTTTCCGAAAGGCGGTCCAGCAACTTGGCAACACGCAGGACGGAAGGTCGCTCGCTCGAGTTGTACCTGCGGGAGATCGGCTGCAAGGAGACACTCACATCCGAGCAGGAAGCCGATCTCGCGCGCCGTATTCGTGCATGTGACCAGGACGCTCTCAATCAGCTCACCGAGGCCAACCTCAGGTTCGTGGTGAGCATCGCGAAGCAGTATGCCAACCAGGGCGTGGCCCTCGAGGACCTGATCAACGAGGGCAACGTGGGCCTCATCAGGGCGGCCAAGGGCTTCGACGAGACGAAGGGCTGCAGGTTCATAACCTACGCGGTCTGGTGGATCCGGCAGGCCATACTCCAGGCCCTGGCCGAGCAGTCGCGCATCGTCAGGCTCCCGCTCAACAGGGTCGGCGAGCTCTACAAGATGGGCCGTGCCACCCGCGAGCTGGGCCATTCCCTCGGCCGCGACCCCACGACCGACGAGATTGCCAAGGAGCTCGACGTCTCCCGCGAGGAGGTCGAGGGGATGATGTCCATCCACAGCACTCATCTCTCTCTCGACAGCCCCGTGTACGAAGGAAGCGACAAGACCTTCCAGGAGATGATCGCCAGCGAGAACCAGGTGGCTCCCGACGAGGCGGTCGTCCAGGAGGCCATGAAGAAGAGCGTCGACGTGATGCTCGACATCCTCGACCACCGCGAGCGGACGATAATCCAGCTCTTCTTCGGACTGGGAACCGACAGACGCCATACCCTGGCCGAGATCGGCAGGACGATGGGCATCAGCCGCGAGCGTGTCAGGCAGCTCAAGAACAGGGCGATCAGCAAGCTGTACGAGTGCGCCGACGGCAACTCGCTGCTGCTCTTTCTCGGCTAGGGCCGGAACCAGCGGGCAGCCCGCCCGATGCCACTCGGAACTCTGCACTGGGTGCCCTGGCGGTCAGGCCGGGGCAGGCTCGTCAGGCTCACCACCTTCCGACTGCAGCTGGCCGGGCTCGCGGTGGCGCTCACCATCTCGGTGCTCCTCGCCGCCTCCTTCCTGGCCGGCCGCGAGGTCGGCAGGAGGCAGGGCTTCGGGGCTTCCGGCAGCTCGTCCCGCATACTCGAAGGTGAGCTCTACCAGCTCAACGAGAGGGTGGACGAGCTCACGGCCAGGCTGGTGGAGATCTCCGAGCGCGAAGAGCGCGTGATGATGGCCGGAGCCGGCCTCAACATCGATTTCTCGAGCCTGTTCCCTTCGATCCCGGACCCCGGCGCCGGGGAAGGGCAGGAGCTCTTCCGCTACATCGACGACATCGACTTGAAGCTGCTCCTCGCCGAGCGCCTGGCCGACGCCGAGCTGCAGGCGTACGATTCGCTCACCGCGCATTTCCTGGAGATGACCGAGCAGCTCCGCCGGATACCCTCGATATGGCCGGCCGAAGGCTACTACATCAGCGACTTCGGTCCCAGGATCGACCCCTATACGGGAGCCGTCCGGTACCATGAAGGCATCGACATCGCACAGGGGACCGGAACGCCCATCTATGCCCCGGGCGACGGCATAGTCGTGTTCTGCGGCTGGACCTCTGGCTACGGCCTGAATGTGGTCATAAGGCACACACAGCGGGTTTCCACCCGCTTCGCGCACTGCTCCTCCGTCTGCGTGACGGTCGGGCAGTCCGTCCAGCGCGGCGATCTGATCGCGAGGATCGGCATGACGGGCCGGGCGGTGGGCCCGCATGTGCATTACGAGGTATTCGTGGACGGAGTGCAGGTTGATCCCGACGATTTCATCATCAGGAGCGGCTACTCCGATTCGGTCTTCTGAGGAGCCCGGCCGCGCGCACTTCGACGCCCGTCTCTGGGACTCGTATGCCCGGTACTTCGACATGGAGGAGGGGGATGTCTTCCCCGTCGACGAGAGGGAGCTCCTCTTCTATGCGTCCATGCGGGCCTCCCGCCCCGGGCGCTGCCTGGAGATCGGCGCCGGCGCAGGTCGCCTCGCGACCTCTCTGAGAGGCGGGGCTCTCAGCGTCGGCATCGAGCCCTCCACCGGCATGCTGCATCTGTGGAAACCAGCGGCGGAAGCCTCCATGATCCGCGTGAGGGCCCTGGGACAGGCCATTCCGTTCAGGCGGGGCTCGTTCGATCTCGTCGTGTTCCCCTACAACGGCCTCCACTGCGTGCTCGACCCCGGGGACAGGAAAGCGCTGGCGGTCGATGCGGCGGGGGCGCTCGCACCCGGCGGCGTACTCCTGACGGAAACCTGCCCGGCCTTCACGAGGAGGCCCCTCGAAGTCGGCAGGGAGAGGTACCGGCACAGGAGCGCCCTCGGAGAGGTGTCCCTGGTCGAATCCGTCAGGCGCGATCCCGGCGCCGGCACGATAGTCTTCGACATGGAATACCGGCACGAAGGCCTTCCGCCGGAGTGTATCGAGCTCGAGCTCGCGCTTCTCGACGAGCGGGATGCAGTGGATCTGCTCGTCTCCGC
>DIAQ01000064.1:31697-83071 GCA_002414865.1 candidate division Hyd24-12 bacterium UBA5074 | reverse complement strand
GAGCACCTGCTAGAAGATGACGCGCTCGATTGGGTCGAAGGAGAGCCCGGAAGCCGCATAGTGGAAATAGCGGAGCCGCCTGGTGCCGAAGGGTGTGACTATCTCCGAGTTCCTGCCGGTCACGTTCTCACGGATGTAAACCAGCGCAGGGTCGTCGAGCACGCCCGTGGAGGAGCGGCGGTCGGAGGCGCAGGCCAATTCTAGTACGCCCCTCTTCTCGACAGAGCCGCAGGGACGGTCAGGAGGAGGATCGCCATGTCCAGCCATACGGACCAGTTGTCCATGTAGTACAGGTCGAGCTTGACCATCTCCTCGAACCCGAGCTGGCTCCTGCCCGAGACCTGCCAGATGCCGGTCATGCCCGGGATCGTCTGCAGGCGCTTCAGATGCCTCTCGCTGTAGCTCTCGACCTCCTCCGGGATGGGGGGACGGGGACCGACGAGGCTCATCTCGCCCCTGAGCACGTTGATGATCTGCGGGAGCTCGTCGAGGCTCCATCTGCGCAGGAACCTGCCCACACGGGTCACCCTGGGGTCGCTCTTCATCTTGAAGATGGGGCCGGACGCCTCGTTCATGCCCAGCAGAGCCGCCTTCTCCCTGTCCGCGCCCACCCTCATCGATCTGAACTTGTAGATGAGGAAGGGCTTGTTCTCGCGCCCCAGCCGCGTCTGCACGTAGAACACAGGGCCCTTCGAGTCCAGAGCCACGGCCAGGGCCAGGAGGAGGCCGGGCAGGGCCAGGAACGGAAGCGCCACGAGGACGAGCGTCATATCGATGCCCCTCTTGAACATGCGCCTGAAGCCCCGGAGCGGAGGCGGGACCGATTCGATGAGCGCCGTCCCCGCCAGGCTCGTAACCCTCGTGGTGTGGCTCACGAGGGTGAACACGTCGGGCACGAGCATGTAGGAGAGGCCCGAGTGCTCACAGCTCCAGATGACCCCGGCGGTCTCGTCTCGGGGGAGGGTGGTGTCGGCCACCACCAGCAAGTCGATCGAGCGCTCCTTCATCCATGCCGACAGGTCGGCGGGGTGCTCGAAGGCTTCTACCACGCAGGGATCGCTGCTGCCCAGGGGCTTGATGAATCCGAAGACCGAGCATGGGATGGATGCGCTGCCGGCGAGATGCGCCGACAGGTCCCGGGCGAGCTCTCCGCAGCCGTACAGGACGGCCTTCCTCAGCCTGCCGGCCTTCCTCGAGATAGCGGCCAGCATCCGGCGGCATCCCCTGTGCCAGACCGCGAGGGCTATGGAGACTGCGGGGAAGGCGAAGACGAGAACGAAGCGCGAATAGAAGTGCTGCCTGGCGGCGAAGCTCACGGCGAAGGTGATGACTACCGCCATGAAGGATGATCTGAGTATCCAGACCAGCTCCTCGATCCCTGCCACACCGCGGCTCTCCCTGTAGGAGCCGAAGGCTTGCAGGAGGATGATCTGGACAGCGCCCATGACCGTGCCGGAGATGAGGTAGTGGGTGGCCGAGAGGCGGAAGCCGGCAGGCGGCCCGAACAGGCCGGGCAGGATGGCGGGAATCGCGAAGTGCCTTATCCAGTATCCCAGGAGGAAGACGCCGACGATGAGCAGGAAATCGCCTGCGGGTATCGCAAGAGAGGCAAGTGCGCTGCGCCGTCGAGTCATCGAGTCTCCCGGCCGAAAGCCGCCCGTGGGTGGTCCAGGTAGAATCTACACATGCTCCTCAGATGCATCCAAAGGGCCTTCCCGGGCTTTCCCGCGCTCTCGCGCCTGCAGACATGGGTCACTCGGGCCTGTGGCACCCACCAGACTCCCAGGCCCGCCTCCCATGACCTCCAGCAGAGGTCCACGTCCTCGAAGTAGAGGAAGTAGCGCGGCGAGAACCCTCCGAGAGCCGTCCGGCCCTTCCTCGTGAGCCAGATGGCTGCGCCGACCAGCCAGTCGGCCGCGATCGGATCGACGGACGGGCAGAGCCCCAGGTGCCTCACCACGCGCTTGTGGATGGAGGGGAGCCTGCCCAGCGGCGTCCTGCGCCCCGCGATGTCGAGCAGGGTGGGGAATGTGCGCGCGGTGGGCTGGAATTCACCCTCGGGAGAGTACATCGCCGGTCCTGCGACACCGGCGTCCTGGTGCAGCTCCTCGAATTCCAGGAGAGCGGCGATAGAGCCCTGCTGGACGAGGACATCGGGGTTCAGGAGCAGAAGCCTGGGTTGACGGGAGATGGACGATGCCTCGGTCGCCGCGGCTGCGAGACCAAGGTTCCGCCCGCTCCTGATGACCCTCACGCCTGATCGGGACTCGCCCACCTCCGCGCTCGTATCGCGGGAGCAGTTGTCGAACAGGATTATCTCGGCAGGACGCTCGTAGGCCTCGAGCGAGAGCAGCGAATCGAGAGTGTCTCCGAGAGTGGAGGCACTGTTGTAGCTTACGATTATGACCGCTGCTCCGGAAGGCATGATTCGATGGGTAAAGCAAAGCGGGGGGGACAGGATTCCCGCCCCCCCCGCTGCACTTCTAGTGCTTCTTGGCCGCTGGTCTCCTGGGGCCCTTCTCGACGAGCTCCTTCAGGGTCTTGCCAGCCTTGAAGTGAGGAACCCTCTTCGCCGGATAAGTCTTCCGGGCGTGAGTCTTGGGATCGACACCGGTTCGGGCAGCCCTGGTCTTGTTCGAGAAAGTCCCGAAGCCGACGAGGCTGACCTTCCCCTCCTTCTCCGCGATGGCTCCGCTGAGTCCATCGAGGAAGGCATCAACCGCCATTCCAGCCTGCTTCTTGGTAAGACTGGCGTGAGCGGCAACGTGCGCAACCAGATCCTTCTTGGTCACCGAGTCACCCCCTTTCCACCGACCTTGCCGGTAGTGTAGGCGTCATAAACGCTCATGTCAAGCGTCCAGCCATGCGTCGGAATTGACTGTATCGGCCTTCGACAGCACTCTCGACCATATCTTTCATAACAAGAAAACATAAAAAGACAAAATGCTCGCGAAGACGCCAAACTAGATGCTCGGCCAGAACGAGTTGTCGAACCAGATCGACTTCCTCAACTCCTCATCCAGGGCCGCGAGCATCTCGAGATGCGTTCCCTCCCACCCTGAGAGGAGCGCGAACAGCTTCCTGGATTCCGGATCTGAAGCATCCCTCGCCCCCGCCGAGTAGAACGCGACGGCTCCCTGTTCCAGGGCCATCGCGGCCGAGATGGCTGCCGCCTCGTTCGAGGCCGCACCGATCTGGGCTTTCACGGCTTCGATCAGCGAGGGGATGACGGTCCCGGGAACCTCCCCCGCGGGCCCGAGACCGCTGGCGCGCCCTTCGGTCGCCAGCTCGACATAGCTCCTCTCGAGCCAGGCCTGATGCTTCTCCTCCTCCTCGGCCAGAGTCTCGAAGAGCTGCCTCAGTGCCGGGGATGACGCCCCGGCGGCGGTCGTGGAGTACAGGGCCCTGCCCTTCCGCTCGAGCAGTATGGCCCCCTTGATTATCTCGAGGTCCTTCCCTTCCATGACGGATTCCTTCCTTCCGGGTTCAGAACTGGCTGACATGCTGTTCGATCTTGATGTCGGGAAGCTCCTTGATGTTGATCCTGAAGTAGAAGCCGGTGTCGGCGTCCGAGATGTGCCGCGTGAAGATGGCCTCCCAGCAGTGCAGGTCGCGCCTGAGAGTGTAGGTCTGCGTGATGAAGGACGACTCCAGGAGGTCGTAGTAGGAGCCGTACTCGATGGACCAGGACGGCGTCAGGGACAGCGCGGCGCTCGCCCTGAGCTTGCTGAGGTCTCCGGCATCGCCGATGCCGAGACGGTAGTAATGCGACAGCGAAAGTCGCCACGGCATGCCGGCCGAAGCCGGGATGGTGTCCGGGAGGAGCGTGGGATCGCTTCCGACGAGCCTCAGGGTGGTTGTGAAGTCGACCTCCTCCATCCGGCTCGAATTGAAGTCCCAGGCGGCGTCGGTGGACATGGAGAGCTGATCGAAGGGAGCCAGGGTGAGCGAGGCGGTCAGAGGAGTGAAGACGGAGTCGCTCCGCCCCAGGTCGGCCGTCGTCGATATCTCCAGAGTGGCGAGATCCGCCCTCTCCACCATGTCCCCATCGACCCTGCGGCCCTCGAGCCTCTGGAACAGGGAGAAGGTGAGCCGCTCGACCGCGGAGGGGAGAGACAGGTCGGAGAAGCTGTAATACCTCTCCTCCGCGGAATCGGCGGAAGCCGTGCCGAATCCTCCATCTTCGCGGGATGACAGGAAAGTGCCCGGGACGTACCCGAAGGAGATGCCAGGCGTGATCGTGTGCCTGAGCGCGGAGTATCCCAGGAGTCCGGTCTGGAAGACTCCATACAGGTCCGTCTGGGCGGTTATCCCGGCGGCGCCCGAGATCCACCATGGGAGGGAGTTCCCCGATCTGTCCCTGTCGTAGACCGTCATCGTCGCGGACACGTGCGGCGACAGGCTCAGGATCCCCCAGAGCCTGTTCGATGCGGTCAGCTCCGAGACCGTGCGAAGCCCGGAATGCGTAGTCCGGGTCTCCTCCCTGCGGTTGTCCAGCGCGATGTAGTGCGAGGAGAGGTTCCAGTAGAGCGTGTTCCAGAAGGTGCGCCGCGTCGGGTCCGAGGGAGTGCCGAAGACGGGGGAGGAGGGCAGGCTGACCCTCAGGTCGGGAAGGCTCTGAGCTATCTCCAGCTCGTCGGCGATGCTGTCAGGATCGGTGCCCAGGTACTGGGTCCGGTCGAGGACCAGCTGCACCGAGGCCCTCCCGAGCATGCGGTTGACGCTCGCCCAGGACCTGATCTCCTTCTCCATGCGGTCGTAGGGGTCCTCGTGGGTGTCCGCCAGGTAGCTCCTGTCGCTCAGGAACTCGCCGCGCAGCCTGACAGTAGTCCCGTCCGCAAGGTCATGCAGGTGCTCCCCGAAGAGGCGCCACCTGTCGAGGTGGGTCTGGAACTCGCGCCTCCACTCCATGACGGTCCTGCCCGAGTGGACGTAACGGAGCGCGTGCCTCTCCTCCACCGAGGCTGCGAAGCGGGTCCTCTCCATTATGTCCCCGTCCACCAGGAGGTCGATGTAGTCCGAGAAGGCGAAGTAGTATCCGAAGCCCCTCAGGTACCTGCCGTCCCTGGAGGTCTGCCCGAACCTGGGGATGGTGAACCCCGACTGCCTTCCCTGCCTCAGCGGGAACACCCCGAAGGGGATGTAGAAGACAGGGGTGTCCGAGATGTAGAGGTATGCAGGCCTGGCGACCGCTCGCTCGTTCTGGAACACCTTCATCCGCGGGCTCCTGATGTAGTAGTCAGGCTCGGAGTCGTTCTCGCAGGTCGTGAAACGGGCGTCGGTGATGTTGAACTCCCGGGGACCCACCTGCGTGATGGAGCTGCCGCTGTAGTAGCCGAACTCGTATCGGGAATCGGCAGCTTCTATCCTGCCCCTGCGCGTTCTCAGACTGTAGAACATCCTGCTGCCGCGTATGGATTCGCCCCTGTCGAAGAGCTCGGGTGAGCCGGAGGCGCGCACGGTCTCCACTGAGGGCTCGTAGTGGACCGTGTCGGCCTCCAGGGCCATGTCGCGGTAGTCGATCCGGGAGGAGCCGACGAGCACGATATCGCGCGTCTCCACGGTCAGGACGATGGAATCGGCCGAATAGGCGATCACCTCCATGGACTGCTGGAGCGAATCTGCCGTATCGGCCTGGGCCAGGACCGCCAGGATGGCGAGGATGCTCATCCGGAGAAATCCCGGGCGAGCATTGCGGCTCCCGAGGCCCCCGCATCGGAGGAGGCCTCCAGCACGCCGACCTCCCAGGGATGCGTGCAGCGGGCCGTGAAGGTCGTCTTCGCAGAGCCCTCGAAAAGGTCCCATGCGCCGGCGAGGCCGCCGGCGAGATGGAATCCGGACGGACTGAAGCAGTTGGCCAGGCCGGCCAGCCCGATGCCCACCCACCGCCCGAATTCGGAGAACGCCGAGATGCACTTCCCGGAGCCCTTCCGGGCGAGGTCCGCTGCCTCGAGCGAATCGCTCACATCGGCGCCGCGCTCCCGGCAGTACCCGAGCAGCGCCGAGAGACCGGCGTAGCGCTCCCAGCATCCTGTCGAACCGCAGGGGCACGGGAGGCCCGAAGCCTCGACGGGCATGTGGCCGAATTCGCCTGCATGGCCGGTGCCGTGGAGTATCCGGCCCTGGTGGATGATGGTGCCGCCGATTCCTGTGCCGAGCGTGAGGAAGAGCCTGAGGCCTTCGGAAGGCACGAGCCCGGACGAGATCGCCCCGTATGCAAACGCGTTGCAGTCGTTCTCCACGACGACGGGGACCCCGCACATGCGCCCGAGGCCGGCTGCCACGTCGAGCTCCACCCAGCCCGGGAGGTTGGGTGAGAAGGAGAGAAGGCCGCGGTCGCGATCGACCAGTCCGGCTATGCCGACGCCTATCGCCAGGGGCCGGCAGTCCGCCTCCGCGGTGAGCTCCGCGATCCTGTGGAAAAGCGAATCGGGACCTTCTGCAGCCCTGGTGGGGATCGCAGCGGCCTTTCGGAACGAGCCTCCGTCGAGGAGGCCGATCACCGTCGTCGTGCCGCCGATGTCCACTCCCCAGAAGGAGCTACTCAAGTCCCACGATCTCCCCGTCGGTGATGGTGACCATCGGATACGAGGACCTGACATCCGTCCTCGCGCCTACCGTGCTCCTCCCGGCGGCGCCCGACAGGACGCCTGAGCGGTCGAGCCGGGCCTCCAGCGCATCCCTCGTCGTACAGCCGTCGGACCAGGCCGAGAGCAGCAGAGAGGCCGCGTCGTATCCCTGTGCGGCGAGAAGCGAGGGGTCCTCGCCGTTGGCTCGCCTGTAGTGGAACACGAACCTCGCCGTGGGAGGATAGAGGGAGGATGCGCCGAAGGAGCATGTGAACACCGCGCCCTCGACAGTGTCGCCGCCCATCCTGGTCACCAGCTCGTTGTCCCAGCCCGAGGTGCCGAAAATGGGGAGGTCGACCGAGTAGAACTTGAGCTGCGGAGCTATCTGGATTGCCTCGTAAGCGCTGACGGGCAGGAATATGCCGTCGGCTCCGGCGGCTCTTATCGAGGTTATCTGGCTCCGGAAGTCGGTATCGTCGGTATTGAAACCCCTGGTCGAGACCACGGTGGCTCCGAGATCCTCGATGGTGGCCTCGAACTGCTCGGCCTGGGCGACGGAGCCCGAGGTGTAGCTGTGGAGGATGGCGAGGCGCCTGCAGCCGGCTTCCTGAACCGCGTATTCGGCCATGGCGACGGCTTCGTCGGATGCGGCCGGGGCAAGTCTGTGGACGAATTCGCCGGCTTCGTCGACCTCCGCGGAGGTGGCCGAGGGAGACAGGAACGGGAGTTTCTCCGAAGCGGCCGTTCCGGAGATGAAAAGCACCTGGTCGGTGGTCATGGGACCGAGCACAGCGACGCAGTTCGGATCGTTCCCGAGGCCTTCCGCGAGACGGAGGAGCTCGGAGTCGCTGCCGCCGGTGTCCCGGACCGAGAGCTCGGGGAGGCCGGCATACAGGTCCGCTGACCGCTGGAAGGCGAGTTCCACGCCCTTGCGGATCTGCCAGGCATACGCGGATCCGTCCCCCGTGAGGGGAAGGAGGAGAGCGATATACGCCGCATCGGGCCCCTCGATGTCGGGACCCGGACCGCCGTGCCGCTCGCGGAAGCCCGGATAGAGTCTGTCCAGCTCGGAGATGCAGAGGGCGGAGCGATCGGCGTCACCCTCGGAGGCGTATCTGGTCGAGAGCTCGAGCAGCACCCAGGGCTCGAGCCAGCCCGAGTCCCTCATCGCCCTGAGCTCGGGTGTGGAAAGTGAGGAGGTGGATGTGGAGGCGAGGGCTTCCGCCCGGTCGGCCTCGTCTGGACCCAGGCTCTCGGGATCCGCCTCTGAAAGGGCGCGGGCGCACCTCTGGGGATTGCCGGAAGCCGATTCCGCCATGGCTTCCAGCAGGCGGGACCTGCTGCGCTGCCGCTCGTCGACCGCTGCGGCCGAAGCCAGGGAGGATGAAGCCAGGGCCTCGTCGAACCTGCCCAGTCCGAGAAGTGCCAGGCCCCTGCCGACGAGCCAGTCCGCCCTCCGGGGATCGTCGGGACCGGCTGCGACGAGCTCGGAATAGGCGGTTTCGGCGGATGCGAACTCTCCGCTGTCGAGCATGGCGTCGGCCGCTGCCTCGGAGCCGCGGCCACCCGGGGCCGTTACGCAGGCGGTCCCCAGTATCAGGAGAAGAAGGCAGAGCTTCCTGCACATGTATGAGGAGCCTCCGTTCCGGCGGAATATGGCGCCAGTCAAATCCGCAGGGCAAGAAAACAGACAGGGGGCCGCGAGGACCCCCTGTCCATGCCGCGGAAGCTCCGCGTCAGCCGTTGACTCCCGTGCTGTCCTGCGGGATGAGGCTGTCTATCGGGGTCTCCATATTGTCGAGCATCCACTGCGCGTCATCCGTCAGCTCGGAGTCGGGGTAGCGGGTGATCATCGCGTTGAAGGCCGTCCTGGCATTGTCGTAGTCCCTCAGGTACTCGGAGTATGTGAAGCCGATGAGGAACATGGCCTGGTATGCCTTGGCATCGTCGGGGAAGCGCTCGACATAGAGCTGGAAGTACCTGACGGCCCTCTCGGGGCTCGTTTCCATCATGCTCTGCGCCAGCGACATCAGGGAGTCGGCCGGGACATCGGGGCCGGGGAGGAAGGCGTCCTCGTTGACGGACACCTCGTACCTCTCGCGCAGGGACGGCATGACGGTGTTCTGGAAGTAGTCGTTGACCTGGGCCGGCTTGAGGATGTTCACGATGGACTCGCGGACATCCGCGAGAGGCTGGGCGCCGTCCTCCATCCTGTCGGTGACCTTGAAGAGGACCATGCCTATCTCGGTGGTGAAGGGGCCCACCACTTCGTCCGGGGCAGCCGCGAAGAGAGCCGCTGCTATCTCGGGCTGGCTTCCCAGGTACGGCAGGGGGGAATCGGCCGTGATCCAGCCGAGATCGCCGCCGAGGCTGCTCGTCGGGGCGTGCTCGGAAAGGTCCATCGCAGTGGAGTCGAACGGGCTGCCTGATTCGACGAGGGACATGACCTCGTCCATGGCGGCCTGGTCGGCCGTGAGGATCATCGAGGCCTTAACCTGGGCGGGCTGATGATAGATGTCTCCGACATGCTGGTTGTAGTAGGCGGTCACCGCGGAGTCCGGGATCTGGACCTGGTCGACCACGAGCTGCTCGTAGTAGACGGTTATGAGCGCGCGCTGACGGGCGAATTCTACCTGCTGCATCGCCAGCTCGACCTGGGCCTGGACCGTGGAATCCTGCTCGAGGCCTGCATCCTCTGCGGCCTGGAGGAGCAGCTCGCGCTCGATCAGGTGGTCGAGGAGGACCCGCTGCCCCTCGGGGGTCTCGAAGCTGGCCCTCTGGTAGGGCGGGATCATGTCGAGTTCCTGTCGGATGGTCTGGGTCGTTATCTGCACATCGCCGACCGTCGCGAGGACGACTGTAGAGTCGGAGGCGCCGGGGCTGGTCTGCGAAGAGCCGCAGCCCGCTACGGCGACGAGCAGGCAAAGGGATGGAATAAGCGCCGACAGCTTCATGTGTTCGTTCCTCCGGAAGGGTTCAGGACTGCTACTGCTCCTGTTTTTCGGGGAGCCTGTACTCGATCTGGCTCCGGGCGATCTCCTCGAGGGCGATCTCGATGGAGCGCCTCGATGCTGCGTTTGGGAGCAACGCCGGGGCTCCGGCGCGGAGATGCCTCACGCGCTTGGATACGGCGAGCGCGAGGATGTACTGGTTGTGGCTGGATGCAGCCTTCTCCTCGATGTCGAGGAAGCTCTTCATCGAATTCCCCCGTTCCTGCGGAAGGGCGGACACAGGAGTCCGCCCGGCCGGATATGAGCATCGGACAAAATGTCTATAACCGCTGGCGCCTGCAAGGTTCCAGGAGCGCTTGGCCTACTGGCCGCTCTCCGAGGCGCGGAGCTGCAGGAGGGTGTCCCACCTTGGGCCGTCGAGGAGGTCCACTTCGCGCTTGTCTGTCTGCAGCGTGCCGAGTGCGCTGACATCCCAGAGCCTCTCCACGACCAGGAGATCGTTGTCGCCGGTGCCTGCGCCCTCGGCGCGGCTCGGGAAGCGGAGAGGATGCGAGTAGTAGACCTGGATCCTGGAGACGTCCGGATCGGATGTGGTCCATCCCACGAATCTGTAGGTCTGGACAACCACGGAATCGCCCCTGGCCCGGCCTCTCCTGTCGGGATTCTGGTAGAAGACGTATGCGGTGTCGGGCTGGATCTCGAACACGTACTCGCCGCCCATGGGATCGATCATGTCGGCCGTGTTTATCGAGAGGTCGGCCAGCTCCGCCGGCCTGAGGACCAGCGGGTACCTGTTGCCCAGATATGTGGCCTGCTCCTCGGAGACCCTGACGAGGTTGGAGCGGGAGGCGTCCAGCCGGCGGGCCTCGGCGTACTCGAGATAGGCCATGCGCCTGTATGTGACCGCCCAGTCGGGCTCCAGGAAGAGGGAGTCGGGGAACTCCTTCTCGACGAAGCCGCCTACCACGCCGCCATGGCGCTCGAGGTTGTTGCACGAGATGGCGAACTGGGAGCCCAGAGCCAGCTTGGGATCGTAGAAGTAGGTGGACTCGGGGATGTCCTCGGCCCAGATGAGCGGACAGACGCCGACGCTGTCGGGCAGGTCTGCGAAGTCGAGTAGGGTGGCGAGGTCGGGGGCTATGGCGCCGTCATTCTGGTACATGTAGTTGATGTCGGCGGTGGCCAGGAGTTCCATCTGAACCCGGCAGAGGTCCCTCGGGACCCGGTGGGTCTGCACCCTGGCGTAGATCCTGTAGACGAGCAGGGCTGCCAGTAGAACGATGAGAACCCTGACGAGACGCTTGCCCCTCATGTTGCATACCCTCCGCGGCACTGACTTGTCGGGTCTGACTTTCTGCTTCGCGTGAATCTATGGGCGTTCATTCCGGGGTGTCAAGCTGAGCGGAGATGCCCAGATCGTCGAAGGAGACAACAGCGACGGGGTTTGTGAGCCATGCCCTCACCGACGGGGGGGTGAAGCTGGTCACGGACGCCAGAGGCTCCAGGCCGGCGGCTCCGGCCGGCTCTCCCGGCGGCACGGGAGCGGTTCGGACGCTGTCGAGCATGTCGACCACCGAAGCCGCCCCGGAGACCTGTATCGAACCGGGGTCGCAGCGGGTCCAGAAATACCTGGAGGGCACAGGTCCTGCCGAGACCACCCCGACGGGGATCGAGGCGGTGCGGGAGCGGTCTATCTCGAGGAAGAGCTGGGCCGGTTCGAAGGTGCAGGTCTCCAGGGCGTCGAAGGGCCTCCCGTTCCACCTCAGGTCGGTGATCTCGAGCCTGTGCACGGTCTTTGCGGGAAATGGACCCGCCAGGTCGGCCGGGACCACCGGGAGGGAGACCCATGCCGGGCCTCCCCTGATCTGATCGCCGAGCATCGCGGTGCCGGTGGAGGTGAGGTGCACCGTTATGCTCTCCGGCAGGGAGGACTCGATGGCGACAAGGGTGTCGGGGAGGGCCGGGGGCTGCACAGGGACCTGCACTTCGAGGTCGAAGGTGTGCCGTCCCAGCGCCACGAGCCACAGCACGAAGGCGAAGGCGATGGAGAGAGCCGTCGAGAGGATGGCTCCCGGATGCCTGCCCGAGCCAGGGGTCACTGCTCCTCTCCGCCCATCGCGGAAGGATTCTGGAAACCTATCGAGGACTGGAAGTCCCCGTCCTCGAGCTTGCCGAACTTGGCCTCGTATGCCTTCGTCTGGCTCTCGAGCGCGGAGATCAGCGCCTTGACCCTGTGCGGCGAGAGGATGATCCTCGCCTTCAGGGACGCTGCCGGGACCCCGGGCATGATCCGGGCGAAGTCGAGGATGAATTCGGCCTTCGAGAAGGACACCAGGGCGAGGTTGCTGTACTCCCCGTCTGCGTCCTCGGGCCTGATGTTGATCCGTGGCGGTGTTTTGAGCATTTTCACCTCCTGGTCGCTGGTGTTGCGCAGGATGTTACCAGAGGCGCGACCCTCCGGTCAAGTACCCGTTCCCGGGAGATGCAGATGAGCTCAAGAGATTCAGCGGCAAGAGACCTGGGCACTCTCGAGGGAAGAGGCGTCCTCGTGATAGGCGACCTGATTCTCGACCACTACCTCGAGGGCGAGGTCGAGCGGATCTCGCCGGAGGCCCCCGTCCCCGTCGTGGCGTTGAAGCCCGGGGGGGAGCGCAGCGTTCCCGGCGGCGCGGCAAACGTCGCAATGAACGTCGCATCCCTCGGCGGGAGGCCCATGATCGCCGGGCTGACAGGCGACGACGCGGACGGCTCGATGCTGCTCGATCTCCTGGGGGCTGCGGGGATCGAAACCTCCGCGGTCATGGCCGACCGCTCTCGCCCCACCACTTCCAAGACGAGGATCGTCTCGAGGAACCAGCAGATACTGCGGATAGACAGGGAAGTCACCGACACGCCTGACGAAGCCGTGGGGAACTCCCTGCTGGTGGCCGTCACCGGTCTGCTGGACAGGTGCGACGCGGTCCTGTTCGAGGACTACGACAAGGGCTGCATCAGCCCCGGCCTCATCGCGACGGTCGTCTCCGAATGCAGGACGAGGGGCATCCCGGTGGCCGTGGACCCCAAGTTCAGGAACTTCCTGGCCTACCAGGGCTGCACGCTGGTGAAGCCGAACCGCCTGGAGGCCTCGCGGATAACCGGGATGGAGATAAGGGGGCCCCGGGATGCGGCGGCAGCGGCGAGGGTCCTGCTGGGCAGGCTCGGGGCAACGGCTGTGCTGGTCACGCTGGGTGAGCAGGGCTCCGTGCTCGCGGTCGAGGGGAGGGAGCCGGTCTCCAGGCCTACCGCGGCCAGGAGGGTGTACGATGTCTCGGGAGCCGGCGACACCGTCATCGCCGTGATGGCCCTGGGGATCGCCGCCTCACTCGGCTTCGAGAGGTCCGCGGAGCTGGCGAACCTGGCGGCCGCAGCTGTCTGTGCGGTGCCGGGGGTCTACGCGGTGAAGCCCGCCGACATTCTCAGGGAGATGCGCGATGAACTGTAGCGGCGGAAGGATACTGACCGACCGCTCCGTGGCGGCCTCGGCCTGCGAGGAGCAGAGACTGGCGGGCAGGACAGTCGTATTCACCAACGGCTGCTTCGATATACTGCACAAGGGGCATATCGTCGTTCTCGAGGCCGCCTCGCGGGAGGGAGACTACCTCGTAGTGGGGGTGAACTCCGACTGCTCCGTGAGGCGCCTGAAGGGGGCCGGAAGGCCTGTCATGCCCCTCGAGAGCAGGATGGCATGCCTGGCCGCCATCCGCTTCGTCGATCTGGTCGTGCCCTTCGACGAGCCCGATCCCGCTGCGCTGGTCGAAGCGCTGGCTCCCTCGGTGATGGTTAAAGGAGGGGACTACCGGGCCGGGGAGATAGCCGGGGCCTCCTCGGTCCTCTCGGCCGGAGGGCGCGTCGTGATCGTACCCCTGTTCCCCGGATACTCCACGAGTTCGGCGATAGAGCGGGTCGGAACCCCCTGATGGCCCTCCCAGGGCCCGCCCCGGAGGCCGCCGGCCGTCCCGGCAACCTCCCGCTCGCAGCGGCCGCGCTGTCGTTTGCCGTCTGCCTGCTCCATGCCGGCTTCTTCTCGGCTCACCCGCTCTTCGACCATCCCGTGGTGGATGCGGCCTGGCACATGGAATGGGCCGGAAGGATAGCTGCCGGCGACATCACAGCATACGCCCCGTTCTTCAGGGCACCCCTGTACCCGATGCTCCTGGGGGCGGTGTTCGCCGCGGCAGGGCGCTCCATGACCGCCGTCGCGCTGCTCTCGTCCCTGCTCACCGCGGCCTCCTCGGCCATCCTGGCGTCGATCGCCCGCCGGATGATGCCACGCGGACCGGCCGTCGCGGCCTCGGCCATCTGGGCGCTCTGGGCTCCTTCCTTCTTTCTCTCGGCAACCGCCCTCCTGGAGCCCCTCTACCTGGTCCTGCTCATGGGAGCCTTCCTCGCGCTGGAGTCGGGGAGGCCTTCCGCGGGGATGCTCCTCCTGGGGCTGTCGGTCGTCACCAGGCCCGGCTCCGCGCTGCTGCTCCCGGCAGCCGTGGCCTCGGCCGGCCTGACACGGGGGCTGCGGCGGCTCCCTCTGTTCGCTCTTCCGATCGCGGCGGTCTGGGCGGTCAACGCAGTCTCCGGAGACCCGCTCGACGTGGTCTCCAGCCAGGGAGGCATCAACTTCTATATAGGAAACTCCCCCGATTCGGACGGGTATACCGCCTTTGCGCCCATGAGGGTCCCGCCGCGCGAGCCGGGGGCTGCCTATTCGGACAACGTGCACGACGCCGCCGTGCTCCTTGCGCCGGACGGCCTGAGCGCGTCGGCCGTTTCGTCCTGGTGGTCTGCCAGGACTCTCAGGGGTATCGCCGACGATCCCGCGGCATGGCTCGGACTCATGGCGAGGAAGCTCCTGTATCTGTTCTCGCCGGTGGAGATCCCGGGAAACTACGACATGTACTACTGCAGGAGGTTCTCCCCGCCTCTCCGGCTCCTGCTGACACCCCCTCCGGTGGCCTTCCCCGGGCTGCTGCTCTTCCTCCTGCTGCCGGGAGCCCTGCTCGCCGGCAAGCCGTCGGGCGCCGAGGCACGCCTCCTGCTGTGGTCCCTCCTGCTCGCCGCGGGGACGCTCGCATTCTTCGTGACCTCCAGGCTCAGGCTCCCGTGCGTGCCGTTCCTCGTCCCGGTCCTGGTGGCCAGGTTCGCATCGAAATGGAGGAAGGGCCTCGCCCTGATGCCCCTGGGCGCGGCCGCCGGGATCGCCCTCGCCGCCGTGACGGGGGGGACGGTGGAGAAGTCCGGAGTCAACATGCCATTCCACGACGCCCTGGCTCACGTCGAGGCCGGAGATGCCGAAGGGGCCAGAGCGCTCTTCATGGAGGCGATCGACAGGTCCTTCGAGAGGGGCGACCGGATCAGCCAGAACAGGACCGATGCCATGTACGACCTCGGGCTGCTCGAGCTGAGGGAGGGCCGTCCCGAGGAGGCCGGGCGCTGGTGGATGGCCGCCCTGGCAGACGATCCCTCCTTCGAGCCCGCTGCCGCCGCGCTGGCTATATTGCGGCGTACACAGCCCGGAGACAGGTGACGGCGGGCCCGTCTATCGATGAAGGGATGACCATGGCAGACAAGCTGGAGTTCAACGAGGAGAACGTCAGGGCGGAGATCGAGAAGATCAGGCCCATGCTCCAGAACGACGGTGGGGACATCGAGTTCGTCGGGATCGAAGGCCGCGTGGTCCGTGTGCGGCTGAAGGGCTCGTGCTCGGGATGCGCCTTCGCCGCCCTCACGCTGCAGTACAGCGTCGAGAGAACCCTCAGGCAGTCCTTCGCCGATCTCGAGAGGGTGGAGAACGTCGCACAGGCCTGATCCGCCGGGCGCACAGGCGCGCATCGCCGCGGCCCGCATGCTCACGGGCGGCGGCGATGTCGTGATGCCGGACGATCCGAGAGACCGGGCACTGGCCTTCAGGCTCGTCCGGGAGGTCACGATCTGGAGGCTCAGGCTCGACGCCACCCTGGAGGCGTACTCCTCGAGGCCCCTCGGCAGGCTCCATCCGCAGGTCCTCTCGGCTCTCCGGATAGGTGCCGTCCAGATGCTCGTGATGGGGATGCCCGCGCACGCCGCAGTCTCGACCGCATGCAGCGCCGCCGACGGTTCGGGCCGCTCGTACGCCAACGCCGTGCTCAGGAGGCTCGCGCGCGACGGCGAGATCGAGGGGCTCGAGCCCTGGGTCAGGCTGTCCCACCCGAAGGACCTGTACGGAAGGTGGGTCGCGGCGTTCGGCCGGGAGAGAGCCGAAGCGCTCATGGCCTGGGACAACGAAGTGCCCCCTCTGGGCGGCTGGTCGCGGGACGAAGGCGGGGAGGGCCGGTACATCCCGGGCTTCAAGGCCCTGGAGAGGAGCGGGCATATCCCTGAGGCGTCCGCGATCGGATCCCTCTACCTGCAGGACGAGGCCGCTGCGATCGTCGGCGAAGGCGTGGCCTCCCTCGGCGGCTGTTCCGCTGCCGAGATAGGAGCATCTCCCGGAGGCAAGACCGTACATCTCGACCCCGCGTTCGGGCTCGTGATCTCGATCGACACCCCGGCAGCCAGGTTCGCGAGGTGGCGGGAGAACGCCGTCAGGCTCGGGCTGTCCCACAGCCTGCCCGTCGTGGCCGACGGCAGGAGGCTGCCCCTGGCGGGGATGCCGGGGATCATGGTGGACGCGCCGTGTACATCGACGGGCATCTATCGCAGGCATCCCGACGCGAGATGGGGCTGGTCGGCGCACAGGCTCGCCGAGTGCTCCCTGCTCCAGAGGGAGCTTCTCGACGAGGCCGCCGCCGCGGTCGCCAGAGGGGGCTGGCTCTCCTACTCCGTCTGCAGCCTGGAGAAGGAGGAGCGCGAGGAACAGGT
Organism: candidate division Hyd24-12 bacterium UBA5074; assembly: GCA_002414865.1. Classification (GTDB taxonomy): domain Bacteria; phylum Fermentibacterota; class Fermentibacteria; order Fermentibacterales; family Fermentibacteraceae; genus UBA5938. The sequence goes on along the minus strand of DIAQ01000064.1, from coordinate 66,681 downwards.
CATCCGGTTCGAGCAGTCGCATCCCGGCTTCAGGAGGCTTCCCTTCCCGGCGCCTCCGGTTCTTGTCAGGGACGGGCTGCTTGGCATATTTCCACCGGAGCATGGAATAGACGGTCATTTCGCCGCATGCTGGACGAGGGAGTCATGAGCGGCATCCGCAGGTTCCTGTTGCTGGCGCTTGCCGGAGCGGTGCTCGCATTCCTGGCGGGGCTGCTGACCGCACCGCTGGTCTTCAGCACTCCGAGGTTCGTATCCGCGCTCGGCGCCAATGCCCAGCCCGTCGCGGTGCCCTCGGTGATCGGCATGGCGAGGCAGGACGCCCAGCGAGAGATAGAATCCTCCGGCCTCGTGCTCGCCGCGCAGTGGTCCGAGTACGGCGACCTGGAGACCATGGGCCTCGTCGTGAGGCAGGATCCCGGGCCTGGCAGCCAGGTTCCGAGGGGATCTCCCGTCAGCATCTTCTGGAACGTGGGCCCGCTGTTCAGGCAGTACCATCCCGAGCTTCTCCCCGGTCTCACCGCAACCGAGGCAGAGGAGATGATCGCCGACTGGCAGCTCTACACCGCCGGCAGGAGCCGCGCCCCGCACCCCACCATCCCCGAAGGCTCGGTGATAGCCGTCTGCCCGATGATCCCCGAGAGCCTCTCGGTCGAGACGCCGGTCAGGCTGCTGGTCTCCACGGGCTGGCAGGGGCTCCCGCTCTTCCAGGGGATGGAGACCGGGTTCGCCGACAGCATCGCCGGACTGCATTCGATCGTCCTCGTCTACAGGGACGGAGCACCCCGGTCCGGCTCCCTCATCTCCGGCCAAGAGCCCTCGCCCGGGGGGAGCTTCTCGGAGGGCGACACGGTCTGGGTGACGGTCTCCGGTGGAGTCGCCCCTTCGCCTGCGGACAGCACCGGCGAGCAGGGCGAAGGATGGGGTGCCTGGTGAGGCGGGCGGAGGTGGCAGCCTCCCTGCTGAGCTGCGACATGGGCAGGCTCGGAGACGAGGCTGCGAGGCTCGAGCAGGCCGGGGCGGACAGGATCCATCTCGATGTCATGGACGGCGTGTTCGTCCCGGAGCTGACATTCGGAGCCGGCGTGGCAAGGGCCGTCAGGGCGCGCGTCACGATACCCGTGGAGGCCCACCTCATGGTTTCGGCGCCGGGAACTCTCGCAGAGGGTTTCGTCGACGCCGGATGCGCGCTCGTGACCATTCACGCGGAGGCTGCGCCTCATCTCGACCGTCTGCTGCAGAGGATACGGGAACTCGGCGCCAGGGCGGGAGCAGCCCTCAACCCCGCCACCCCGGCCTGCTGCATCCGCTGGTGCGTCGATTGCCTGGACGATGTCCTGGTCATGACCGTCAATCCGGGATATGGCGGGCAGAAGCACCTTGATTACGTCAGACCGAAGATCGCCGAGGTCAGGAGCATCCTCGACAGGGCGGGCTCCACCGCCTCGGTGTCCGTGGACGGCGGAGTCACGGCGGACAATGCGAGGGCGCTCAGGGAGCTCGGAGCCGGGATCCTGATAGCGGGGTCGTTCATCTCCCGCGCGGGCGATCCGGCCGCCGCGATCCAGAGCCTTCGCTGAGGCAGTGCGGGATTCCCGGCGAGGACTGCGCGACCCTCCCGGAAAGTCCCGGGAACCCGGCACTTGAAACGGCCCGCCGGGAATCGTATACTTTTCTACTTAGACCGGTTGCCACATTCTCTGGAGGAAGAGCTTGTTCGAGAAGCTCACCGGGAGGCTTGCCGACGCTCTGAACCGCCTCCGCGGCAGGGGGGTGGTGTCGCCGGCCGACCTGCAGGAAGCCATGCGCGAAATACGCAGGGCTCTGCTTGAAGCTGATGTAAACTTCAAGGTCGTCAAGCAGTTCGTCGATCGGGTCTCCGAGAAGTCCGCCGGCGAGCGAGTGCTGAAGAGCCTGACGCCCGGACAGCAGATAGTGGGTATAGTCCACGAGGAGCTCGTGGCTCTCCTCGGAGGATCGGCAGAACCTCCCGACATGGGAGGCCGCGTCCCGGCGGTGTGGCTGGTGGCAGGGCTGCAGGGCAGCGGCAAGACCACCACCGTGGCGAAGCTCGCCCGCTGGGCATCGGCAAGGAGGGGGCGCCGCCCCCTGGTTGCCGCGTGCGACCTGCAGCGCCCGGCTGCCATCGACCAGCTGGAAGTCCTGGCGCGCAGGGCGGGAGCGGGATTCTGGGCCGACAGGAAATCGGCCGATCCCGTCGAGGTCGCTCTTTCGGCGAAGGCCGAGGCAGACCGGCACATGTTCGATCTGCTGATCGTGGACACCGCAGGGCGGCTCCACGTGGACGACGAGATGATGAGCCAGCTCCTCCGGATCAGGGAGGCGGTCTCACCCAGGGAAACCTTCCTGGTGCTGGACGGGCTCTCGGGTCAGGATGCGCTGACGGTCGCGGAGGAATTCGACAGGCGGGCCGGGTACACCTCGGCCATCCTGACGAAGATGGACGGCGATTCGAGGGGCGGGGCCGCCCTGTCTTTCGCCGGGGTCTCGGGGAAGCCCATTCGCTTTCTCGGCACCGGCGAGGGCGTCGACGGCCTCGAGCTCTTCGATCCCGCGAGGATGGCCGGCCGCATCCTCGGCATGGGCGACATCGTGGGCCTGGTCGAGAAGGCCCAGGACATCGCGAACGTCGAGGAGGCCATGCAGCTCGAGAGGAAGCTGCGGAAGGCCGAGTTCACCCTCGAGGACTTCGCCGGGGAGCTCGGGAAGCTGCGCAGGATGGGTCCTCTGCAGGACATCCTGGCGCTTCTCCCCGGGAAGGCGCTGCCCCCGGGCGCGAGCGTAGATCCTTCGCAGTTCGTGAAGATGGAGGCGATCATCTCCTCGATGACGCCTTCCGAGAGGCGCGACCCCGAGAGGATCGACGGGAGTCGCAGGAAGAGGATAGCCCGCGGGAGCGGGACCACGGTCAGGGATGTCAACAGGCTCCTGCAGGAGTTCAGGGCCATGAAAACAATGCTGAAGAGGGTCAAGAAGGCTGGACGCCTGAACTCCCTCTTCAGATCGTGAAACCGGAGGTGTCACTTGGTCCGCATCCGCCTTCGCAGAATGGGAACCAGCAAGCTCGCCTTCTACCGCATCGTCGCGGCTGATGCCCGCAAGGCGCAGGACGGCAGGTTCCTGGAAGTCCTCGGCTACTACGACCCCCTGCGCAGGCCGCAGGAGATCCGGGTGGACGAGGCCAAGGTGTTCGAATGGATGAAGCGCGGGGCGCAGGCCACGGAGACCGTCCGCAGCCTGCTCCGCCGCACAGGCACCTGGGCCCGCTGGAGCAAGCTCCAGGCGGGCGAGGAAGTGGCTCCGGAAGTGATCTTCCTCAAGGGAGGGAAGAGGACTTCGACGGAGTCCGCCGGCCCTGACCGCCCCAACTGACCCGCAACCTGAAAGGACTGGGGTGCCCCAATGAAGGAACTCATCGAGATGGTCGCCAAGATCCTCGTCGAAAACCCTGATGAGGTCCAGATCGAGGAGAAGCAGGGAGAAGACGGCGTCATCGTTTACGAACTCAGGGTCTCCGAGAGCGACCTCGGAAGGGTGATCGGTCGCGAAGGCCGCATCGCCAAGGCCATGCGGACTCTCATCCGCTCAGCCGCCGCGAGGAAGGGCCTCAAGGCCACCCTGGAGATAATAGACTGAAGTGCATCGACTTCCCGGGCGGATCGCCGTGGGCACGGTCCTGCGGGCCCATGGTGTCCAGGGGCTCGCGGTCGTGGGCGTCGAAACCCTCATCCCCCCCGCCGCCCTCCCGGGAGGGCTCGAACTCGAAGCCGGAGGCACCGGGCTCGTTGTAAGCCGCTGCTCGGTCCGGAGCAGGGAGTCCCTGCTGGTCGGTTTCGCCGGAATCGATGACAGGGAGCGCGTGGAGGAGCTGAAGGGGCAGGCGCTGACCGCCCTTCGCCTTGAGGTGCTCCGCATCGAAGGGTTCCTGCCCTCGTCGCTGTTCGAGGGGATGGAGCTGACATCACGCGGTGAGACCGGCACGGTGCAGGAGGTGGACTTCGACCCGTCGAACCCGCGCCTCACGGTTTCCATGAGCGGCAGGTCGTTCCCCGTCCCCGTGAACATGGTCCTCGGGACCGGGGTGATCGACTGGACGAGGGGAACCGTCGAGATGACCCTGCCGGAGGGCTTGAGCGATCTGGAGGCAGGGCCGTGAGAATGGCCGTGGCCACGCTCTTCCCCGGGCTCTTCGAGCCCTTCCTCGGGTGCGGAGTGGTGGGGCGCGCAGCGGCCTCCGACCTGGTGGAGATCGAGCTGGTCAACATCAGGAGCTTCGCGGTGGACGCCAGGGGCTCCGTGGATGACTATCAGTTCGGGGGCGGAGCGGGAATGCTCATGCGCCCGGAGCCGCTCTTCGCGGCACTCAGGTCGGTGGAGTGGCACGAGGGGGCCAGAGTCGTCCTGATGTCACCGGTCGGGCGCCGTCTCGACACCGGGCTGGCGAGGGAGCTGGCCGCCTGCAGCAGCTTGATCATATTCTGCGGCCGCTACGGCGGGATCGACGAGAGGTTCGTCGAGGCAGCCGTATCGGACTGCGTGAGTGTAGGGGACTTCGTGACCTCGGGTGGCGAGGTTCCGGCCATGTTGTTGATGGAAACCGTGCTGCGCTGGGTACCAGGAGTCCTGGGGAGGCTCGAGTCGGCAGAGTCCGACAGCTTCGCGACGGGTCTCCTCGACTATCCCAGATACACGCGGCCGGCAGTGTTCGAGGGCATGGCGGTTCCGGAGGTTCTCGTCTCCGGAGATCATGCCCAGGTCGAGGAGTGGAGGTTCCGGGCCGCCCTCGGGAGAACCGGCTCGACAAGGCCGGAGCTTCTGGAGGGAAGGGACCTCAGAGAGGTTCGGGCCGCCTTTTCCGAAGCCATGCGGAAGGCGGCGCGTTCTAAGGAGCACGATGGATGAGCTTCTGAGGAAGGCCGAGATCAACCAGCCGAGCGCCGGCATCGGCGCCTTCAGGCCGGGGGACACCGTCAGGGTCAGCTACCAGGTCGTCGAGGGCGACAAGGTTAGGGTACAGGTCTTCGAGGGCGTGGTGATCTCCCGCCGCGGTGGCGCGGCATCCGAGACCTTCACTGTCCGCAAGATCTCGAACGGCGTGGGCGTGGAGAGGATATTCCCCCTCTGTTCTCCCAAGGTCGCCGGGGTCGAAGTCGTCCGCGCCGGCAAGGTGCGGAGGGCGAAGCTGTACTTCCTCAGGCAGAAGAGAGGCCGTGCAGCACGTATCCGGGAGAAGAAGGCCTTCTAGCTCCGGCTCCCGCAGCCCCGGGCTGCTGGAGTTCGACGAGAGCCGCAGGGCAGGACGGGCTCTGCTCGCAGGCCTGGACGAGGCCGGCAGGGGGCCGCTCGCCGGACCTCTCGTGGTTGCAGCCGCGATTCTGCCCCCCGGGCTGGCGATCCCGGGGGTCGACGACAGCAAGAAGCTCCGGGACAGGGCCCGGCGGAAGGCCTTCGAGGCGGTCCAGGAGTCCGCGATCTGCTGGGCCACAGGTCTGGTCGAGCCTCACGATATCGACCTGATGGGCATTTCCCGCGCAACGAGAACGGCTTTCGAGAGAGCCCTGGGGGGCCTCTCCATCAAGCCGGACATCTGTATCATCGACGGCCTACCCATGGCCGGGCTGGGCTTCGCTGCCGAGTTCGTGGTCCGGGGGGATTCCCGGAGCCTCAGCGTGGCCGCCGCGAGCGTGCTCGCAAAAGTCACCAGGGACACCATCATGATCGAAGCCGACCGGCTCTGGCCCGGATACGGCTTCGCGTCCAACAAGGGGTACGGGTCCCCGGAGCACATGGAGGCGCTGCGGAGGCTCGGCCCCTGTCCGCTCCACAGGCTTTCCTTCGCTCCTCTCTCCTCGCCGGGGCTCTTCGATTAGCGCCGTATCCAGGGAGGCGGAGGCAGCGGCGGCTGCAGTCTATGCCGCGCGCGGAGGGAGGATCCTCGAGCGCAACTGGGCCGTTCCGTGCGGCGAGCTGGACATAATCGCCCTCGAGGCGGACACGGCCGTTTTCGTGGAGGTCAAGCTGGCCGCGGAGGGGAGTGCAACCCGGCCCCTGGAGAAGCTGGACAGGGCCAAGCGCCGGAAGATCTCGATGACCGCGGCGCTCTGGCTCTCCTCCACGGGATTCGAGGGCTACTCGCGCTTCGACGTGGCCGTGGTCCGCGGGAAGCCGGGCGGATTCACGGTGGAGATATTCGAGAACGCCTTTCCGGCCGAGGGAAGGTTCAGCATCTGAGACCCTGCCCCGGCAGCGCGATTCGCACCTACTGCCAGTAATCCCTGTCGAGCGCCCTGTACTGCACCGCCTCGGCGACATGGTCGCGCAGGATCGCGTCGGAATCCTCCAGGTCGGCGATGGTTCTGGACAGCTTGAGGATGCGATCGTACGCCCGGGCCGAGAAGCGGTAATGCTCCACGGCCGACCTGAGCAGCGAAGCCACCTCTTCGGTCTGCTGGCAGTGCTTCCTGATGAGAGAAGATGACATCCGGGCGTTGCAGAACACCCCGGGATTGCGGGCGAAGCGCTCGATCTGCCGCCCCCTCGCCCTGCAGACGCGGCCGGAAACGGTTTCCGAGGATTCGCCTGTGGGCGCTCCTGCGAGCCTTCCGTACTTCACCGGAGCGATCTCGACATGGATGTCGATCCTGTCCAGGAGAGGGCCGGAAATGCGATGCAGGTAGCTCTGGATCTGTACGGAGCTGCAGGAGCACGTCTTGCCCGGATCGGTCAGAAAGCCGCACGGGCATGGATTCATGGCCGCCGCGAGCATGAAGCCCGCCGGGTAGGTGAGGGAGGTGGCCGCCCTCGAGATCGTCACGAAGCAGTCCTCCATGGGCTGTCGCAGGACCTCCAGGACATTCCTCCTGAACTCGGGGAGCTCGTCGAGGAAGAGCACTCCGTTGTGGGCCAGGCTCACCTCTCCGGGCCTCGGGTAGGTGCCGCCGCCTATGAGCCCGGCGTCGGACACGGTGTGGTGTGGAGCCCTGAAGGGCCTCCTCGAGACGAGAGGGCGCCTTTCGTCGACGAGTCCGGCGACGCTGTGGATCCTTGTCGTCTCGAGGGCCTCTACCGGCGTGAGGGGCGGGAGGATGGTGGGCAGCCGTCGCGCGAGCATCGTCTTCCCCGAGCCGGGCGGTCCTATCATCAGGATGTTGTGTCCGCCTGCCGCGGCGACCTCGAGGGCTCTCTTGGCCTGCTCCTGTCCGCGCACGTCCGAGAAGTCCATCTCGCCCGGGCAGGGCCTCTCCAGAAACTCGGCCACATCCACGCTGACCGCCTGCAGCTCGGACGAGCCTCTCAGGAAGGAGACGACCTCGGAGAGGCTGCCCGCGGCGAACACCCTTCCCCCGGCCGCGAGCGCGGCTTCAGAGGCGTTCGCCATCGGCACGACGAGGCCTTCGCCATCCTCGGGCCTCCTGCAGGAAGCCATGGGGAGGACTCCGCGCACAGGCCGGAGCGAGCCGTCGAGCGCTAGCTCACCGACGTAGACGAGCGAGCAGGCCTTCTCCGCAGGGACCAGCCCGGCCGCCGCCAGCAGGCCCACGGCTATGGGCAGGTCGAATCCTGGCCCCTCCTTCCTCCGGTCCGCCGGAGCTAGGTTCACGGTGGTGCGCCTGGGGGGCAGCGTTATGCCCAGGTTGGCTATCGCCGCTATGACCCTCTCCCTCGACTCCTTGACCGCGCTGTCCGGCAGGCCGACCGTCGTGAAGGTCGGGAGCCCGCGGACCATGTCCACCTCGACATCCACGGAGTAGCCGTCGATCCCGTAGAGCCCGAGGCTCCTCGTGCGAGCCAGCATCGGCATCACCTCCCTCCTCCATTGTACTCGCGGGAGGGCCGGTGTTCAAGAGCGGCGGCGGAGTTGCGCTCCGGGCGGTCAGCGATTACCATATGCGCGCCGTCACATGACGGCGGAAGGGAGTCGCGTTGAACGGCATTCTCTGGAAGAGGATGCAGGTTTGACCGCAAGCCTGGGAGCCCCGTGCGGGTTCCCCGGTGGTCTTCCGGACCTCCTCCCCGGGCCAGGCCTGATCGGCCCCGCCCGGGCCGAGCGGTCCGGGCCGGCGGTCCAGCCTGCCAAGTGAGCGTCATCGGCAGCGACGGCACCTCCAGGGTGGAGGCGCGGTTGCCGGTCCATGCGCCGGATGGCGGGACGGGAGTGAGGGATGAATCGCTTTGGACATTCGCTGAAGGACGTCCAGGGGGTCTACTCCGGGCCGGAGGGAAAGCTCTGGGAACTCGTGATGGGCGAGCAGATTCATATCGGAGGCATGGCCCAGTCCAGGATCCTCGCCGGGAAGGCCGGGATCGCCGCGGGCCAGAGGGTTCTCGACATTTGCTCGGCCCTCGGAGCCGGGCTCAGGTTCCTTGTCAGGAGCTACGGAGTGACGGGCTTCGGCCTCGACGGGACACCCCACATGATCGCCGAAGCCGTGAAGCGGACGGAGGAGGACGGTCTCTCGATCGAATACAGGACCGGTGACGCCAGCGCCGTCCCCTGGCCTGATCGCTCCTTCGACGTGGTCTGGGGCGAAGACGCCTGGTGCTACGTCGAGGACAAGGCGAAGCTGATCTCCGAGGCGGCCCGGGTCCTGGTCCCGGGAGGCAGGATCGCCTTCAGCGACTGGGTGGAGGGCCCTGCGGGCATGGACCCGCAGACAGCCGGGAGGATCTGCGGCTTCATGAAGTTCCCGGACGTCCTCACCCGTGAGGCATACGAGGGACTGCTGAAATCGAACGGCTTCTCGATAAGCTCGTCGGAGGACCTGACGCCGCATTTCGCCGGGTCTGTCGACCTCTACATCCGGATGCTGACCGAGCAGCTGACCTTTGACGCGCTGAGGATAATCGGCTGGAACGAAGAGCTGTTCGCCTCGCTGGGCGGGGAGATGATGTTCATCTCCGAAGTCGCACACCGGGGTGGCTTCGGGAGATGCCGCATCGTAGGCGTGAAGGAGTAGCGGAGTGGCCATGGGGAGCCCGGTGAGGAAGTGCTGCCAGGACACCGCCGCCGCAGAGATGGCGAGGATAGTGGAGTTCAGGAAGTCGGGGGGGAAGATCCTCGGATACCTCTGCTCGGCCTTCCCCGAATCCGTGGCCGCCGGCCTTGGCATGAGGCCGGTCAGGGTCCTGAGCTTTCCTCCCCAGGGGGCGATCCCGGTGAGGCCGGACATATGCCCGCTCACAGGATCCCTCCTCTCAGCCCTCTGCTCCGGGACCGGGCTCCCGTCGATGGTCGATGTCTGGGCAGGTCTCTTCACCTGCGACCAGACCCGAAGGCTCTTCCAGGAGCTGCCGGGGAGGACCGGTGCGCGGGTCTTCGCGCTCCAGGTCCCGGCAACCCGGACGCAGGCCTCGGAGGAATTCTTTGCATCGCAGATGGCAAGGCTGGTGGCAGACATCGTAGCATCGGGCCTCTCAGCCGGCTACGATCCGGGGAGGGCTCTGGCCTGGGAGACAGGGCGGCGCAGGGCGGCCTCGCTCCTGTCCCGGCTCAACATCTCGTGCTCGCTCAGCCCCCTCGAGCTTCACTGCATCCTCGACCTCTCGCTGGTGGCCACCCCGGATTCCGTGGCGGCGCTGGCGACCTCGATGATCGAGCGGGAGCCCCGCCACGAGCCGGAGATCAAGGTCGCGATGATCGGATGCCCCGAAGCGGTCGAGGACGACCTGGTCCCCGCGGCGCTCGAGAACCTGGGTGCGGGCCTTGTCTATTCGAACTGCATGGTTCCCGTGAGGCTGGACGGAGGCCCGGTCCCGTCCGGCCCTGCAGAGCTCGCAGCGGCATCGTTCGGGAGGATGGCCTGCGCCAGGTGCCGTCCGGACGACTGCATGACGGAGCGCATACTCGCCGACATCGAGGCTTCGGGGGTCCGCGGGGTGATCCTGAAGACCCAGAAGTTCTGCGACCTGTGGTTCACACAGAAGGAACGGCTGAGGACACTGCTGCCCGTGCCCGTGCTGGTGCTCGACACCACCGGGGGATCGGGGGAGGAGGAGAGGGTGCGGACGCGCATAGAGGCCTTCCTGGAGGCCCTGGCATGAACCCGGAGGGCCGGGGGGAGCGGATAGGCGCGCTCGACTGGGAGCGCCTGATGCCCGAGGTGCCCGCAGAGTACGAGGCCCGTTGCAGGTTCCTCAGATCGGTGGTGCCCGGAGGGGTGCCCTACCTCTTCAGCCCCCACGAGTACTCCTGCCGGGGTGACAGCCTGCTCTCCAGGCTGAAGTTCGACGACTCGCTGGCGGCCCTGCGCCTCTGGGCGTTCCTCTTCAGCGAGAAGGACAGGCTCTTCCTGGCCAAGCGCCATGGGTGGAAGATAATAGCGGCGATGAAGGACCTGGGCCTGGTGCCGGTCCTCACCTATGCATTCCCCGAGACCCTGACCTTCTATGCCGACGAGCTGTGGTGGGCGCCGTGCTTCGCCGAGGAGCCCCACCTGCTGGAGGAGGCTTCGCGGCTCGGGGCGACCGAGGAGCTGTGCTACGTGCGGGCCGCCCTCGGCGCCATGACCACCCTGGATTACTTCCCTGAGCCCGACCTCTGCGTCGCCGGAGCCGGCGCCTGCTGTGACGACTTCTCCGCCGTGATGCAGCTCATCGAGCGCCAGGGCCGGAAGGTGCACTGGTGGGAGATGCTGTCGAGGCTCGACGACCCGGCCTGCTCGCCGACCGAGAGGTATATCGAGACCTCGCAGGGTGGCATGAGGTATCAGGAGTCCGCCCTGGGATTCCTCGAGGGGCAGCTCGGAGGGGTGATCTCCGCGGTGGAGGATGTCACCGGCCACAAGGTGAGCGAAGCCGAGCTTGTCCGCAGCAGGGACATCTTCAACGGGCTGCGCGGCCGTGTCAGGGATCTCCGGGATCTGGTCTACAGCGCAAGGCGTCCGCCCCTGCCCGGTCTGGAGATGTACCTCGCCGAGTTCATCGCCATCCATGCCTGCTCCGAGCCCGAGGAGAGCTTCGGAGTCCTGGACGACCTGACCGGGCTCGCCAGGGGCCGGCTCGAGAAGGGCATCTCGCCTCTCGGTCCCGACCCGCTCAGGGTGTTCTGGGTCATGCCACCGACCGACGCGTCGCTCGTGACGCTCCTCGAGGATCTCGGAGGGTGCGTTGCCGGCACCGAGTACATGATCACGCATTCGTTCCTGCCTCTCGCCACGGACAGGAGTCCGGTCTCCGCCGTCGCGGAGAACTGCATGGACGACCTCATGGCAGGGAGACCCTCGGCCAGGATCGACCGGGTCATCAGGGATGCGCGAAGGTTCGGCGCGGAGGGGATCATCTTCACCGGGATCTCCGGCGCGAGCCACTGCCCCCACGAAGAGCCGCTCCTGGCGGAGAAGGTCGAGAAGGAGCTGGGGATTCCGGTGCTCACCTTCGACGTCCCCTTCTCTCCGGGCCGCGTCTCCGAGCAGGTGATGAACCGGATGGAGAGCTTCACCGACCTGCTCCGGAGCAGGAGGGCGCCATCGGTGTTCGTCAGGGCGCCTTCGCAGGCCGTGGCTCCTGCATCACCGGTGAGCCCGTTCGACTACTTCGGTGATTCCATGTCGCACGAGATCGACGCCGTAAGGTCCTTCAAGAAGGCGGGGAGGGGCGTCGTCGGGATATACTGCGAGTACACGCCCAGGGAGGTCATACTTGCTGCAGGAGCCCTGCCGGTCTGCCTCTGCGGAGCCAGCCGCCGGACGATACCCGCGGCCGAGACGGTGCTGCCCTCGAACCTCTGCCCGCTGATAAAATCGTCATTCGGCTACATCATCAGCAATCGCTGCCCGTTCTTCGGCCTCTCCGACATGATAGTCGCCGAGACCACCTGCGACGGCAAGAAGAAGATGTACGAGCTGCTGCAGGAGTACAGACCCCAGCACATCCTCGAGCTGACCCAGAAGTCCGACCAGGAGGAAGCCTTCCGCCACTGGGTCTCCGAGGTGTCCAAGCTCAGGGATCACCTGGCCTCGTTCTACGGCAGGGAGATATCGGACGACGACCTCGGATCCGCCATCAGGGCCATGAACAGTGAAAGGCTGCTGCTGAGGGAGGCCTTCGAGCTGGGTGCCTCGGATCCGCCGCTCGCGACCGGGGTGGAGCTGGGGAACCTGCGCTACCGGGTCGCGGGGAACCCGGCAAACCTGAGGATGCTGCGCGTGTTCATCGAAGCTGCGAAGGACAGGGCGGCCAGGGGTGACGGCCCCGTCTCCAAGGATGCCGTCAGGGTGCTCCTCACCGGAGTCCCGACGGCCCCCGGCACGCTGAAGGTGGCGGAGCTGGTGGAGGAATGCGGCGGAACGGTGGTGGTTCAGGAGGCCTGCTCGGGATGGAAACCCCTGGACACCCTGACGTCGGAGGAGGGTGACCCCGTGGAGGCCATTGCGCGGAAGCACTTCTCCATACCATGCTCCTGCCTCACGCCGAATCCGGGGAGGTTCGACCTGCTCACCCGCCTTTCGGACAGGTTCAGGCCTGCGGCCGTGATAGACCTCGTGTGGCAGGCGTGCCACACCTACAACATCGAGTCCTGGTCCGTGGAGAAGCATGTCCGGGAGAAGCTCGGGCTGCCGTTCCTGAAGCTGGAGACGGACTACTCCGACTCGGACAGGGAGCGCCTGCGGGTGAGGATCCAGACGCTCCTGGAGATGTCGCGATGAAGATAGCGTGCGGAGTCGACATCGGTGCGCGCTCGATCGAGGTCGTCCTCAGCGACGGTGCGCAGGTGCTCGAATGGGGAGTCGCGGATACCGGCTCACGCCCGACCGAGGCGGCCGAGGACCTCTTCGCGAGGGTGCTCTCGCAGGCCGAGGTGCGCAGGGCGGATATCTCCTGCGTCACAGCCACGGGGTATGGCCGCAACTACTTCAAACAGGCCGACAAGGCGGTTTCCGAGATCCTCTGCCACGCCAGGGGGGTCTGGTTCCTGTTTCCCAGGGCCCGCTCGATAATCGACATCGGGGGGCAGGACTCCAAGCTGATCGAGCTTGACGGCAACGGCCGCACGGTCGACTTCGCGATGAATGACCGCTGCGCGGCAGGCACGGGCCGCTTCATCGAGCTCACCGGGCAGATCGTCGGCATCCCGGTGGACAGGATGGGCGAGGCCGTGGAGGGCCGGGACGAGTCCGTGGAGATCTCCTCGATGTGCGCGGTGTTCGCCGAGAGCGAGATCGTGGGCCTGCTCCAATCCGGCTCGCCGATACCGGCGATTCTCAACGGGGTGTTCCGGGCCGTGGCCCGAAGGACCGTGACCATGTCCGGCCGGGCCCGCCTGCACTCGGATGTCGTCTTCACGGGTGGAGTGGCGCTGAACAGAGGGGTCGTGAAGGCGATGGAGGACGAGATCGGACTTCCGGTCCTCGTGCCTCCGGAGCCGCAGATCACAGGGGCCCTGGGGGCGGCACTCACGGGGTTTGCCGCGGGCTAGACCACGGCGCCGGGGACCTCTGCCGGAAGGAGTGCCGGGACGCAGATGGCATCGATGGCCTGCCTGCTTTCGGTCTGCTCGCTCGCTCTGTCGAACGGTGTCGAGACCGCTCCCGCCGGTGACGAGTGGCTGTTCATCCTGAACGGGGACACCATGACGGTCGCCGGGGCCGCTGCAGCCTGGAGCGGGCTCGATCCCTCGGAGCGCGGGCAGTACCTGTCCCTCGACGACCCGGTCGGCGCCTTTGTCACCGCCTTGGCGCGCAACCGTATGGTCTTGCTCGAGACCGCCCGTCTGGGGTACTCCGACGCTCCCGGCACACTGGCCTTCAGAGATGCGTGGATGAGGCGGGACGCCCAGATGTGGATGCAGGATTCACTCGCCCGCAGGAACGACTCGCTGCTGGCACAGGACGACATCGACTACTTCCTGGCCCGGTTCGGCAAGCTCGTATGGATCACGGTGGCCCCCGGCCTGCCCGGGGAGGTGGTCGATGGCCCGGTGCACCTTCCCGAGCTTCCGAGGGAGATCGCCTGCCACCTCGATTCGATGGAGGCGGGACAGGTCCTGGCCGGCCCCGGAGGAACCGTCTTCAAGCTCGACTCGGTCTTCGTCCCCGATCCGGAAATGCTCGCCTCGGCCCTCAGCGACACCGCTGCCGCCGTGGAATACGCGCGCACCAGGATGATCACGGTCAGGACCGCGCGGACCATCTCAGCCATCGCCGATTCTCTCCTGTCCGGGTCCGGGGGAGGGCTCGCCATCCGGACGCCCGCGGTGGAGCGGTTCGTCGCCATGCTCCAGGGGCGCGGCGAGTATCTGCCGGGAGACACGCTCCTGGAGTCGGGCGAGGGCTCGATAACCGCGCTGCAGATGCGCTCGGAGATGCTCACGTATGGCAGCGGGATGTCCGTGCTCGCCCCCGACGCCCACTGGGTCGAGCAGACCGCCCGCAGCATGTCAGTCGAGGGGGCGATGCTCGACTATCTGAGCGCCCGTCACGCGAGGGCATACGACCTGGCCCGCCTCGATGCGGGGAGGAGGGCCGCGGAGTACGCCGCGGATCTCCTCTACGATGACAGCGTCAGGTCCGGTGTGTCGGTGGGCGAGGAGACGATAGCCATGGACTACATGGCGATCGCGGAGCGTCCGGCAGTTCCCGAGACCAGGAGCCTCAGGGTCGCCCTCGTCCCCCCATCCCTGCTGAGGGAGTGCAAGACGGCGCTGCTCTCCGGGACCTTCGACTCCATGGCGGACACTCTCGGCTTCTGGCCGGAATGGTCGGAAGACGACCCCCCTGCGAGGACCACCAGACCCCTGCGGCGCGAAGAGCTTCCGGCAGGAGCCGATTCCGTGTTCGGGCTGGCTCCTTCCGACACGCTGTCATGGGTCGGTCCGTTCGAGCTCTTCGACGGAACCTCCGTACTGTACCGCCTCGTCCGCGTGTTCCCCACCCATGAAGCCTCGCTCGATGAGATGAGAAGCGGGCTGATCCAGGCCGCGCAGGAGAGGGAGGAGGAGGCCAGGGCGGTCGACTGGATGCAGGCCATGGAGCGCAGATACGGGCTCGCCATGAACCGGGAGGCGCTGGCCGGTCTGCCCTCCGATCCCGGGGAGTGGCCAGGCGCACCGGGCCGGGAACCATCCCCTTGACGGAACTCCGGGCCGGGCACTTGCGATTTGCCACCGGCGGATACATTTTCAATCAAGGAAAAGTTCCAAAAAGGGGGGATATATGCGCATTTTGATGCTCTCCTTGCTGATCTTTGCCTCTGGAGCCCTTGCCTTCGAGGATGTCGATGACATTTACACACCAACGCCAGAGGTCATCAGCATCACGCCGGGTGACGGTCCGATATGGGACGGCCCCTATGCCCAGCTGTTCAGCAGCGGACCCTACATGAACAGCGCGGGCACCGGTTCCGGCGGCGCCGACGAATCCCGGATGACCGCAAGCGAGACGACCTACGGACCCGGCTGCCAGCTGGCCAACACCAACCGCTGTGCGGACGACTTCACGGTTCCGGCCGGACAGACATGGAGCATCACCTCCGTCACCCTGTTCGGGTACCAGACCAACTCCGGAATCAACCCCACCATCAACGCGTGCTACCTCACCATCTACAGCGGCGACAACCCCACCAGCGGCGTCGTCGTCTACGGAGACTACACCACCAACCGCTTCGCCTCCGCCTCCTGGACGAACTGCTACAGGGTGTCCTCGAGCGAGTACGGCACCGGCACGGCCAGGCCGATCATGGCCGTCATCGGCAACGTGACCACCACCCTCACGGCAGGCAACTACTGGATGGGCTGGAGCATGAACGGCACCGGCAGCAGCGGTCCGTGGAACGCTCCGGTCGTCAACACACCTCCCGGAGGAGTGACCGGAAACGCTCAGCAGTACACAGGGACCAGCCTGGTCTGGGCCCCTCTGCTCATGGGCGGGACCAGCCTCGCCTACGGCTGCCCCTTCATACTCTCGGGCACCATGACCGGTCTCGAGAGAACCACCTGGGGAGCCATCAAGACAATCTTCTAGCAAGGCATAACGGGTGTTCCGGGGGCACGGCGCCTTGGCGCCGTGCCCCTTCCCGTCTGCCCGTGCTGATCGGGACGGCAGACTCCGCCCCGGAACAGGCGGTATACTCCGGGCATGGCCTTCGAAACGGACGCCGAATTCATCGCCAGCCGCCTTGCGGCGGCCCGTGAGGCGGTTTCCGCCGCGCTGGGCAGATCCGGGCGGCAGGGCCCGGTCCGCATCCTCGCAGTGACCAAGACCCTCCCTGTCGCCGTGTTGAGGGAGGCTATCGCTGCCGGGATCGTCTGCTTCGGCGAGAACCGCGTCAGCGAGGGTGGGCGGAAGATCGCCGCCCTGGGGAGGGGATCCGCGGAGTTCCACCTCATCGGGCCGCTCCACAGGAGCGAGGCCCGGCAGGCAGTCCGCGACTTCGACTGCATCGATTCCCTCGACAGGAGAGAAGTGCTTGAGGCCGTGCTGGGGAGGTTTTCCGCGGAGCGATCCCCCGGGCTGCTCCTGGAGATAAACACCGCTCCCGGGGAGGCCAAGCATGGATTTCCTCCCGACGCGGCAGCGCTCGAGAGCCTCCTGGCTTCCCTGCCTGAAACTCTCCCCGCGCTGAGGGGTTTCCTGACGGTGGGCCCTCTCGCCGGAGGGGAGGGCGCCTCCAGGAAGGCCTTCTCGGCCCTCCGCGAGCTGAGGGACGGTCTCGAGCCGAGGATCGGGAGGAGGCTTCCCGAGCTGAGCATGGGGATGAGCGATGATTTCGAGGCCGCCGTGGAGGAGGGGGCCACTACGGTACGCCTCGGCCGCTTCCTCTTCGGCCCGCGGAGAACCGCTGGCGCAGGATGACCTTCCGGCGGGGCCCGGAGTTGACCTCGTGCGGGGCGCGGATATTATCCTGTCAGCCGGCATGTCGGCCGGGTGAATCGCGTCTTCGGGCTCCGGCCCGGGAACGGGGGGACTGAGTTGCGACTGACACCCCTGGACATACGCAGGCAGAAGTTTCGCAAGATCATGCGCGGCTACGAACCGGCAGAGGTCGAAGCCTTTCTATCGATGCTCGCGGAAGCCTGGGAGGAAGCCCAGAGCAGGCTTGATTCGACTGACAGGGAGCTGATGGTCCTGAGGGCCCGCGCTGCCGATTTCGACCGCATGGAGGGAGCCGTCCGCGAGGTCCTTGTAGCCCAGCAGCAGAGTGCAGCGAGGGCAAGGGAGGACGCCGGCAAGGAAGCCGAGCTCATCATCATGGACGCCGAGGTCAAGGCTGCGAACCTCCTCAGCGAGGCGCGGGAGCGAGTCCAGGTGCTCACGGAAACCGTCCGCGAGCTGCAGGACCGCCGGATGGCCATTCTCGCCCAGATCACGGCTTTCCTTGATACGCAGAGCCGCATGGTCGAGCTCGAGGAGTCCCGCATCAAGGCCGAATCGGTGCCCGACGACCGCAGGCTTCCCGGCGAGGAGGCAGGCGACGGGCCGATCCTGGAGCTCTCGGAGCTGTAACTGATGATATTCCACGCACTCCTTGTCATTCTGTCGCAACTGCCTGTTGCGCAGGGCTCTTTCGTATGGGAGTGCCCGGAACCCCTGCCCGTGGTGGATCCTGCCGGCGGAACCGCTGGCTACACAGCGTCGGGCTGCGGCCTGTCCGGGTCCGACGGCAGCGTGCTGCTGCCCTCGAAGAGCATCTTCCTGCCGGGTGGAGCGCCTTCCTGGTCCGTTACCGCCGAAGGCGTGTACGAGCTGCCCTCCGACGGCCTCCACGTGTCCACGCAGCTCGTTTCGGGAGCCTACGAGCCGGCCTCGACGGCGGATCTGCCCGGGGAGTGGGGCTCGTTCCGAGGTGATCTCACATTCAGGAGGGCCAGGCTCGCGAGGATCGAGCTGCATCCGGTGATCTGCCGGGGCGACAGGCTCTTTGCAGCCAGGCGCATTGTCGTTCGACCGGACATGCCCGAGGGCGGCGCCAGGATGATCACCGGCTCGACCCCCACCGGGGCCGAGGCCCGTCTGTTCGAGCTCCTCTGCGGGAGCCAGGCCTCGTCCGTGGTTGCGGGGAGGGCCAGGGACAGGGCGGACAGCCCGTTCTGGGGGCTGCCCTGGTTCAGGATCTCGGTAGATACCGCAGGAGTGTTCGCGCTGTCCTGCGATGACCTGCCGGGAGTCGAGGGGGCGCCTTCGGCATCCCTCGCTCTGTTCTGCGGCAGGGGGATGATGATGGGCGATTCCCCCTGGGAGGACAGCTATGTCCCCAGGCCGGTCCCCGTCTGGCTCGAGGACGGCGGTGACGGCACATTCGACATGGGCGACAGCCTGTTCTTCTTCGCGCGGGGCCTCTCGTGGTGGGTGCCCGACGGCTCGGCCACCCCTCCCCATTTCACGCACGAGTAC
Source organism: candidate division Hyd24-12 bacterium UBA5074 (assembly GCA_002414865.1). Classification (GTDB taxonomy): domain Bacteria; phylum Fermentibacterota; class Fermentibacteria; order Fermentibacterales; family Fermentibacteraceae; genus UBA5938. Next base: position 48,337 of record DIAQ01000064.1, on the reverse strand, counting down.
TCGGCCGAGAACTGCTACTGGCTCACATGGGGAGGAGAATCCGGCGCGCGCATGCAGGTCATCGACGCAGGCCTCACCGGAGTTCCTGCCATGCCCTCCGCATTCACGGCAAGAAACCATTTCGAGTACAACTATATAAGAGAATTCATGATACTCCCGGACAACTGGGCCTGGGACGCTTCGTACGGCTCCGGCAGCCAGCAGTTCTTCCACGCCTTCACCTGCGCCGGCGCCACGGGCGAGGGGGTCATCAGGCTCAACCTGAGATCGCCGGTCGCCGGGAGACACGGCATACAGGTCATGTTGAACGACGTCACTCTATGTGACACGGCCTGGGAGGGATCCGCTCTCTTCAGGCTCGACGTGGGCTGCTCCAACCTGGCCGATCCGACGAACATGCTCTCGATCAGGCTCACTCATAATCCTGCGATGGACGACATCTTCTTCGACTGGTTCGAGGTATTCGCGCAGACCGCTCCGGTGACAAGCGGCCAGACGCAGGTCCCCCTCGAGTGGTACGCCTCCGCACCCTCCCGGTTCAGGGTCGACTGGCAGAGCAGCCTGACCGGGTGCCGCATCTTCGCCATCTCGGGCGATACGGCCTCCGCCCTGCTTGCCACGGGTGACCCGTCCTCCTTCGAGGTCGAGCTGCCCTCGTCATGGGAAGCGAGAGAGCTCTGGATCGTCCCCCCCGGCGGATACCGCCATCCCCTGTCCGTGGCTGCCGCTTCGCCGGGCCGGATACTCGGCGTTCTCGACGGGGCGGAAACCGTCTACGCGGCTGCAGGATCATTCGTCGACGATGCCTCTCCGCTCGCAGCCGGATCTCCATCGGCCGAGCTGATCGATGTCCAGGAGATCTACGACGAGTTCAACGGGGGAGTCAGGGATCCCGGGGCCATCAGGGCTTTCGTCGACGAGGCCGTGAACACCTGGGACCCCGCGCCGCTCGACCTGGTGCTGGTGGGGGGAGGGCACTTCGATCCCCGGAACAACATCTCCTCGATCCCCTGCTATATCGACGTTCTCTTCTACCCCTCCTTCGAGATCTGCGGCGACGACCTGTTCGGGATAGTGAGCGGCGCCGCGGTGCCCCAGGTGGCCGTCTCCAGGATAGCGGCCCGGCAGGGCACCGAAGTCCAGCGCGTGGCGGAGCGCAGCCTCGAGTACGCTTCGGGCGAGGCCGCCGGACAGTGGCAGTCGCTCGTCATCGGTGCGGCGGACGACGAGAGGTCCTCGAAATACGCGGCCGACGAGCAGTATCACACCGTCGACATGGAATACCTGCTGGAGAGCCACCTCCCGGACTTCATCAGGCCCGTCAAGCACTATCTCATCTTCTACGGCTGGGACGAGTACTGGAAGAAGCCGGAGGCCAGGGCGGACTTCATCGATCTCTGGACAGAGGGCGCCCTCGCCGTTCTGTACCTGGGGCACGGGGGCTTCGACCAGCTGGCCGACGAGGGCCTCCTCTACATCGAGGACATGAGCCTCCTCGCGTGCGGACCGCGCCTGCCCGTGGCCTTCTTCGGCTCGTGCAGCGTCGGTCAGTTCCAGGACCCCAACAAGGACTGCATCGCCCAGAGCGTGACAACCTCACCCGCAGGCGGCGCGATAGTGTCCATAGGCGCCACCGATGAAACCATCGGCGCCGCGAACACCCCGCTCGTCGCCGGGTTCCTCGACGCGCTCTTCTCGCAAGGAGACCTCTCCGCATCCTGGTGCCTCCTGGCGGCCAAGCTGGCCAACGGCTTCACAGACAATGACAAGAGGTACGAGGTGTTCGGGAACGGAAGCCTGCGCATCGCAGTTCCCCCCTCGGACATGACGCTCTCCAGCAGCGGCCTCCGCACCGGAGAGCAGGCTTCCTGCGAAGGCCTGGCACCGGGCGAGGGGCTCGTGATGCTCCAGGCGTTCGAGTCCTGCACTGCGGACACCTACTACACCTTCCGGCAGAACCTGCCCATCCCGTACGTGGGCCAGGGATCGCGATTCTACAACGGATGCGCTCAATCGGACCCCGACCTCGACTTCGACATCTTCGTCCCGGTGGACGCCGACACGGGATCGACGGCGAGGATATCCGCCTTCCTCCTCGGCCCGGGAGGCGCCAGCGCCGGCGTCCTCTACCCGGAGCCCCTCGTCCCGGGCACCCCGTCGCCGACCGATACGGCCGGCCCGGTCATCTCGCTCTGGCTCGACGGATTCCGCTCCGCTGCAGCGCCTTCGGTGAGCGGGCCGGTGATCGCCTGCGCCGAGCTGTCAGATCCTTCCGGCATAAACCTCCTCGGCAATCCGGGGAGGCAGCTGGCCCTCTATCTCGACGGAAGCCCGCAGGATGTCTCCCCGCTGTTCCGCTACGACGCCGGGAGCACCACCCAGGGCTCGCTCGAAGCCGCCCTGGGATCGCTCTCCGAAGGGGCGCACACCCTCGAGCTGAGAGCCAGCGACGGCCTGCTCAACAGGAGCAGCGTGGCCATGAGCTTCACGGTGCTGTCCACGAGCGGCCTCACGATCTGGCAGGCCTTCCCGTATCCGTGCCCCTCCTCCGGGGGGCTCTCGCTGAACTGGATGCAGAGCGGCGAGGGTTCCGTCGACATAGAGATCTTCACGGTAAACGGTCTGAGGATATTGCGGGAGCGGAACATCCCGGCGGAAGCCGGCTATAATTCGTGGTGGTGGGATGGAGCGGACGCCGACGGCGATCCTGTGGCCAGCGGCTCGTACATTTACAGGATTCGTGCCTCATCTGGTGCCGGCGCGGACGAGTGCACAGGGGTTCTGGCTATAGTCAGAGAGTCATAGGGGGTATCATGTACCGTTACCTGTTCCTGATCCTCGGAACCGTCATGCTGGTGGGAGAGGCCCAGGCGTCCACGGCCAGCGTCATTTGGATGACGATAACCCCAGGCGCCAGGCCGAACGGCATGGGTGAGGCCTTCGTCGCCATCTCCGACGACGCCACGGCATCCTACTGGAACCCCGCCGGCCTGGCCTACGTCACGCCCGAGAAGAACGAGGTCACGCTGCAGCACTCCAACTGGCTCCCGCAGCTCGCCGACGACCTCTACTTCGAATACCTGGGCTACGCCAGGTACCTCGAGGGGTGGGGAGGCGTGGGCGGAAGCATCACCTTCATGTCCATGGGCGAGCAGCAGGAGACCGAGGGGGGCAGCCCCGAGCCGATAGGCACGTTCTATGCCTACGGCGTCTCGGCCACGGCCGCCGCGGGCACCGAAGTCGCGCCGGGAGTGTCCGTGGGCCTCGGCGTGAAGTTCATCTATGACCACCTCTTCTACGAGGACATCGGCAAGGGGAGCTCCTTCGCAGCCGACCTCGGCGTGCTCTACCACATCCCGATGGACGACCTGGGGCTCGCGAGCCTGGGCAACGCCTCGATCGGTGCCTGCCTCTCGAACCTGGGCCCCAACATGAGCTACGGCGGCCAATCCGAAGGGAACCCCCTGCCCAGGACCATCCGGGCGGGCCTTGCCTACGAGCCCTTCGACACCCAGATGACCCAGCTCCAGGTGGCGGTGGATTACAGCAAGCTGCTGACCAATGTCGACGACGGCTTCTCCGACGAGATCACCGAGAACAAGTGGGGGGCCGGAGCCGAGTACTGGTACTACGACCTGCTCGGTCTCCGGGCGGGGTACATCCACGATACCGAGGGCGCCTCCACGATCCAGGGCCTCACCTTCGGAGCAGGGATCCGCTACTCCGGGCTCCAGTTCGACATGGCCTTCGTGCCTGTCGAGGAGAGCCTGCAGGGCTCCGGGAAGTACAACAAGAAGTTCTCGCTGGTGGTTCAGTTCTGATGCGGGCCGCCGACGGTGCGGCATCCGCGCTGCGGATCGCACCACTCATCCTCGCCGCATCCGCCGCGGCCGCCCCGCCGGTGAGCACGGGAACAGGGATACCCCTTCTGCACGAGCGCCCCTCGTCCGGCATTGCCATATGCAGCGGGGACGAGACGGCGGATGCGGTCAGGTCGCTGGGGACATTCCGACTGTGCGTCCTGAGGGTCGAATTCGTCGAGGACTTCTCGGATGCCAGCTCGGGCGACGGGCTCTTCGAGACCTCGCATGGCACCGCCTATACTGCCGATCTGGCCGACCAGATGTCCGCCTACATGTCCGATGCGTCCAGCGGCAGGTTCGATCTGCTCTGCGAAGTCTTCCCGTCGGACGGAGCGTTCGCCCTTCCCCACCAGATGGCCTGGTATGGAGCCGATTCCGTCTATCCCGCGGGCCTTTGCCTCCTCCTGCGCGATGCCGTGGAAGCATCCGATCCCGCAGTCGACTTCTCGAGCTTCGACGGCGTGATGGTCATCCACGCCGGGGCGGGCCAGGAAGCCGACATCCTGGGCGACTCGCCCGACGACATCGTCTCCGTCTTCCTGGGCCTGGCCGACCTGGCCTACTACCTCCCGGAGGGCGGCAGCGGTTACGAGGGCATCGAGACGGACGACGGCGTCTTCGTCCAGGAGGGGATGCTGGCGCCGGAACAGGAGACGCAGGACGGCTATGGACTCGGGGTCCTCGGGACCATGGCGCACGAATTCCTCCACCAGCTGGGCCTCCCCGACCTGTACGACACCCTGACGGGCGGCGTGGGAGTGGGCGGCTGGGACATGATGGGTTACGGGCAGTGGATGATGAGCGGCTTCTGGCCCACCGCCCCCGGAGCCTGGTCACGCTCCAGGCTGGGCTGGGCCGACGAGGTGCTCGTCCCTGCCGGGAGCTCCTTCGAGTGCACGCCGGGAGACACTGTGTACAAGGTCAGGCTCTCCGGCAGCGAGTACCTGCTCGTCGAGAACCGGGTCAAGGACCCCGACGGCGACGGCATGTGCGGTGAGCACGAGCGCGACTTCGGCCTGCACGGCTCGGGCATCCTCATCTGGCACATCGACAGGTCTGTCGTGGACGCCAACCTGGCGTCGAACACCGTCAACGCCGATCCGGAGCACAAGGGCGTAGACCTGGAAGAGGCCGACGGCATACAGGATTTCGACTACTCCCTGCCCGACATCTACGGGATCGAGGGAAGCCGGTTCGACCCCTACTTCGCAGGCGGCTACTCCTCGGTCCTCGGTCCCTGGACCGAGCCGTCGAGCTGCACCAGCTGGGGAGGCTTCACGGGGGTGGAGGTCGCGGTGCAGGATCCCCCCTCCGGGCAGATGTCCGTGGCGGTGCAGCCCGGAGCCATGCCGGAGGGATGGCCCGTCTCCGTCGGCCCGCTGGACTGCGGCCCGGTCCCGTTCGACACTCCGCAGGGCAGGTCGGTCATGCTGACATCGAACGCCGGGATACTCTGGTCGCTCCCGATCGCCGATCCCGTGCCGACGGCCTTCTTCGAGGACCTGACCATGCCTCCGAGGGCGGGCGGCGTCGAAGGAGCAGGCCCCTGCCTGCTGGTGTGCACCAGGGGGTCCGTCCACCTTCTGGGCACGACGGGAGAGGATCTCCCGGGATGGCCGGTGTCGGTCGCCGGAACGCCCGTGGCCTCCCTCGTATCGGGAGAGGCCGGAATCGTCGCAGTGGCCACCGACAGGGACCTTCTCTACCTCTTCTCCCCTGACGGGCAGGCGCTGCCCGGATGGCCGCGCGAGCTGCAGGCCGACGCGGTCGACCTGGCGATCATCCCGGATCAGGACCGTCCTGGCATCCTCGTGCTTCTCGCTTCGGGCGAGACGAACGCATGGCGCAGGGATTCCACCGGACTCCCGGGCTGGCCCGTGGAAGTCCAGGGCGGGGAACCCGCCGGAGGCGTGCTCTCGGCCGACTTCGACAGGGATGGCGCCCAGGAGGTGTGCGTCGTCTGCGGCAGCACTTTCACCTCTCTCGAGCTGGATGGCTCCATCGCCCCCGGCACGCCGGTCCAGCTCCAGGGGGATCCACTGGGCGCCCCGTGGCTCTCCGACGTCAACGGCGACGGATACCCCGAGGTCGCGACCGAGACCACTTTCGGGATCGAGGCGCTGGAGTTCACCGGCTCGACCATCCTCGACTGGCCGCTGTCACCCCCTCTCGATCCCTCCCAGGACGAATTCTCCCGATGGAACTGCGGCGCAGGCGGGCAGGGGTTCGCCGGCTACTCCCTGCGGGATGGCAGGACCGGCCTTGCCGATGCTTCGGGTTTGGAGCCCCAGGGCTTCCCGGTTTCGACCGGGGCGGACCCCGTGGGCAGGCCCCTGCTCGAGGATCTCGACGGCGACGGCCTTCTCGAGCTGGTTGCCGCTGACGAGTCCGGCTGGGCAGGCCTATGGCAGACGCCGGAGCAGTCCGGCGGCTACCTTCCGGGGGCCGACTTCTCCGGCCAGGGATGCTGGTGGCCCGGAGACCTCCCTTCGCTCCAGGGGTATTCCGGCGCACTTGCGGCAGGCAGCTTCTTCGTCTATCCGAATCCTTCGAGGGACGGCACGGCGACCATCCGTTTCGAGCCCGGCGAGGACTGTGCATACAGCATCGCCGTCCTGAACGTCGCAGGCGAGCTTGTTTCCTCCTACAGCGGCTCGGCGCAGGGCGGGATGGCGTGCGAGAACGGCTGGGACACCTCCGACATCTCGCCCGGGCTCTATTTCATCTGCCTGGAGATCGAAGGTCCTTCCGGCTCGACGGAGGCTCTCTTCCAGGCCGGGGTGGTGAAGTGACATGAGGCCGTTCCTGCCCGTGCTCGCAGCTGCGCTCCTCATCGCAGGCTCCTCCCAGGCCTCTCCGGAAACGCGGGGGGCCGTCCTCCGCTCCGTCGTGCTCCCCGGCTGGGGGCAACGGCATCTCGGCCATGCGGGCAGGGGCAACATCTTCCTCGGAGTCGAGGCTGCCACCTGGGCCGGCGTGGCCCTGAGCTACCTCGAAGGAACCTTCGCAGAGGACGACTTCGAGATCCTGGCGGCGGAGGAGGCGGGTCTCGATGCATCCGGGAGGGACGGCGACTTCCTGGAGGACGTCGGCGATTTCGGGAGCAGCTCCGAGTACAACGACTTCGTCCACCGGCTCGCGCGCTACTACTATCCCGACGACCCCGTCGCCCAGCAGCAGTACTACGACTCGCACGCCTACTACGGCGACATGTCCTGGGACTGGAGCTCAGAGGACGCCCGGGAGGACTTCGCGGACGCCCTCCAGGAGAGCCGCCAGTGGTACCGCAGGAGCCTCTATATCGGGATGTTCGCCGTGGTGAACAGGGCGGTCAGCGCGATCGACGCAGCCCTGTTGAGCAACCGCGGCCAGGTCCTCTACAGCGAGCTCTCCGTGCCCGATCCCGATGATTTCTCGTCGGTCCGGATGAGCGTGGGGTTCCGCTTCTGATGGGCGCTCTGCTGCTCTGCGCTCTGATGGGCGTGCCCGCCTACTGGGTGGACGGCACCTTCGCCGACGGGACGGTCCTCTCCATGGACAGGCGGCATGACCCGTCCATGAAGCCGTCGGGCCTTATCGCCGGCAGGGAGCACGAGGTGGGCGACACCGTGAACTTCTGGGCCCAGGACTATACGAACGATCCGCAGTTCACCTTCTACCTCACGTCGGCCACCTGCAGGTACGTCGGCGAGGATTGCTACATCTTCGTCGAGGATGCGGTCTGGGATGTACACTATGACCAGGAGAGCGTCGACGCCTTCGCGGCCTCTCTGGAGGACAGCACGCCAGGCGGAGGCGCGGGCATGATGCAGATCCTGCCCGACGCCCTCGGACCCGTGCCCGACGAGATCGACGGCGATCCGCGGGTCTACTTCCTGGTGCTCGACATACTAGACGGATTCGACCCGGCGCAGGGGGGCGTCTACATCGCAGGCTTCTTCAGCCCGTACAACCAGTTCACCGACGAGGAAGCCTACCTCTATTACGGAGGGCGCTCCAACGAGGTTGAGATGCTCTACATCGACTGCAGCCCTGCGGGCAGCTACGACGCAGCCTATACAGCCTCCCACGAGATGGTTCACCTCATCCAGTGGGGCATCGAGCCGTTCAGCGGCGAAGCCCTGTGGGTCTCGGAGAACCAGGCCCAGACCGGAACCTATCTCTGCGGCTACCCTGCCTTCCAGGTCGAGACCTTCATCGAGCTGGGCGGAGTGACTCCGGTGGACTGGACGGAGTTCGAGGATCTCAGGTACGTCGGGGGCTACGGGGCCGGCTACCTCTTCTTCTCGTACCTGTACGAGCGCTGGGGAGGGGCGGACTTCATCTACAACTCGCTCCGGGCCGGCGATTCAGGCCTGGCGGGCGTGGCAGAAGCCATCGAGCAGGCAACGGGGACCAGGCCAGACATGGACGCGATCCTGGAGGACTGGATGCTCGCCTGCTGGATCGACGATCCGTCCGTGGGCGACGGCAGGTGGGGTTGGCAGGGCTTCAGGTTGGCGGACTACGACACGCTCGACCCGGGCAGCCGTCCGGGCCTGGACCTGCGCGGCGACGCCGGCCCGCCTTCCTACAGCGATCCCCTTCACCCGGTCGGAGCCCTCTGCAGCAACGGGTATCGCATCCAGGGCGACCTGGGCGGCAGCTTCAGGGCATCCGCCACGGGCACCGGGGATCTCAGGGCATGGTTCCTGCCGGAGGAAGTTCCCGTCCCCCAGAGGATAGAGGCCGGGGCCGGCAACGACATCTCGCTGCAGCTCCCGGCGGAGGGTACCGTCCTCCTCGCCTGCTCCTCGTTCAGGGGCTTCGACCTCGAAGCCTCGGCAGGACCGGTGGCGGGATCCTCCAGAACCCTCGCGATCTATCCCCAGCCTTGCTTCGGAACGCTCTACTTCCAGTTCATATCCTCCGGAGAGCCCGTCAGTCTGGCCATCTTCGACATGACGGGCGCACTCGCGGACGAGCCTGCCTCCGGCAACCCTCCCGCGGGTGAAGCGGTCCTCTCATATACGGGCGCCTCGGAGCTGGCATCGGGCATCTACTTCTACCGCCTGGTGCAGGGAGGAACCGCCTTCACCGGCAGGTTCGCAGTTGTCCGCTAGCGCCGCCTTCGCAGCCGCATGGTCGGTCCTGCTCCCAGCCGGGGTGTTCGACCTTGCATCCGGACCTGATGGATCGATCTGGACTCTCCGCGCCGCAGGTCCGCAGGTCTGCGTCATCTCGGCCGATGGGACCATCGAGGGCTGGATGGACATCCCCGAGGTGTCCGTCCCGGGGGGCATCGCGATCGCCGCTGACGGAACCGTGGCGGTTTCGGACAGGCTCGAGGGGGAGATCCTGGTCTACGGGCCCGAGGGGGCCTTCAGATACGCGATCTCCACGCCGGGCAGCCCCGGGGCGGTTGCATGGTCGGGTACGGATATCTGGTACTGCAGTCTCGACAGGGGAGGGGTCTTCGAGGCCGGGGGAGCGCAGGTTCTTTCCTCGCAGCCGGCTCCTGCATGGCTTCAGGTGCGCGGGCGTAGAGGTCTCGCCGGCATGGGAGACTTCTGCCTCCTGTTCTCTCCGACGGAGTCTCCCTCCGACACCATCCGCGTCTCAGTCGCAACCTTCGCGGGCGATTCGGTGCTCGCCCTCCCTGACGGGCTGCCCGCGGAACGCCTCCTCACCGGAGCCGACGAGTCGCCATCTCCCGGGATCCTGGAGATTGTCGAAGCCTCGCCCGGGAGGTTCGCGGCCCTCACCTCCTCCGGGCTCCTGATCCTGTCGGGACCATGACCGCCCTGCTCCTGGCGGCCGCCCTGAGCCTGGAGGTTCTGCCGGCGGAGAGCGACGGGAGCGGGTTCTTCGACCTGCCTGACAGCCTCTGGGCGATTCCGGGAACCGCCTTCGTCGTGATCGGGGAGGACACGGTCGGAGCAGAGCCATCCGCATCGGGGGCGCGCTCCGGCCTCCTGGTCGAAGACGCGATCGAAGCGGGGGACTCAGTTCTGCTGTGCTTCGAGCGGAGCAGCCTCGCCGTTGCGAACTCGGCGAGGCTCGAGACGCCCGTTCTCGGCCGCGAGGCTGCTGCACCCATGTTGACCCCGCCACCCGAAGCGACTCCGCAGGGCCTGTTCATCTCGGGCAGCAAGAAGCTCGGCATCGCTGTCGGTGACGGCCCGGGAGTCGATCAGAGCACACGGCTCTCGCTCTCCGGCAGCCTGGCCCCGGGCATAGAGGTGGAGGGCTCCATAACTGACGAGAACCTCCCTCTGGGGACGGGCTCCTCGGAGCTGGTCTCGGAGCTGGACAAGGTGGTGCTCGACATAAGCGGCCGCCGATGGGGCGTGACCCTGGGCGACCAGGAGTGGGAGAGGGAGGGCACGGGCGCCCTGCCCTACAGGCGCGATCTGACAGGCGTGGATGCGGGCTTCGACTCGCTGTCGCACTATTCCGCCTCGGCGGGCGCAGGGGTGAGCGGCCAGACCGCCGACAGAGCCGTGTTCACGACCGGAGAGGGCGTCCAGGGACCGTACAGCCTGACCGACGGTGACGAGATAGTTCCAGGCAGCGAGAGGATATGGCTCGACGGGACGCTCATGCGGAGAGGTCCCTCGGCAGACTACACGATGGACTACCCGGCCGGGATGGTCACCTTCACCGCGGGGCGCCTGATACGCAGGGACTCCAGGGTCGAGGCCACGTTCTACAGGAGGGGCGCGGGCTACCGCAGGGACCTGTACCGCGCATCGGCCGCCACGGAGTACGAGGGATTCTCACTCGAGCTGACCGGGCTCTCCGAGGCCGACAACCGCGGTCATCCCCTGGGATTCATCCTGTCCGACGAAGCCCTCGAGGCCCTCCGCTCGGCCGGCGAGGAACCGGACAGCGTCTGGATCGATGGAGCCACCTGGGTGGGGCCCGGGGAGGGCTCCTACTCCCTGGACGGCGAAGGGCACTACCAGTACGAGGGCCCGGGGCAGGGCGAGTGGAGGGTGGTCTTCAGCCGCCCGCCCGGGGAGCCCGGCGACTACATCTACGATTCCGTCATCGGCGGCTTTCTCTGGGTGGGCGTGGGAGAAGGCACGCACCTGCCCAGGGAGTACCTGGACATCCCGGCAGGCGGCAGCGTGGGCGGCGCTGTCGCCTCCGCGCTCGCAGGCGATCTCGACCTGTCGCTCGAGACAGCTGTCTCGACCAGGACCGGCAACACGTTCAACAGCGAAGGGACGACCCGGGAGGGCAGCGCCTTCCGGGGTGTCTCGGGGTGGCGGCCCTTCGGCGGGGAACTCCGCATCGGTATCTCGACCGTCCTGGTGACAGACGGATTCAGGCAGCCCGGAGTGTGGGAGTCCGACAGCTCTCTCGGCTCGTGGTCCCTTCCGTCGTCGTGGGAGGGTCGCGACGACATCGTCGAGGCTTTCGTGCAGTGGCAGGGAGGGGCCGCCTCGACGGGAGCGAGGCTCCTCGCCGGCGGCGGCAGGGTGCTGCTCGCGAGGGCCGGCAGCAGGTTCGAAGCCGGACGCTTCCAGGTCGTGACGCATGCATCCTCGGCAGGGAGGGAAGACGCGGCCTCGCTCCCGTCCGGGAGCGCGGTCGACGGTGGCGCGGACCTCGCCGTCTCGATCGGAGCCTTCGTGCCGACCATAGGTCTGTCCTGGCTGAGGGACTCCTGGGGGGACAGCCTGTCCGGGAGCAGGCTCACCGCGAGGACGGGGAGCGCCTTCTCGGTCGCTCGATGGACTTCCGCGCTCTCCCTCGAGGCGGTGTTCGACGAGAGGGTCGGCCCGGCCCCGGTGCCCCGCAGGACATACAGGTGCAGGGGCGAAGCGGCCGGAGGCGAGCCGGGTTGGAGCCTTTCGGCAAGCATCGAGCACAGCAGCAGCTTCTGGGATGGAGGCGGCCGGATGGAGGCCGATGCCCTCCGCCTGAACGGCTCGACGGGGGGCGGGGGCACCTGGCTCACGCTCGCCTATTCGGGGTCGGGAACCCTCAGCCAGGCTCTCGAGGTGCATTACAGGTTCGTAGGTGAGGGCCAGGGCGGCTGGAGCTACGACGATGAGACGGGAGAGTTCTACGAAGACCCGGACGGGAGCTACGAAGTCTACTATCTCCCGGGGGAGGGCGGAGACCTCCAGCTGGAAGCCGAAGCCGAGCTGAGCCTGACGAGCGGCGCGGCTCTCGGACCGGGATTCGACGGCAGCCTTGAGCTCACCTCGCGGGGGTCCGACGACAGGCTCGCCACGCTGCTCCTCGCGAAGTCCTTCGGCGACGCGCCCGGCGGATACTCGGCCGAGCTCTCCCCGTTCTGGAGGGGAGCCGGGACCGTCCGGCTTCTCCGCGCCAGGGGGAAGGTGACAGAGCAGAGGATCGAATACAGCGGGTCGGGGGTCAGGAGCGAGTCCGAGAGGATGATCGAGCTCCAGCAGGGTCTCTCCCCGGCCGGGAGCCTGGACCTGGACCTGCTCCAGAGGTACCGGCTGCGCGAGGAGGACCTCCAGGCTTCCAGGAGGATCACCGAGACGAGGGTTTCGGCAGATCCCTCCATCACCCTGGACTCCGGGCTGGAGCCGGGCATCCAGTTCGCCTACGAGAACAGGCGTGAGAGCCACAGCGGGCTCGAGGCAGGCCAGTACGAGGCCAGGCCGCACCTCAGGTTCGCCAGGTCGGGCTGGAACGCCTGGGGCTCGGCTCAGGGGCAGTACATCCCCGGCGACGGGGACCTCCCTCTCTGGCTTTTCGACGGCAATTCCACAGGCTTGAACCTGTTGTTCCAGTTGCGTATAGGGCGGAACATATCGGAGCAGCTCGACGCGGCGCTCACCTGGTACGCGAGGAGGCCGGCCGATGGCGACTGGACACAGCGGGCCGGGCTGGAAGGCACGGTGACATTCTGACCGGGCAGGCCCTCCTGGCTGCGCTCTGCGCCTCGGCTGCGGTCTCCGTGGGTTCGCGCGGGGCCCCGCCTCGTCCGACCCTCCCCGACTCGCTCCCGGTCCTGGCCGATTCCACTGTCGAAGCGCTCCAGCAGCAGATCCTGGCGCAATACCTCTCCCTCGGATATCCGTTCGCCTCGCTCGCCTGCTTCCTGGCGGGTCCGGACAGCCTCTGCGTATCCGCGGTGCCCGGACGCCACGCCCTGCTGGAAGGCGTCCGCATCGAGGGCCTGGAGCGGACCTCCCCGGGCACCCTGACGCGTTACCTGAGACTGGAGCCGGGCGAGCCATACGACCCGGAGTCCGTCGAGAAGTGGCGTGAGAGGCTTCGCAGGCTCGAATTCGTCGAATGGGTGGGAGATGGAGCCCTCTGCCTCGGCCCTCTCGGGAACCTGGTCGTCGTGCAGGACGTGGTCGAGGGGTCCTCGGGGAGCATCGCCGCCTCGCTGCTCTACGGCCAGTCGGGGGATGAAGGGCTGAGCGGGTCGGGGCTCGTCGACTTCACGAACCTCCTGGGGACCGGAAGGGAGCTCTCGATCGAGATAGCCGACTCCCGCTGGGGAGGGACGAACGTTTCCGGCCACTATCTCGAGCCCTGGATCGCGGGCTATCCCCTCTCGGGAGAGGTGTCCCTGATGCAGGAGATACCCGACAGCGGCTGGCTGAACAGGGAGGCCGACATCCTTCTCATCGCCGAGGTGTCCGAAGTCCTGTCGGTCTCCGCCGGCGCAGGCGGATGGAGGGGCTATGGCCCGGACGGCGAGGACAGCAGGTACAACTACGGACTGGCCGGGATGTCCTGGAGCCCGGGACGCACGGTGCCACGGGGCTGGCAGGGGCTGAAGGCGGATCTGGAGTGCAGGCTCGGCAACGTGTCGGGAGAGGACTCGAGCCTCGTGCTCTCGACCGCGGAGCTGGAGGCGAGGGCCGACCTCTTCGCGGGCGCCGCCGGGCTGGGACTGGGCATGACATGCGGAGGTGCGATGCAGGGGGAGCCGCCCTACAGTCTGCTGAGGAGGCTGGGAGGGCAGGAGAGCCTCAGGGGCTATGCCGAGGACACGTTCAGGGCGACGCGCTATGCGGTGCTCAGGCCTGAGGTCTCGTTCGGCGAGACTGCGACAAGGCTGTACGCCTTCTGCGACCTCTCGGCGCTGGACACGCCCGACGGGGACAGGTATCCCGCGGGCGCCGGAGGCGGCCTGCGCGGGGAGGCCGGCTCCTGGTCGATCGATCTGGCCGTGGGGGCGCCGCTTCGGGGAGGACCGGCAAGGTTCTATGTGACAGCGGTCGCCCGGGTGCTCTGATCTCCGAGAAAAGCCGGGACCGGCAGCGCGCCCGCCGGGAGGAGCCCTTCCACGACATGCCAGTCGTCGAGGAGCCTGTAGCTGGCGGGGCCATACGCGGCAGAGTGCGAGGGCGGGGTCTCGACTGCGCACCGTGACATGATCTCCTCCGCGGACCACGGAAGCCCGGCGGCCCGTGCTGCACACGCAACTGCCTCGAGCAGCCCGGTCTCCGCCGCGGGCGTCGTCACCGGCTGACCGGCAAGAGCCTCGAAGACCGCCTCCGGATCCATCCCCGCAATCGCGGCGGGCCCGAGGTGCAGCCTCGCCGCCGGCCGCGGGAAGGATATCCTCTGGAGCAGGGGAGTGCCGGGGAGGGTCCGCCCGCCGGCCGTTCCCCACTCGCGCAGAAAGGCATTCCTCATGCCCGCCGGATCGGCCGCGACGGCCCTCACCATGTGCCCTGCGCCGCAGCTCGCCTGGAACACGAGCTTGGCGAGGTCCACGATCGTCATCGAAGGATGCAGCCGCCACTCCAGCGCCAGGATGTCTCTCATCGGGATGATCAGGGCTTCCATGTCCCGTATATCGCCTCGGAAAGAGCCTCCGGGATAGTATTGACTACATGAGCATACACTCATATAGTCTCGTCCATGAACCGCGTATTCGCTGCATTATCAGATCTGAACAGGTTGCGCATCATTTCGATACTGCACAAGGGCCCGCTCAATGTCAGCGAGATCTGCAGCGTGCTGGGGCTCTCCCAGTCCAATGCGAGCCGTCATCTCAAGGCGCTCCACGAAGCTGGCTTGGTCAGCCGGCGCGGGATGGCGGGCTGGGCCTGGTACAGCCTCGAGAGGACCGACCCGCTCGTGAGGGATGCCTGCGCCCTGGTGGCAGCTCACGGCGGGAGACTCAAGGTCGTCCAGGACGATCTGCGCGGCCTCGTGCGATGCCATGAGTCGAGACGGGCCGGATCGCGGGAGTTCTTCGCCAGGTTCGCGCCTCTCTGGGGTGAGCTGTCCGGGCTGCTGCCCGACCCTTCCGGCTATGCCGGGGAGGTCATCGGCTGCCTTCCTGCGAACGCCCCTGTCGCCGAACTGGGCTGCGGCACGGGGATGCTGCTGCCTCTCCTTGTGTCTGGGGGCAGGCTCGTCATCGGGATTGACGACTCCCCGGACATGCTCTCTAGAGCGAGGCGGACCGCGGATGACGCCGGCCTGTCGGACCGCGTCGAGCTGCGTCTGGGAGAGATCGAGCACCTGCCCCTGGCCGACGGCAGCGTGAAGGGCGTCCTCGCCCACATGGTCCTCCACCACCTCGGGAACCCCTCCGAGGGCATCCGCGAGGCCTGGAGGGCGCTGGAACCTGGCGGATCCCTCGTGGTGGCGGAGCTGGCAAGCCATGGAGACCAGTCGTTGAGGGAGCTGCACGGCGACCTCTGGCCGGGATTCGAGCCGGAGGACATCTCCGGGATGATGCAGGAGTGCGGATTCGAGTGCGGAGAGGCCCGCCGCGTATGCGACGGGCGGGTCTTCTACATCTGCGGCAGGAGAAAGGAAAGCTGATGGAAGGTGACTTCAGGGTTGCGGACATGAGCCTCGCCCCGCTGGGCAGGCGCAAGATCGCCATAGCGGAGAACGAGATGCCAGGACTCCTCTCGCTCCGGGCCACGCGCGGACCCTCCCGCCCGCTGGACGGCTTCAGGGTCAGCGGCTCCCTGCACATGACCGTCGAGACCGCAGTGCTGATCGAGACCCTCACCGGGCTCGGAGCCTCCGTGAGGTGGGCCAGCTGCAACATATTCTCCACCCAGGACGAAGCCGCCGCGGCCATTGCGGCAACCGGCGTCCCGGTCTTCGCCTGGAAGGGCGAAACCCCGGAAGAGTACTGGGAGTGCACCAGGAGCGCCCTGACCTTCCCCGGCGGGAAGGGTCCCGACCTCATCGTGGACGATGGTGGCGACGCGACGCTCATGATCCATCAGGGCTTCGACATGGAGGAGGCATACGCCGCCACCGGGAAGCTCCCGGAGCCGTCAGGTGCCACCCGTGACGAGATCGCCCTCTCGGCCGAGCTCGTGCGCGGCCTCGCAGCCGCTCCGCGCTTCTGGCACGAGCTGGTGGAGGGGATGATCGGAGTCTCGGAGGAGACGACCACCGGAGTGCACCGCCTCTATCAGAGGCATGAGGCCGGCAGGCTGCTGTTCCCCGCCTACAACGTCAACGACTCCGTCACGAAGAGCAAGTTCGACAACACCTACGGCTGCCGCGAGTCCCTCCCTGACGGGATCAAGCGCGCCACCGACGTGATGGTCGCCGGCAAGACGGTGCTCGTCTGCGGATTCGGCGAGGTGGGCAAGGGCTGCTGCCAGAGCATGAGAGCCTTCGGAGCGAGGGTGCTCGTCACCGAGATCGACCCCATATGCGCTCTGCAGGCAGCCATGGAAGGCTACGAGGTGACGACCCTCGAGGACGCGCTGCCGGAGGCGTCGATATTCGTGACGGCCACGGGCAACTGCGACGTGATCACCACCGGGGCGATGGCGGCCATGAAGGACCAGGCGATCGTCTGCA
>DIAQ01000064.1:4989-31434 GCA_002414865.1 candidate division Hyd24-12 bacterium UBA5074 | reverse complement strand
ATCGGCCACTTCGACAACGAGATACAGGTGGATGCGCTGCAGGCTGTCCCGGGGATCAGGATCGAGAACATCAAACCGCAGGTGGACAGGTACGTTTTCCCGGACGGACATTGCATCTACCTCCTGGCAGAGGGCCGGCTCGTCAACCTGGGCTGCGCCACGGGACATCCCAGCTTCGTCATGTCCAGCTCGTTCACCAACCAGTGCCTCGCGCTCCTCGAGCTGCTCCGCGAGAGGCCGCCCGTCGGAGTGTACAGGCTCCCCAAGAGGCTGGACGAGGAAGTCGCCCGGCTGCACCTGGGCAAGCTGGGGGTGAAGCTCACCCGCCTGACCGGGAAGCAGGCCGGATACATCGGCGTCGATGCCGAAGGTCCCTACAAGCCGGACCACTACAGGTACTAGCCCTGCCGGGACATGCGCGTCCCGGGCAGGACGGCCGGGCGGAAGCCGCGAGTTCGGCGTTGACATGGTTTCCGCCCGGGTTCATCTATCGCGAACACCCTGAGATCAGGTTCATCGACAGAGAGGAAGAGGAATGACAGAAAAGGCGCGGATCCTGCTGGTGGACGACGATCCGGACTTCGTCGAAGCCAACACGATAGTGCTGGAGGCGAGCGGGTTCGAGGTCATCTCGGCGTCCAGCGGCGCGGAAGGCCTCCGCAGGGTCGGGGAGGAGAATCCCGATCTCGTCGTTCTCGACGTGATGATGGAGAACACCGACGAGGGCTTCGCGGTCGCAAGGGACATCAGACGGAAGCTTCAGAGCAAGGTCCCCATCATCATGCTCACCTCTGTGGGCAAGGTCACGGGGTACGATTTCAAGCCCGAAGAACACCCCGACTTCTTCCCTGTCGAGGCATATCTCGAGAAGCCGGTTCCTCCCACGATCCTGGTCAATCGCATCCGCGAGCTGCTCGGCAAGGGAGGCGGGCAGTGACAAACCGCAAGCCTGCTGAGATAGTCGCGGAGGGCGTGCGCAGGTACGGGTCCGGTCAGGGCATCGTCATGCAGCTCCTCGCCGACATCAACAACGAATCCGGCCATGTCTCGGAGGAGGCCATGAGGGAGGTCGCGAAGGCAGCCGGCGTGAGCACCGCAGAGGTGCAGAGCGTCGCCACCTTCTACTCGTTCTTCTCCCTCGAGCCCAGGGGTCGCCACATAGTGAGGCTCTGCGAGACGATCAGCTGTGACATGAAAGGGTCCGCGGCGATACTCGCGGCCCTCGAGAAGGAGCTGGGAATCGCCCCCGGACAGACCACACCCGATGGCAAGGTGACACTCGAGACCACGAGCTGCCTGGGCCTCTGTGACCAGAGCCCCGCCATGCTCGTGGACAACACCCCGCACTCCAGGCTTACTCCCGAACAGGCCTGCGAGATAGTTCGCGGGCTCAAGTAGGGGAGGCAGGCATGAAGAGGGAACTGCTCCTTTCGGCCGCCCAGCCCGAGCTAGGAAGCGCACTCCGCAAGGCGGTGGGCATGACCCCCGCCGACGTGGCCTTCGAGGTCAGGAATGCAAAGCTGCAGGGGCGCGGCGGCGCCGGCTTCCCGGCCGGCGTGAAGTGGGTCCTCGCCGGCGGTGCGTCGGGCGACGTCAAATACGTGGTCTGCAACGCCGATGAAGGCGAGCCCGGGACTTTCAAGGACAGGGTGCTGATCGAGCAGTACGCCGACCGGCTGCTCGAAGGCATGGCCATCGCAGGATACGCCATCGGATCGTCATACGGCCTCATCTATCTGAGGGCCGAGTATCCCTATCTCGTTCCCGTGCTGGAGAAGGCCATGGCCGGCATGAAGGAGGCCGGAATGCTGGGGAAGGGCCTCTTCGGCGGCAGGTTCGACTTCGACGTCGAGATCCGTTTCGGCGCCGGAGCCTACGTGTGCGGCGAGGAGACGGCCCTGCTCGAGAGCATGGAGGGCAGGCGCGGCGAACCGCGCAACAAGCCCCCATATCCCGTGAACTCCGGCTACAGGGGCTGCCCCACCATCATCAACAACGTCGAGACCTTCATAGCGGTCCCGCACATCATCCTCCAGGGCGCCGAGAAGTTCCTCGGCCTCGGAGAGGGCGGCGATTCCGGAACCAAGCTGTTCAGCATCTCCGGTGACGTCGAGAGGCCGGGAGTCTATGAGCTCGCTATGGGCTCGCCGCTCGGGGATCTGCTCGAACTGGCCGGCGCCAGGGACGTCCAGGCGGTCCAGGTCGGCGGCGCCAGCGGCAGAACCGTCAAGAGCACGGAGCTCGGAAGATCGCTCTCGTTCCGCGACCTGCCGCCGGGGGGCAGCGTCATCGTGTTCGACAAGTCCAGGAAGATGCTCGACGTCCTGGACAATTTCATGAAGTTCTTCGTGCACGAGTCCTGCGGGCAGTGCACTCCCTGCAGGGAGGGCAACCGCCGCCTGCGGCACGCCGTGAAGGCCATCAAGTCCGGTGAGATACGCACGAGGGAAGACGTGAAGCCCTACTTCGACCTGGCCGAGACCATGCGCCTCGCCAGCAAGTGCGGCTTCGGCCAGACCTCCTCGAACTGCTTCGTGGACATCGTGAGCCAGTTCGTGGAGCTCCCCTCGGGCGGACAGGGAGGGAACTGACGATGCCTAACGTCACGATCACCATCAACGGCAGGGAGATGAGCGTCAGGGAAGGCGTGACCATTCTCGACGCCTGCCAGGCCGCAGGCATTCCGGTCCCCACGCTCTGCTACCATCCCGACCTGACGATCGCCGGCAACTGCAGGATATGCGTCGTCGAGGTCGAGGGCTGGAAGACCCTCCAGCCCGCATGCGCCACTCCGGTGTCGCCCAACATGGTCGTACGCACCGGGAGCCCGAAGGTTCGCAAGGCGCGCAGGACGACGATGGAGCTGCTGCTCGCCGCTCATGACAGCAACTGCCCCGAGTGCGAGCGCAACGGTAACTGCGAGCTCCAGACGATCGCCGAGGACATGGGCATCGACATGAACAGGTTCCTGACCTCGCCCAGGCCGGTCAGCGTCGTGGAAGCCAGCCCGAGCGTCATGCGCGACAACAGCAAGTGCATCATGTGCACCCGCTGCGTGCGCACCTGCGACGAGCTGCAGAGCGTATCGGTGATCAAGCCCATGCAGAGATCCTGCGACGTCCACATCGCCACCTTCGAGGACAAGGGGCTCTCCAACGTCTCCTGCACGATGTGCGGCCAGTGCATCAACCGCTGCCCCACCGGCGCTCTCTACGAGAAGTCGGAGATCGGGGAGGTCTGGGCCGCCCTGGAGGATCCCGAGAAGTTCGTCGTGGCCCAGACGGCTCCGGCGGTTCGCGTCGGCATCGCCGAAGCTCTCGGCCTTCCCACGGGCAGGAACACGGGGCAGATGGTGGCAGCCATGAGGATGCTCGGATTCGACCGCATCCTCGACACCGACTTCACCGCCGATCTGACGATAGTCGAAGAAGGGAACGAGCTGCTCTCCCGCCTGAAGGCCGCCCTGGTCGACGGCCGGAAGGACATTGCTCTCCCGATGATCACCAGCTGCTCGCCGGGCTGGATCAAGTTCATCGAGCACCATTTCCCCGGGCTGCTGCCGAACCTCTCCTCCTGCAAGAGCCCTCAGCAGATGTTCGGCGCGCTCGTGAAGACCTATCTGGCGGCCAAGGAGGGCATCGATCCCTCGAAGGTCGTCAGCGTGTCCATCATGCCCTGCACAGCGAAGAAGTATGAGAAGGACAGGCCCGAGATGCGCTCCAGCGGGTACAAGGATGTCGACTACGTCCTGACGACCCGTGAGCTCGCCCGGATGATCCGCCAGGCCGGAATCGACTTCTCGACCCTCCAGGAGGAGAAGTACGACCGCTGGATGGGATCCTCCTCGGGTGCCGCCGTGATCTTCGGCGCAACCGGAGGCGTCATGGAGGCTGCCCTCAGGACCGCCTACGAGATAATCACCGGCAAGGAAGTCCCTTTCCGAAACCTGGACATCACCCCCGTGCGCGGGATGGAAGGCATCAAGGAAGCCACCATCCAGCTCCCCGACGCCATGGCGCCGGGCTGGGAGTTCCTCAAGGGCGTGCCGGTCAGGGTGGCGGTGGCCCACGGCCTCGTCAACGCCAGGAAGCTCATGGAGAAGGTCGCATCAGGAGAGGCCGACTATCACTTCATCGAGGTGATGGCCTGCCCCGGCGGATGCCTGGGCGGAGGTGGACAGCCCATCCCGACCAACCCCGAAGTCAGGCAGAAGCGCTGCCAGGCCATCTATGAAGAGGACTGCTCGCTTCCTCTGCGCAAGTCGCACGAGAACCCCGAGGTCCAGCTCCTGTATGCGGAGTTTCTGGAGAAGCCGCTGGGACACAAGTCCCATGAGCTCCTCCACACGCACTACACGGAGAGGGAGCTCTAGGAGCGGATACCGGGAGTCCCCGGAAGCAGGAGAGGGCGGGGCATCCATGCCCCGCCCTCTCGGCATTACGAGCCGGGGACGCGCAGTCCCTCAGTGCCCCAGATCTATCTCCATCCCGGCCGCGAGGTACCAGATGTTCTTGTTGTAGATGTGGTCCTCGTATGTCCCCGTGCCGGTCCCTTCCACGCAGAAGAGACGGCCGACGGCCGCGGTGAGGTCGATGTCGCGGGAGACCCCGAACCTGGATCCGGCGCCGATGAAATGGGCGTCGATGCTGTATTCGAGATCGCTGAACGTCGTATCGCTGCCGCCCAGGCTCGAGTACAGGTAGCCTGCGCTGACGGCGGTGCGCGGCGAGACGTCGTACTGGATGCCCAGCCCGACATCGAAGCCGTTGTCGTAATTGTCGTCGTAACCATCATCCTCGCCCTGATCGGCCTGCTCGAGGAAGTAGTAGTTGAAGCTCGCAGACGCGCTGATCATGGGGGAGAGCCCCACTTCGAGGCCGGTGCCCAGCACCGCGGGGAGGTCGCGCCTCTGCTTGTAGCCGTCATTGAAGGACGCCAGGGCAGGGATGGCCGACCAGTCGTTCACCTCGGTGGAGGTCTCGAACTCGAGCCGAGTGGCGGTTTCGTAACGCAGCGCGAAGGTCACCGAGGGCGATATGGCAACGCTCACGCCCATCAGGCCGGCTATGCCGGAGGCCTTCTTCTCGGCATCGAGCTCGCCGTGGGTGGTGTCCACGGGGGTGCCCGAGGCCCCGTCGATGATGATGAAATCGCCGTAGGCATCGTAGTCGCGGGTGGCCGAGGTATAGCGGGCTCCGAGAGAGGCCGAGACGGCGTCGGTTATCTGATAGGAGGCCCCGGCGCTGCCTGCCAGATACACCGAGGAGGCCTTTATCGAGCCGTCAGTCATGCTCGCGAAGATGTAAGGGCTGCCGTAGACAGCCTGCATCAGTCCGGTCTCGAACATGGGCAGCACGGTCAGGCCGTCGCTGAAATCGAGCGTGCCCCCGCCCGCGGGGGCGGTGAAGGCGGCGAAGGCGGCCAGGCGGCCCGTCCTGTAGACCGCATAGACATCGGGCAGGAACAAGGTCGGCTCCGTGGATTCGTACAGGACGGCATCGGAGGCGCCGGGTGGCGTGGCCTCGACCGTGTAGTCCTTGAGGAGGACCTGGTTGCCTATGCTGAAGTGCCATCCCGGGGCGAGGGCCGTCAGGCCGGCGGGGTTGTAGCTGACTATGTCGGCTCCGTCGGTTGCGGCATTCCTGCTCATGAGCCTGACGAATCCGGGACTGCGGGAAGAGATGTAGTCGATGTTGCCAGCCTGGGCGATCATGGCGGCTCCGAACACCATCAGAGCCAGCACGGGGAAACCAATGAACTTCAAGTGCCCCTCCCTTCAACGGTTGCAGTTGGACGCCCTTTTCTACACACAAAGGGGGCCTGCGGCAACATCCGGGCGCGATCCCGCCTGCTCCCGAGGCAGGGCCGGGAATGCGGAGCGCCCTCCCCGACCATGCCGGGGAGGGCGCTCATGCCGTCGGATGATCAGGAGAAAAATCTGTCGAGAGGGCTCAGCACCCTCAGGGGATCCCTGTTCTTCGCCAGCTTGAGGTAGGGTGTGATCATGGACGGGGTGGTGATGCCCAGAAGGCTCTGGACCATCCTGCGATCCGTCCCGTCCTCCAGCAGGTGAACTGCGAAGCTGTGCCGGAGCCAGCCGAGAGTGGAGTGCTTGGAGATGCCTGCCGCGAGCATGGACTCGGCGAAAGCGCGCTGGATCGTCCTGGCCGAGACATAGGACGACCTGCCCCTCCCGGGGAACAGGTAGGAGGACTCGTCGGTGCGGGTGTTGAGGTAGTCCTTGATGAGCCTGGCGCAGGACGAGGCGAGTATGGTGTCACGGATGTGCTTGCCCGGCCTGTCGTTGATATGGATGACCATCCGGTCGAAATCGATGTTCTTCCGCCTCAGGTAGGCCGTCTCGCCCACCCTGAGACCCGACGAGTAGACGAGCATCAGGGCCAGCCGGTACTTCACGTCCTGCACGTTGAGCAGGATCGCCCTGACTTCCTCCCTGCTGAAGATGCCGTGCAGCGGGACCTTCTTGGAGACCACTCCCGGGCCCGGCAGCGGGTTGGGCTTGTCCAGCACCTTGGTGTACAGGAACCTGATGGCACTCTGTGCCTGGTTGATGTACGAGAGGGACTTGCTCTCCTCGACCAGACCCTCGAGGTACTGCCTGAGCTCCTCCGATTCCAGGGATACCGCCCTCTTGCCGAAGGTGTTCACCAACCTCCGGATATGGGATAGATAGCTGTTCGCAGTCTTGGGACTGCGCCCCGCCTGCCGGAGAAGCCTTCTGGTCTCCTCCACCGGATCGAATGTGGCCATGTCATACCTCCAGATGCGGACGGCACCCCTACCGCCCGTTCTCCCCTCGAAGACGCATGTAATATTGCCAATGATCCTGTACGAGTCAATTTTATCGCGCATATAGACATAAAGCCGTTGTCCCGAGGGCCTCGAACTGCTTATTCTCCACGTATGCAGAGGTCGTCGGACAAGGTTCTGGTTGCGCGCCGGATCCTCCCGGAGTTGATATCCCCGAGGAACCTGCTGCCGTATGCCGCCTCGCTGGCAGCTCTGGCGTTCGTCCTGGGAGCTCTGTTCGTGAGACTGGGAGCGGTCCGGCACAAGGCGGAGCAGTCCATGATGGACCGCTCCTGCCAGGCCGCCCTCCTGGTCGCGAGGGCAGGCGCCGACGGCTGCTCCTACCTCTTCACAGACAGCAGGCCCATCCACGGCGGAGTCTGCCTCGCGCCTTCGCCCGACCTTCTCGGGATAGCCGGAGCCGGGAGCGGCAACGTATTCGTGAGGGATGCCGGAGCCACCATGAGCCCGTGGGGGCTTGCAGCCGATCCGTTGATGCTCGAAGCCATCGACTCGGAATCGGGGATCGCGACATCCGGAATGGGCGAGCCCGGAATCCACGAGTTCCGGGTTGCCGCTGCATGGCCTCCCGGACGGGACGGATGGAGGGCCGCCGCCCTTCTCGTCTTTCCTGTTCCGAACAGCCTCTCGATCCTGGAAGGGCTGCGGGGAGGAGGTCTGGCAGTCCTGTTCGCCATCGCTGTCCTCGTGACATATCCCGCCTTCATCCTGCTGCGGCTCTCCGGGATGAGGAGGCGGCGCGAGCTCGAGGTCTTCGAGGACGAGCCCGGCATCGACCCTCCCCAGCATCCCGTGCCGCCCGAGCGGATGGATGGAGACAATCCCGGCATCGTCCTGTCCCGGTTCGAGGGCACGATCCCGGTCGCCGAGCTCGACGAGGCAGGCATCGTCCGGAACGCGAGCCCGGCTTTCGCAGACATGCTGGACACGCGGCTGGAGGATCTGGTGGGAGAGCCGCTCTCGGCGGCCGGGTGCTTCGATCCGGCAACTCGGGGGCGCCTCGAGGACGATCTGCTGTCGACCCTGTCGGGGAACCAGCTGCTGTCCGTGGTGAGCTCCGACGGCAGGATGAGGCATGTACGCCCCTATGTCTCGTCGACGGGAACGGGCGGGGGATCCGTGATCGTGCTGAGCGACTACTCGGAGATCGAGACGCTCCGTTCCGAGCGGGAGAAGCTCCTCGAGCGGGAAATGGCGCTCAACAGCTACGCGGTCCTCGCCACGATGGTCAGGGGCTTCTCCCACGACCTCAACAACCTCCTCGCCGGGGTCATCGGAGCCGCCTCCCTGGGAGAGGCTGTGCACGAGGGATCGAGCCCTGACCGGCAACGCTACTCGGCCATCCTCGCCGCGGCGGAGCGCGCCGCCGCGGTGTCGGACGAGCTCCAGCACACGGCCAGCCTCACCGAGGCTCAGGCGAGGCCGCTCGAGCCGTCCCTCGAGCTCGAGGAGATCGCCGAGGCGCTCAGGAGCGTCCTGCCGAGGACCATCTCCCTGGAAGTCTCCCTGCCCTCGGGACTGCCGATGCTGATCGCCGACCGGGCCCTGCTCAGGCAGGTCCTGTACAACCTCGCGCTCAGGTCCAGCGGCGCCCTCCAGGGCTCCGGCAGGATCCGCTTCGTGGCCGAGGAGGTGCCGGATCCTTCAACGGACCCGCGCTTCATGGGCGTGCCGAGGAACCCGGGCAGGACGAAGTGCATCTGCATCTCGGTCTCCGATGGAACCGTGCTGCCGCAGGGCCTCCTGAGGCTCATCTCCTCCGCCGATGCCGATTCGTACGAGATAGAGAGGAACTACGGCGCAGGGATGGCGGCCGTATCCCAGGCGGTCAGGGCGCTCAAAGGCTGCATCGCGAGCTCCGTGGAAACCAGGGGCACAGTCCTGAGGATGCTCTTCCCGGCTGCTGACCGGCCGAGTGCGCCTGACAGGATCCCCCCCTCGGGTGCCGCCGGAACCGGCATCTCGGTACTTATCGCCGAGGAGGAGAGCATAGTCAGGGAGACGACGAGGCAGATACTGGAGCACTTCGGGTTCAGGGCCGCCGAAGCCGAATCCGGCGACGAGGCGCTGGCAATCCTCGACCAGGAGAATTTCGACGCGCTCCTGCTCGACATGGGGGCCTTCGGCACCCCCTCCGTGGAAGTCGCGAGGATGTGCCGGGACAGATGGCCGGGGATGGCCGTCCTCCTCACGAGCGGGTACGAGACGCCCTCGGGCCTCGACGACCCATCGCTCAAACCCGGCACGGGATTCCTCAGGAAGCCGTATTTCCCTGAGGCCGTGGCGGCCGAGATCATCCGGCTGCTGGGCACGCTGGGAAGGTGAGGCGGGGCCGCAAGGCGGTCCGGCGTGGCCTGTCCCGCCGGCGGCCGGGATACCGGAGTTGATCATGGACATGGGCACCTGGCTACCCAGACTTCTCCTCGCCGCCCTCTTCGGGGGTCTGATAGGCCTGGAGAGGCAGTTCCACGGCCGGCCGGCCGGGCTGAGGACGCACATGCTCGTCAGCATCGGCGCCGCGCTGATGACACTCGCCGGCATATCCGCGGCGGGGACCGACTCGATCGCGAACCTCGACTACGATCCCGGCAGGATCGCGGCGGGGATAGTGACGGGCATCGGCTTTCTCGGCGCCGGAGCCATCGTCAGGACGAAGGACATGGTGAGGGGGCTCACAACCGCGGCATGCCTGTGGTTCGTGGCGGGAGCGGGAATCGCATGCGGCCTGGGCATGATCCTGGAATGCGGATTCTCGGTTCTCCTCGTCCTCGTGATCCTGACCGTCTTCGGACTGGCCGAGGAGTGGATCCCATCCTCCGCTCACAGGGACGCCATCATCACCGCCTCCGGCGT
The DNA here is from genome assembly GCA_002414865.1 of candidate division Hyd24-12 bacterium UBA5074. Lineage (GTDB taxonomy): Bacteria > Fermentibacterota > Fermentibacteria > Fermentibacterales > Fermentibacteraceae > UBA5938. The sequence continues at coordinate 21,750 of DIAQ01000064.1, read as the reverse complement.
CGGCGCCGGGGAGCTGACTGCACGATGCAGCGAGGCATTGGAGGGCATCGGGATACGGATCCAGGACGTAGAGGTCGAGGTGTCGGTCGGCGACTCGGCGGTCAGGCTCGTCTTCCATCTCCGCACCAGGGGTCGTTTCGGACGCTCGGAGGCCATATCCGCGCTCTCCCGGCTCGAAGGCGTCGCGTCGGTCTCCTGGCTCGAGCAGAAGAGCGAGACCTGACATGGCCAGGGCCGGGGGCAAGTCCTCCGCAAGGCTCTCGGTGGGACTGGCGCTGGGTGGCGGAGCGGCCCTCGGGTGGGCTCATCTGGGTGTCCTCAAGGCTATGAAGGAGTCAGGGATACATGCATCCATGGTGTCCGGGACCAGCATGGGCTCCATCGTCGGCGCCCTGCTGGCCGCGGGCAGGCTCGATGCCGCGCTGGAAGAGATCCTGAAGGCCGATCCCCTGAAGTACATGCAGATGCTCGACCCTTCGATGCCCGGCTCCGCGGTGCTCGACGGCTGGAAGGTCTACCACCTCCTCCGCGCATGGTTCGGCATGGCGGAGATCGGGGATCTGGATATCCCGTTCTGCGCGGTTGCGGCCGACCTCTCCACGGGGGAGGAGGTCGTCATGGCGGAGGGTTCCCTGATTTCCGCCATCCGTGCCAGCATCTCCATCCCGGGGATCTTCCCGGCCTGGCAGCGCGAAGGCAGATGGCTCGTGGACGGCGGTCTGGTCGACCCGGTGCCCTGCGGCCCGGTCAGGGCCATGGGAGCCGAGTTCGTGGTCGCAGTCGATCTGAACCGGAGCCTGCCCGAGCCGGAGACGCGCTCTGCCAGACCCGGCCTGGGAAGGCAGATCCACCTCGATCTCGCCGCAGGACTGAGGCAGAGCCGTCCGAAGCGCCCGGCGGAGCCGGCGCTGATGCCTGTCATCATGAACTCCCTGCGCATAGCACAGGGCTCGATCTCCACGCTGAGAGCGGCGGTGGAGCCGCCCGACCTGCTGATCACGCCGGACCTGTCGGACTTCTCGGCCGCGGAGTTCCACCGCTCGGAAGACCTTATGAATGCAGGCTACGAAGCTGCCATCGGCCCCCTGTCCGCCCTGCAGGGCCGGCTTTGATTCCGGGGGCTTCCCCCCGGGGACATTTTTTGATACTCTACCGGCATCATTGCAGAACGGGAGGCTGACTTGTCACTCTTCGGGGGCGCTGGGAAGAAACTCATTGCGGCGCTCGGGGAGCCGAACCCCGACTGGCACAAGCTGCGGCAGCTCTCGGATGGGGCCGGCCGCGACAAGGGCGTCTCGGAGAAGACCGTCCTGTCCCTCCTCGTCCAGCGTGCCTGCGAAGCCGATTCCCTCCCCCTCGACGAGTTCGGCGCGGTTCTGCGCAACCTCACCGCTTCGGGCATCGATCTCAACTCCCCCGTCGGCCCCAGGGGGGAGACCCCGCTCCAGCTCTGCACCGCAGGCGGCAAGGCCACGGTCGCAGAAGCCCTCATCCTTGCCGGCGCCTCCGCGGTGGCGACCAGCGGAGGCGGCTCGACGGCCCTCCATACGGCGGCCTCCATCGGATCGCTCAGCCTCTGCGAGCTCCTCCTGAACTCGGGGGCGGACATCAACGCCGAGGATGCTGAGGGCAACAGCCCTCTCCACTACGCGGTCTCCCGTCCCGGCAACGAGAAGCTGGCGGAAGTCCTGCTCGAGAGAGGAGCCCTCGTCTGGGCCAGGAACCGCGAGGGGAAGACGCCGGCCATCATCGCCCGTTCAGGCGGGGGAGAGAGCTACATCACTCTCCTGGAGGCCGCTCTGAACCGGCACAGGACCAGCAGGCTCCTGCAGTGGAAATGCCCCGGATGCGGCTATGCGGTGGACAGACCCGTCGCCGCCAGGGTCGAGTGGCTCGTGGCCCTCGGCGTATGGGACCATCTCGGTTTCAGATGCGGCAGCTGCGGCAGGGTATCCCCCGCCCCGGTGCTCGATGGAGAGCGCTGAAGCCTAGTACTCCTCTTCCAGATCCCTGAACAGGGGCGATACGGCGTCGTCGAAGATCCTGTTGCAGGCCGCCGTGACCTGCTCCCTGCACTCCGGTGAGCACGAGACAGTCAGGAGGCTCCTGTTGGGTCTCGCCGAGGCCAGATAGGCCGAGAAGGCGGGATCGACCTCCTGGAGCGTGCGCAGGATCCCCTCGGAATCCTGGAACAGGATGCCGGTCTTCTCGAACCTCTCCTCCGACACTTTCACGGCCTCGAGGGGGAGATCGACGAAGACGAGCCCGTCAGGCACTCCTGCCTCGGACGAGATCTCCAGCTCCAGGGCGCTGGCCGTCTCCGAAGGGGAGCCACCTCTCTCCCTGAGAGAGTTGAGGAAGCTCTCGTCGTTCGTGGTGGGGCTTGCCGCGTCGATCCTGAAGACCTGGGCGAACAGCTTCTGGCGGAACTTCACCCTCCAGGCCATGTCCCTGACCCAGGGATCGGCCGAGGAATTGAAGAGGAAGCTCAGGATCTCGTCATCGGTCCACTCGTAGAATCGCTCGATCTCGCCCAGATCGAGGACGCTGCGCCTCGCAGCCCTCAGCAGCATCTGGTCGACGATGCGCGTCTTCTTGTGCAGGTAGACGCTCGAGTACATCTGCAGCCTCGCGATGAGGAAGTCCCTGACCGCGTCCACGCCCTTCATCTGGAAGACCAGCTCTTCGTCGACGATCATCATCGTGCTGATGATCCTGTCGGTCTCTATATGACCGAATGCCACGCCTGTGAAGTAGAAATCCCTCTGCAGGTAGTCGAGCATGTCCGCGTCGACCTCGCCGAAGATTATCTGCTGGAGGTAGCGCTTGCGGCCGAAGCGGCACAGGATGAGGTCGGCGACGTCCTCGGGGTCCAGCCCGTGCTCGGCCAGGATGTCCGGTATGGCGCCGGCGCCCGGGATCCGCATCGTCTGCCGCCCCGTTACCAGGTCGGCCACCAGGTCCATGTGATCGCCCCCGGTGAGTTCGAGGTAGAGGGGCTCCAGCGTGTGGGACCAAGGTGTGTGCCCGATGTCGTGGAGCATGCCGGCGGCCTCCAGGAGGGATGTCTCGCCGGTCGCCGCGGGCTCGGCGGGCAGCACCGCCGCGGCTATCCTTCCCGCCAGGCAGGAAACGCCGATTGCATGCGACAGCCTCATGCCGTGAGCTCCGGGGTAGCACTGGAAAGTGGTCCCCAGCTGTCTGACGAAGCTGAGGCGCTGCACCTCCACCGTCTTCAGGAGATCCTCCTGGAGGCTCGAGAGTTTCAGGCTCCCGAGCACGGGGTCCCTGACGAACATCACTTTTCTCGGCTTGGCGGACATCAGGCTCCCTTCCCGCCCCGGCCGGATCTGCCGGCCCCGGCGCCCCTTCCAGGCCTCGATAATGAAGCCACCGCCAGAGCAGCCGCCAGTGCCGGCCTCCTCCATCCCGGGGCGGAGAGGACGGCGGCAACCGAGGGCCAGCCCCTGCCCCTCGCGAGCAGTCCGAAGGCGAGACCCCTGTCCCTGCGGGCCTCGAGATCCCGAACCAGGTCCTCCGGGACCGGGCAGCCCAGATGATCCCGCAGGATGCGAGCGCACGATCCCAGGGATGCCGGGAGCCCGGCCCTGGAGCAGTTCACGGAGAATGCCGGCCATTGCCCCGACGCCGCCACACGGTCGCAGAGCAGGGCTGCGTCCACCCACCATATCTGCTTGATCTGCATATGCGTAAGCATGTGGATAAGAGCCAGCGTCAGGCTGTCTGCCGGCTCCAGCGACAGCAGGCCGGACCTCAGCCCGGTCGCGCCGGAGAAAAGGCCCTCCGGCAGCCTCCCGGGGAGCGTGCTGGGGAAATAGAGGGGATGGGTGTGGAGGTCTATGCAGAAAGGCCCCCGGTGGAACGTGATCCTGGCCGTCATGCCGGACGTCACCAGCGCACGGGGATTGGGGTCCTCCATCCAGCCCAGGCTGTCGATGATCGCGGCGGCTTCATCCAGTCCTTCGGGCGGCACGAGCAGGTCGACATCCCGCATCGGCCTCAGCCCCGGCCTGCGGTAGAGGGTCTGCGCGTAGTCGAAGCCCTTGTACGCCCAGACGCGGACGCCCGCGCTCCGGAAGCCCTGCAAGACAGGTTCGATGACCCTTTCCTGCATGTGCCATCGCGAGTCGAGGACCAGTCCTGCGAGGCCTTCATGGGGCTCCGAAAGCAGCGGGACGAGGGACTCGTCCGCCATCCCGCCCGGGTCCACGGATGCGTGAAGGCGCGCGGGACACCTCGCCGACTCGAGCGCGGGCTGCACCATGACATCGGGGAGAGGCGCGGTCCTGTTCATGATCCTATTCATCCTCTCCCCGGAGCTTCGCGTCCAGGCGTTGCCCCGATCCCCGGGTACTGCGATATTGGCGGCCGGACGGGGGTCTGATGGCCACAGTCGATCTTCATGTGCACAGCACTGCCTCGGACGGCGCAAAGGCGCCGGGCGATCTCGTACGCATCGCCTCGGAACGTGGTCTGGCGGCGCTTGCCGTCTCCGACCACGACACCCTCGACGGCATACCGGAGGCCTCGACCGCCGCCATGGGGGCGGGGCTGCCATTCATCCCTGCCGTGGAGCTGAGCGTCGAGCTGGTTTCGGGCGGCTCCGCGCACATGCTGGGCTACTTCCCGGGCGATTCCGACATCCCGGCCCTCTGTTCGCATGAGAGCCCGCTGGGGAAGGCTCTGCTGCGCGTGAGGGACGCCAGGAACAGGCGCAATCCCGCCATCCTGGAGAAGCTCTCGGAGCTGGGCTTCCCTCTCGAACCCCGCGAAGTCGAAGTCCTCGCCGGCGGCGACGTCGTGGGCCGCCCGCACATCGCCCAGGCCATGCTCGACCGCGGCTATGTCCAGACCCCGAGGGAGGCCTTCGACAGATTCCTGGCCAGGGGCCGTCCTGCGTACGTGGAGCGTGAGAGACTGTCGGAAACCGAGGCCATGGGCCTCATCAGGGAGCAGGGCGGACGCTCGGTGCTGGCGCATCCCGGGCTCCTCTCGCGAAGCCCCTCCGAGCTGAAGGCGTTGATCAGGGCCATGAGGCAGAGGGGCCTTGCGGGGGTCGAAGCCTTCTATCCCAGGCATGACGCGGAAGTCCGCTCGTTGTTGTGCTCGATCGCCGCATCCGAGAGTATGTTCGTGACCGGAGGAACCGATTTCCATGGCCAGGGAGACGATTCGTCCGACCTGGGCGGCGTGCCCGGCCAGTTCGAGGTCCTGGAGCAGCAGGTCGCTCCATTCCTCGAGGCGATGCTGCAGCGCGAGGGAGGCAGGAATGGCAAAGCTCAGTGAGCTCGTCGAGAAGATAGACGAGGCCGCCAAGTCCGGGGACCGCGCAAGAGCTCTCCGGATGATCGACTCTCTGCTCGAGAAGGCGCCCGGCAACAAGGCGCTCACGGCCCGCAAGACCAAGTACCAGGCCGAGCTGAGCATGCAGAAGCGGCTCGAAGCCCTGGAGAAGAAATTCGGCGTAAAGGCCTGATTCTCGCCTGCCTGGTCCAGCTGTCCTGGTGCGCCTGCACCAGCGTTCTGGCTCCGGACCGGGCCATCGAGTGCGCCTCGGGATATGCCGCGAGAGCCACGGCGGGTTGGCAGGCGACAGAGGTCTTCCTCGTCAGGGGACAGGCCCGCCTGGAGGGGGGCAACCTGCTCGCCGAGGGGAGATTCGCACTCTGGGGGGATCCTGCGCGCTCCCTTGTGAGAGGAGACATGTGCGGCCCTGACGGCCGCCCTGCAATATCCCTCGGCGGCGATTCAGCCGGGGTGACCGTCTACTTCCCGCGCGAGGGCCGGGCCTTCTACTGCCCCGGAGGGCTCGAGATGGCCGGCGCCCGCATACCTGTGAGATCACTGCTCTATCTCGTGCGCACCGGAATGCCCATGGAGCTGGAACAGTGGCAGATATCCACAGGATGGACCCAGATTAACTCTGTTGTGCGGTGGGCATTTATCACACCTTCCGATACGATGTTCGTAACGCTGTCCCCGGAGGACCTGTTCCCGTCGTCGATCGAATGGGGAGACGGGGCGCTGCTCGCCGGAGGCACCACCCCGGGGGACGAGTACAGCGCCTGGCCGGACTTCTGGAGGCTCGATCTCGACTCGCTGGCTGCGCGTGCCGAGATAGCCTCGATCGACGAGCCCGCCGAACCCTGGCCCTCTGTCTGGCAGCTGGCGGTCCCCGTGCCTGTCGACACCCTTCCCCTGCTCCCCCTCCTCGTGCCGGCCTGGGATATCCCCCGGGAGTAGTTAACTCAGGAATGTTAACATTCCAGCCGTGATCAGACAATACTGTCCCTTATCGTAACTAAATAATCAACAACAAATTAGAAATTGCATTCTAAACTGGGTCGCCTGAACTGAGTTGACGCAGGCCCGGTGGTGTGCTATTGAACGCGCCGCAGGATGCTCCGGGAGGCGAAGTCAATGGCACCAGCGCGTTTTCTTCCGAAATCAGGCGCTTTCCTGTCGAGCGCGATGGCTATCGACCTCGGCACGGCGAACACGCTCATCTATGTCCAGGGGCGGGGAATCGTCCTCGAGGAACCCAGCGTTGTGGCCGTCGAGAAAGCCTCGGGCGAGGTGACCGCTGTCGGGCACGACGCCAAGTCGATGCTCGGGAGGACGGGATCGGGCCTGGAAGCCCTGCGCCCTCTCAAGGACGGCGTGATAACCAACGCCACGGCGACCATGGCGATGCTCCGGGTCTTCTTCGAGCGCTCCCAGCCGAGGAGGTTCTCGATGAGACCCCGGGTGCTGGTCTGCGTCCCGAACGGGATAACCGAGGTGGAAGCCACCGCCGTGAGGAACGCTCTGGAAAGGGCGGGTGCCCGCGAGGTGTTCCTGGTGCCCGAGCCTCTGGCAGCCGCCGTCGGTGTCGGGCTCCCCGTCAGCAGTCCCGCGGGCAACATGATCGTGGACATCGGGGGCGGCACCACCGAGATAGCCGTCATCTCCCTATCGTCCATCGCTGCGAGCAACTCGATCCGCATCGGCGGCGACGAGATGAACGACGCAATCGCCAATTATCTGAAGCGGCATTTCAGCCTCCACGTCGGCGAGCGCACCTCCGAGGACGTGAAGATCCGCCTGGGCACGGTGTCGGAGGATGACGAGGACAGTATGGACGTGAGCGGCCTCGACTTCGTCAACGGCATCCCGAAAACCTACCGCATCAAGTCGCAGGACATCCGGGAGGCTCTCCGGGAACCGGTCGGATCGATAATCGAGGCGATCCGCCACGGGCTGGAGAAGACGCCGCCCGAGCTGGCGAGCGACATCGTCGACAGGGGGATCGTCCTCACCGGTGGCGGGGCCCTCCTGCACGGGTTGGGCCGCATGCTGATGTCCGAGACGGGGCTTCCGATCAGGGTCGCCGAGAATCCCCTGGCCTGCACGGTCCTCGGAGCCGGGATCATCCTCGAGGACACATACCGCTTCCGCAAGCTCATCTCGCACTGACATGCTCGGGTCCGGGCACCTCGGGGGCAGAGGCAGGAGGATCGGCAAGTACGTCTTCCTCAGCATCCTGCTGCTGATCGTCGGACCATCCCTCCTCGGAGGGGCGGGGAGCTGGCTGGCAGCCCGCTTCAGCGACCTGGTCGCAGGCAGCTCGGACGATCCGTCGCGCGACGAGCTGCAGACCTGCGTCGCCGAGCTGATGATCGAGAACGCCCAGCTGCGCGAACAGGTGATGAAGGCCGAGCGTTACAGACTGCTCCTCGGGATAACGAGGACTTCCAGGCGTACCGCCCTGGCCGGCAGGGTGCTGTACCGCACCGAGGGCCTGGTGGAGGGGAGCCTGGTGATCGACAGGGGCACGCGCGACGGCGTGACACAGGGGGCTGTCTGCCTCACCTCGGGCGGTCTCGTGGGAATCGTGAGCAGCGTATCGGACCGCACCTGCGAAGTGCTGCCCCTCACCTCCCCCAGCATCCGCGTGAGCTGCGCGACCTACCCGTCCGGTGCGGTGGGGATACTCGAGCCCTCCCAGGGCGGACAGCTCAGGCTGGTCAACGTGGACCTCGGCTCGGATGTCCAGACAGGCGACCAGGTGGTTACCAGCCGCTTCGGCGGCGTGTACCCGGACGGTCTGCTCGTAGGCACGGTCGTCTCCCATGGATCGGGCCGGCCGGGGCTGGAGCTGGAGCTGACGGTCGAGCCTGCTGTGGACTTCGGCAGGATCAGCGAGGTCCTGATCCTATTGGAAGAGACCTCATGACGCAGAAGCCTGGGGCAGGAGGCGCGCTGCTCCTGGCGGGGGCCATCCTGGCTCAGGTGATGCTCGAAGTGAGCCTGGGCAGGGTCTTCTATGCGCCCAATCTGGTGGCCCTCGCACTCATGTTCCTGTCGGCCGACTCGGGCGATTTCTGGGCCATCGAGGGCGCATTCGCCGCCGGCCTGTGCCTCGACCTGGTGATGCACCAGCCCGTGGGGGCGTCATCGCTGGGTCTCATCTGCGGAATGCTGGCCGGGTCGTCCATGCTGGGCGCGGCCACGCGCGAGAGCCGGACGGTCCTCCTGACATCCGCCGCGGCCGTCTCCCTCGTGTCCGATCTCGTCTTCATGATTGCCGCATCGAGACCGCTCATCTCGTCGCTCGGGTCCGGCCTGCTGGTGGTGATACCCAGAGCCGCGCTTACGGCCGCAGCCGGGATGATGATCGGAGGCGCCGCCGGACTCGTCGAGCGCGCCCGCAGGGCGGCGGAGAGTTGACGGTCCGCTTCGGTACCAGGAAGCCATCCGGCAGGCCCGTGGCCGGCTTCTTCATAATCTATGTCCTGATCATCGCCGGCCTGGCGGCGAGGCTCTTCCATCTCCAGATACTGAGGGGCGACTACTTCAGGGAGATCTCCGCGCAGAACCACATCCGGATCGTCATGAACCCTGCTCCCCGCGGGCTCATCCGCGACAGGAACGGCGAGGTGCTGGTGGACAACGTGCCCTCGTTCAGGATCTCGATAGTCCCGTCCGAGTTCAGCACGGTCGACCTGCCGCTGGTGGCCGGCCTGTCCGGGCTGGCGCCCGACTCCCTCTCATCCCTGATCGAGATCGCGTCCTCGAGGCCGTACCGCCCGTTCCCGATCCGCACCGGGCTCTCCGTGGAGGAGGTCAGCGCCATCGCCGAGAACCTGTACCGGCTCGGCGGAGTGGTGATCGATGTCGTGCCGCAGCGCAGATACATCTGCGGACCCGAGTTCTGCCATGTCATCGGCTACGTCGGCCTCGCGACCTCGGAGGAGAGCTACGAGGGACAGGTCTCCGGCAGGTCCGGGCTGGAGCTCAGCCTCGATCAGCGGCTCTCGGGGGAGCCCGGCTACCGCAGGGAGGTCGTCGATGCGCTGGGGAAGGTGGTCGAGGAATACGAGGGCGGAGGCGAGGTGTCGCCGAGGCCCGGCGAGGACATAACGCTGACCATCGATCTCGGGCTGCAGCGCCTGGCCACCGAAGTCCTGGCCCTCGAAGGGGTCCCCGGGGCCGCCGTGGTGATCGACTACTCGAGCGGCGAGATACTCTGCCTCGCATCCAGCCCGGTCTTCGACATGGGGAGGATCGCATCGGGAGTGGCCGGCGCCGAATGGGACAGCATCTGCTCGGACCCGCAGAGACCTCTCCTGAGCAGGGCGTGGGCCGCCAGGTATCCCCCGGGCTCGGTCTTCAAGCCGGTCACAGCCCTCTATCTCCTCCAGAGCGGGAGCATCGACGGCTCCTACCGGCCCGATCCGTGCTTCGGATCCTACCATCTCGGAGGCAGGGACTTCGGCTGCTGGACCGTGCACGGGCGGCTCGACGTGGTCGGAGCGCTCGCGCAGTCCTGCGATGTCTTCTTCTATCGCACGATCCAGCTCGGCTCCCTCGACGGGCTGGCGGCCTTCGCGAGGGGGTTCGGGCTGGGCAGCAGGCTCATGGGAGGGATCCTGCCCGGCGAATGCAGGGGCCTGGTCCCGAGCTCGGCTCTGCTGGACAGCCTTTACGGTGATGGGGGCTGGGGGCTCGGCAACCTGCTGAATGTCTCGATCGGCCAGGGCGAGCTGCTGGTCACCCCTCTCCAGATGGCCTGCATCGCGGGAGTCATCGCCTCCGGAGGAGCCATGCCCTCGCCGATGCTGGTCAAGGACTCCGACATCTCCGAGCCCCCGTGGGCAGACCTCGATCTGCCTGTCGAGGCCGTGGCCCTCGTCACCGAGGGCATGCGGGAGGCTGTCGCAGGTGACCACGGGACCCTCAGGTCCCTCGGGGAGCTTCCCTGGGAGTTCTTCGGCAAGAGCGGGACAGCCGAGAGCTCCGCCGGGGATCATGCGTGGGTGATCGGGTTCGTCAGAGAGCCGCGCCCCCTGGCGATAGCGGTCGTCGTCGAACACGGAGGCCATGGAGGGGCCGTGGCGGCGCCCATCGTGTCGAGGATCCTCCAGGGCTACCTCGGAGGAGGGGGATGACCTCCGACAGACCGGACCCGGTCATACTCTCGGCGCTCGGACTGATCGTCGTGATCGGCCTGATGGCTGTCTTCTCGGCATCCCAGGCCGTGGAGGGCGATCCGGTCTTCCTCAAGCAGCTGGCCTGGGCTGCTGTCGGGGTGTTCTTCCTCGTCCTGGGCACGAGGCTTTCCCTGAGATGGATCGAGGAGTTCGCCTACCCCTTCTATGGACTCGCCCTCCTTCTCCTCCTGGTCACGGACTTCGCGGGATCTGGGCCGGCAGGGAGATGGCTCGCTCTCGGTCCGATAAGATTCCAGGCGTCGGAGGTCGCCAAGGTGGCGATCCTGGCGGCCGCCTCGAGGGCGTTCGCAGACCTCTCGAGCAGGCCCAGGCGGTTCGGAGTCTTCTTCGTCTATGCGGGGATCATCCCCGCAATCGTACTGACCTGGCTCCAGCCCGATCTCGGGACTGCAGGCGCCACCATCCTGATGCTGCTTTTCATGACGTGGTGGGCGGGCTACGGCCCCGGCTGGATCTTCCTGCTCGTCAGTCCGGTCTTCGCAGCCCTGTCGTCGATATCGCTGATCTACTGGCTCGCCTTCACCGCGATGATCGTGCTGCTCCTGCTGCGCAGAAAAGCCCCGGCCATGCTCTGGGTGGTCGTGCTGACGGTGAACACGCTCGTGGCGGCATTCACCCCGGTCGTGTGGGGGCTCCTGAGGCCCTACCAGCAGGCGCGCCTCACGACCTTCCTCGATCCGGCGGCCGATCCTCACGGCGCGGGGTGGAACGTCATCCAGTCGGAGGTGGCCATCGGCTCGGGCGGGCTGTGGGGCCAGGGATTCCTGCACGGGTCGCAGAAAGGTCTGGCCTTCCTCCCGGCCCGACACACCGATTTCGTGTTCTCGGTCTGGGCGGAGGAGATGGGCTTCGCCGGCAGCCTGCTGCTCCTGGCTGCCTTCGGAGTTCTGATCCTGCGCCTCGTCTGGATCGCATCGCGATGCGAGAACTCCTTCACATCCTTGATAGCCTCGGGCTGCGCCGCATATTTCGCCATGCACCTGGCGGTGAACGTGGGCATGACGCTCGGGATCATGCCGGTGACAGGGATCCCCCTGGTTCTCGTGAGCTACGGGGGCAGCCACATGGTAACAGCCATGTTCGTCGTCGGGCTGGGCCTGAATGCAGGCATGAACTGGAGAGTCATCTGACACATGCCCGGCGATGACCGCCCGGGCGCGCCGTCCGTATAATCGGATACCCGTAACAGCGGCGGAGGGCTGATGTACCCCATTCTGTTCAAGATAGGCACGCTCCCGATAAACAGCTACGGAGTGGCGCTCGCCATCTCCTTCCTCCTCGGAGTCTCGCTCGCGACCAGGCGTTCCGCATCCATCGGGCTCGCACCGGCGGAGATCGCCGACCTGGGCGTCTGGGTCATGCTCGCCGCCATTGCGGGATCGAGAGCGTTCTACGTGGTGACGCACATCCAGGAATTCCAGGGGCACTGGCTCGACGTCATCGCATTCTGGAAGGGCCTCTACGGGCTCAGCATGCTGGGTGGCGTCCTCCTGGCGCTCGCTGTGGGCTTCAGCTTCATCACCGCGAAGAAGTGGCCTGTCTGGCAGTTCGCCGATGCGGCCATACCCTCGTTCGCACTAGGGCTGTTCATCACCAGGATCGGGTGCTTCCTCAACGGCTGCTGCTTCGGCTCCGAGACCTCCTCGGCGCTGGGCGTGGTCTTCCCTGCGGGCTCGCTCCCCTGGCAGACATACGGATATGCCCCCATCCACCCGACCCAGCTATACGGATCGCTGGGCGGGCTGCTGCTTCTGCTGTACCTTCTCGCGGCGGACAGGAGGGCGCATTTCCCCGGGTTCATCTTCGTCGCCTTCATTAGCCTCTACGGCGTGACGCGATTCGGTCTCGAGGAATTCAGGCACTTCGACCATTCCACAAACTCCATCCTGGGCATGAGCGTCTTCGCTGGTCGCAACGGAGTCACCGACAACCAGATCATCAGCCTCCTGATGTTCCTGGCAGCAATAGTCCTGGGTTTGATACTGCATTCCAGGCATGCGGTCGGCGCCGGTGCGCGGGCGGTCTCATCCCCGAAGGCGCGAGGCAGGGGACCGGGGCGGTAGGGGGGATGCGCCCGCCGGCATCCGGAAGCGCCATCGCCAGGATCGCCCGTCTCATCGCGAGCCCGGCATGCCCCATCTGTGGCAGAGCTTCGCACAGAGCGGGCATCTGCGGATGGTGCGACCTCAGGCTCTACCCGAGCCCCTTCCCGAGGTGGAGCGGGGACGGCGCCGTGTTCTCGGAAGGCGTGCCTGGCGACGGCATACCCGTCCACAGCGTATTCCTCCACTGCGGGGCCGCCCGCGAGCTGATCACAGGTCTCAAGTACGAGGGCAGGAGGCGCCTCGCCTCGACGGCCGCCCTCCTCGCCTGCCTGCACGCCAGGTCGCTGCCCGGCCCCGGCGATCTCCTCGTCCCGGTTCCGCTGTCGCCCCGAAGAGCCAGGGAGAGGGGTTACAACCAGGCGCACCTCCTGGCCCGGGCTCTCGCCGAGCATACGGGTGCTCGCTGCAGGCAGGTTCTCGCCCGGGACGAGCGAGGGCCCCAGGTGGGCCTGTCGCGGGGAGAGAGGCGGCGCAACCTAGCAGGCGCCTTCACCGCGCAGCATGACCTGGCCGGGTCGGGCGGCATCTGGCTGGTGGACGACGTGATCACGACCGGGGCCACTCTGACCGAGGCCGCCGCGGCTCTCGGACGAGCAGGGGCAGGGGCGGTTTCCGGGTTCACGATGACCTACCGGAGCCTCCGCCCCGATCTTATCATCGCAGAGTACGAGGCTTCTCCACCGTCATCCGAGCGGAGGGCGACCAGATGATGAAAAAGCTCCATTTCGACATCAGGGACATTCCTGCCTGCGCTAGACTCGGCCTGAGCGCCAGGAAGATCTGGATTTTCTTCAAGGCTCTCCTGCTGTCCTGGATGGTCTGGGATCTCCTCGTCTATCTCGGCTTCCTTGCTGCCGACCCCGGCGGACTCGGCTCACGCATCGGCTCCGGCAGGCTTCTCCCCCTCCCCTCGGGCATCTTCTGGCAGTCCTGGCAGGCCGTGGCCCTGCTGGCGCTCGCAGGCCTTTTCATCCTCGCCATCCTGATGGTCGCATCGCTCAAGGTCTGCCGCGTCACCTTCGAGCAGATCAGGGGGGACGACTTCTACTCGGGAAGAGATGCTGCAGAATTCGCCCGCGGCAACTACAAACCGGTCTTCGCCACGCCTCTCGCAATCCTGGCAGGGCTGCTGATCGCCGTGGCCGCCTTCGCGCTGCTGGGCCTGATCGGCCGCATACCCAGCGCCGGCCCGTTCGGGGTCGCGCTGCTCTCGGTGCCATGCTGGGGTGCGTCGCTCCTGGCAGTGCTCGCGGCGATCGCCCTCGCCGTCTCCTTCTGTCTGACGCCTCCCATCGTCGCCTGCACCAGGGGCGACACGTTCGAGACGATCTTCGAGCTCTTCAGCTCGCTGACGGCTCAGCCCTGGCGCCTCGCGCTGTACACCCTGGCCTCCCTGGTCACGCGCGTTCTAGGCTTCGCCGTGTTCCTCGCCTTCAGCTCGGCTGCGATGCTGTTCTACTCGCGCGCCCTGGCCATCGGCCTCGGCGGCAGCCCGGCCTCCACGCTCGCGGCGGGGCTCCAGACCCTGGCGCCTGAGGCGGTGGGCTCCTTCAGCAGCCTCTCCGACGCTTTCGGCCTGGTTGCCGGCGCTCCTCTCTGGACGGGGGCGGCCGGCGCCCTGGCGGCCGTCTCGGGTGTCATCGTCACCCTCGTGCTGGTCTCCTACTGGTTCTCCATGGGCAGTTCCGCATGGACCCTCGTCTACCTGGCGGTCAGGCACAGGAAGGATGGGGAGGACCTCCTCCAGCGCGCCGAGGATGAAGACCGGCGCGCATTCGAGAAGAAGTACGGCTCGGCCGACGAATCGAAGAGGTCCGGGCAGGCTGCCTGCGCGGAGGAGCGGGAAGGTTCCGCCGGGTCCTGATGCCATCCAGCCAGGAATTCGTACATCTGCATCTCCACTCGGAGTACAGCCTCCTCGACGGCGCCATCAGGGCGGGGGACCTGGCCAGGCGCGCCGTGGAGCAGGGCATGCCCGCGGCCGCCGTCACGGATCATGGCAGCCTCTTCGGCGCCATCGAGTTCTATGACAAGCTGACGGCCGAGGGCGTCAAGCCCATCATCGGCATGGAAGCCTACCTGGCCCCGACCAGGCTCGATGACAGGGATCCCGTTCCCGGCCGCTCCCCGTACTTCCATCTGACACTCCTGGCGAAGGACGCCGAAGGCTACCGCAATCTCTGCAGGCTCTCCTCCATCGGGTATCTGGAGGGCTTCTACTACCGCCCCAGGATCGACCGGGAAGTCCTCGCCGCTCACAGCAGGGGACTCGCGATAGGCACGGCCTGCCTCCACGGGGAGGTGGCGCAGCACCTGCTCGCGGGGAACGAGCGCGCGGCGGACGAGGCTGCTGGCTTCTACATGGAGCTCGCGGGCAGGGACAGCTTCTTCGTCGAGCTCATGGACCACGGCCTGCCGGAGGAGAAGCGCATCCTCGAGCCTCTGGCTGCGCTCTGCGCGCGCACCGGGGCCATGCCGGTGGCCACGGGGGACGCCCATTACCTGGACAGGAGCCAGGCCCCGTCCCACGAGGTCCTCCTCTGCGTCCAGACGGGCAAGCGGCTCGAGGACCCCAACCACATGCGCTTCGCCACGGACGAGTTCTACCTCAAGTCGCCCGACGAGATGGCGAGGCTCTTCTCATGGCTGCCGGAATGCGTCGGCAACTCGATGCGCATCGCGGAGGCCTGCGATTTCAGGATGGAGAAAGGCGACCTCCTGCTCCCGCGATTCCCGATCCCCGAGGGAGGCTCCATGGACTCGGCCCTGGCCGAAGTGGCCGACTCGGGTCTGAAGGAGCGGCTGGGCAGGGAACCCGACGCTGCGGAGACCGCCAGGCTGGACTTCGAGCTGGGGGTCATCAGGGACATGGGCTTCCCCGGATACTTCCTGATCGTCTCGGAGCTGCGGAGGTGGGCCCTGTCGCAGGGCATCGCCATGGGCCCGGGGAGGGGCTCCGCGGCCGGGAGCCTGGTCTCCTTCGCCGCCGGCATCACGGACGTGAATCCTCTCCAGCACGGTCTCAGCTTCGAGCGCTTCCTGAACCCCTCCAGGCGCGAGATGCCAGACATCGACCTCGACGTCTGCTTCCTGCGCAGGCCCGAGGTGATCGATCACATCGTCTCGATGTACGGTCGGCGGAGCGTCTGCCAGATAGTCACATTCAACCGGATGAAGGCCAAGAGCTCGATAAGGGATGTCGGAAGGGTCATGGGCATCCCGCTCGACGAGGTGGATGCCCTCACGCGGCTGGTCTCCCAGGCCTCCAGGCAGCTCGGCAGGGCAGGGGAGGGGGACCTCTCCATCGGCGAGGTCGTCGAGAAGGCGCCCGAGGTCAAGGCGAGGGCGGAGGCCGATCCGAGGATCGCGAAGCTCTTCGAGCATTGCGAATTCCTCGAGGATCTGGCCAGGAACACCTCGGTCCACGCCGCCGGCGTGATCATCGCGCCTGGAGAGCTCCAGGACTTCGTCCCGCTGTGCAAGGTCAAGGACGACGTCCAGACCATCACGACCCAGTACGAGATGAAGAGCCTCGACTCGGCCGGCCTCCTGAAGCTCGACGTGCTCGGGCTGAGGACGGTGACCGTCCTGCAGAAGGCCGAGCTGCTGGCCAGGAGGAGGGATCCGGGGCTCGACGTGCGCTCGCTGCCCCTCTCCGATCCCGAAACTTTCGCGATGCTGGCCAACGGGGACACCACCGGCGTGTTCCAGCTCGAGAGCTCGGGGATGCGCGATGCGCTCAGGAGAATAGGCGTCAACAGCTTCCGCGACATCACCGCTGCCGTTGCGATCTTCAGACCCGGCTCCATGGACATGATCGACCCTTACGCCAGGAACAAGCACGGCATCGAGAACGAGACGGGATACTCGATCCGGTGCATCTCCCCCGAACTCGAGGACATCCTCTCCGAAACCTACGGCATCATGATCTACCAGGAGCAGGTGATGGCTATCGCCAACCGCTTCGCGGGCATGGACATGGCAGAGGCTGACATATTGCGGAAGGCCATGTCGAAGAAGAACCCCGAGGTGATGGCGAAGCAGCGCAAGAGGTTCATCGAAGGGGCGGTGGGCAGGGGAGTCGCGAAGAAGGTGGCCACGGAGGTCTTCGATCTCGTGGAGAAGTTCGCCGGCTACGGCTT
>DIAQ01000064.1:1470-4740 GCA_002414865.1 candidate division Hyd24-12 bacterium UBA5074 | reverse complement strand
GCTACGGCTTCAACAAGTCGCATGCCGTCTGCTACGCGATCCTGGCCTTCAGGACCGGCTACCTCAAGGCCCATTTCCCGGCCGAGTTCATGGCGGCCACCCTGAGCAGCGAGATCGGCAACATAGAGCGCCTCGCCGTGCTGGTGGAGGAATGCAGGAGGATGGGCGTCGAGGTGCTCCAGCCATCGGTGAATTCCGGGGGCAGGGACTTCGACGTGGACGAGGACGGAAGAATAGCGTACGCCCTCCCCGCCATCCGCAACGTGGGCGAGGGCCCGGCTGCCGCGATAGTGTCGGAGAGGATCGAGAACGGGCCATATACGAGCCTGTTCGACCTCTGCACGCGGGTCGATCCGGGCGCCCTGAACAGGAGGGTGCTGGAGTCCCTGGGCGGCGCGGGGGCACTCGACTGCCTCGGCGGATCCAGGGCGCAGATCCTCTCGGCCCTCGACTCCGCGCTGGAGTACGGCGCGAGGGCCAGGCAGATCAGGGAAGCGGGCCAGATGTCCCTCTTCTGCACCGAGGCGTCATACGGGTCCGAACCCGACGAACCGGTTCTCCAGGAAGCCGGCGAGATGACCGCGATCGCCAGGCTTACGCTCGAGAAATCCCTGCTGGGATTCTATTTCTCGGGACATCCCCTGGACGACTTCAGCGAGGAGGTCGCCGCCTTCAGCGACATCGACCCGGGGGACGAGCTCCCTGCCGGCAGGAGGCAGGTCCGCATGGCTGGCGTGGTGCTCACCAGGAGGGAGATACCGTCTCCGAGGGGCAACATGGCTTTCGTCAGCCTGGAGGGCAGGACGGGCTCGACCGAGGTTCTCGTCTTCAGCGACGCGCTCCTGCGGTGCGGCAGCCTGCTCGAGCCCGGGTCCTTCGTGCTGCTCGAGGGCGAGATCACCGAGCGGCGGGACGAGCGCAGGTTGTCCGTGAACATCGTATATCCGATGGACAGGGCTCGGAAGTTGCTCGGAGCAGGCGTCCGCATCAGGATAGACGCGTCCGGGCTGGACGAGGGAAGGCTCGGGATGGCCGTCGATCTCCTCAGATCGCATCCCGGGAGCGCGAGGGTCACTCTCGACATCCGCCATGCCTCGGGGCGCAGGATCAGGGCCGAGTCGAGATCGTTGAGGGTGGATCCCGACGATGTCCTCCTCGGAGGGCTGAGGGAGATCCTGGGCAGGGAATCGATAAGCCTCGTGGCGGGAAGGCCTCTATCATGAGGAAGACACTTGCGGCGCTGTGCCTCGCCGCCGCGGCCGCGGCGGGCGGCGAGCTCATGCGCACGGTCGAGCAGCCGACGGCGGGGATGGTGGCGCCGAGAACCTACTATTTCTCGCTCTCCACGTTCCCGTCAGACGGCCTCCGATTCAGCCTGCAGGCGGGTATCGTCCCCAGGCTGCACGCCGGGCTGGGCTTCGGCGGATGGAACATCACGGGCCTGGAGGACCCCGAGTGGTTCGACAGGGTCAGCATCAAGGCCCGTTTCAGGTTCCTCGACGAGTCCAACAGCTTTCCCGCGCTGGCGGTGGGCTATGACAACGAGCGCGAGCCCTTCAGGACCGGGAGCAACTACTCCAGGCTCTCCAGGGGCATCTACCTCGTCGCGAGCAAGAACTTCATGGCGCCGGCCGGCGACCTCGGCGTCCACGGAGGCGTCTGCGTCTCCTTCGACGATTCCGACCATGCCGGGTTCTGGCTGGGTGCGGACAAATCGCTGCCGGCAGGCTTCGGCATCTCGGCGGACTGGGATGCGGCCACCAACGAGAGCGACTCGGTGAGGTTCGACGAGTCGGGCGGATTCCTGAACATGGAGCTCTTCTGGGAGAGTTTCGGTCAGGTTCGTATATCACTGCAATTCAAGGATATACTCGAAACGGGCGGCGAGCCGTACAGGGCGCTCGCCGTGGACTTCCTGGGCCTCTACTGAGTCCCGTCAGGAGGGAAGGACTTGAACAAGGCACTCGTCGAGAAATACGCGGAGACCGTCCTCAGGAGCGGCCTTGCTCTGCAGCCGGGGCAGCCCCTCCTGGTGAGGAGCGACATCGCTTCCAGGGCGTTCGTCGAGATCGTGACGGAGAAGGCATACGACCTCGGCTCCGCCTTCGTCCACGTGGTGTATGCCGATCAGAGGCTCGACCTGGCGAGGTTGCGCAAGGCGGGGCCGGACACCCTGGAGTACGTCCCGTCCTTCGTCAGGACCGTCAACCGCGCCTACGTGGCCGAGAACTGGGCCAGCCTGTCGGTTTCCTGCTCGGAGGACCCCGACGCCTATGAGGGCGCCGACGCCTCCAGGCTGGGTCGCATGAGGAAGGCCGCCTCCAGGGCCTCCGAGGAGTGGCTCGCAGCCATCTCCTCCAACCAGATGAGATGGAACGTCTGCCTGTTCCCGACCGAGCTCTGGACGCGCAAGGTGCTGGGCTCCGAGGGCGACTGGGAGGCGCGCATCTGGGACGTCCTGATGCCCATCCTCCGCCTCGACGGCGGCGACCCCGCCGCCTCCTGGCTGGCGCATGATGCCGAACTCAAGCGCCGCACAGCGTTCCTCAACAGCAGGCGCTTCTCGTCGTTCAGGTTCGTGGGTCCCGGAACGGACCTGACGATCGGAATGGCTCCGGACAGGATATTCGCCGGCGGGAGGTGCGAGGCCAGGGACGGACTGCAGTTCTTCCCCAACATCCCCACCGAGGAGGTGTTCTGCACCCCTGACTACCACCTCACGCACGGCACGGTCCGCTGCACGCGCCCTGTGCAGGTCATGGGCTCCAACGTGGAAGGCGCCTGGTTCCGCTTCGAGAAGGGCCGTGTGGTGCAGTTCGGCGCCGACAGGAACGACGCCGTCCTCGGCCAGTACCTGGAGACCGACGAGCGGGCGTCCTGCCTCGGCGAGATCGCCCTGGTCGGCTGCGACTCGCCCATCTACAGGAGCGGCCTCGTCTTCCACAACATACTCTTCGACGAGAACGCCGCCTGTCACATCGCCCTGGGCAACGGCTACACCGAATGCATGGAGAACCCTCCCGAGGGCAGGGATGCGCTTCTCGAGCGCGGGTGCAACGTCTCCCTGGTCCACACCGACTTCATGATAGGTTCCGAGCAGGTCTCGGTCTTCGGAGTCGACGGCACCGGGGCCGAGACGGCCGTGATCCGGGACGGGTATTTCGTCGTATAGCGGACGGAGGTCGGGAGATGCTCGACAAGAGGCTGCTGGAGATACTTGCCTGCCCGAAGTGCAAGGGCGACCTGGAGTACAGGACGGAACCCGCCGAG
>DIAQ01000064.1:0-1055 GCA_002414865.1 candidate division Hyd24-12 bacterium UBA5074 | reverse complement strand
CGGCGACGGAGGTCGCCGGCCGCTCGACCGACGGGTTCTTCAGGATAAGGGTGAAGGCCCCCCCGGTGGATGGAAGGGCGAACGACGAGCTCCGGAGGTTCCTGGCTAAGGAATTCGGGGTCGTTCGCGGATCGGTGAAGCAGATTTCCGGTTTTTCCGGTCGCAGGAAGCTTTTCCGCATCGAGGGGGCGACCGGGATGCCGGAGTGGTTCGGGCAGCGATGAAGCTGTTGCGCGGAACATCCTCCGCGTTTAATAGTTGCCCTTCCTGAACGTGACAGGTGGATGATGACGGGTGTGATCCTTCCCCCCGGGTGGGACTGTTCGCCTCCGGGAGGGGTAGAGCTCAGGTACCGGGCGGGTGGTTCCTCCGACTTCGACTGGATGAGGGAGCTGGCAGCCGCAGGCTGCCGAAGGTTCCTCATAGGGGCTGAGGCCGCTGCCCGGGGGTCAGGCTTTCTCGTCGCCACGGATCATCTTAACCTGTTCGGCGACGGACCGCTCGTCGGGCCCAACAGGGACGATGCCGGCCCCCGCTTCCCCTCGCTCCCGGGCCTTTACGCGGCCCCCGAGGGTCCATGGAAGCCGGGGGTGGTGTGCAGGGTTCCCGACTGGCGCCTGGCGACGCCCGCCGAGTTGGCCGCCCTCGGATCCGACGCACTCGCATCCGAAGGCATCGACGAAGCCATAGTGGCCGGTCACGCCGGGGCTCGGGTGATGCTTATCCTCCGCTGCCACGCATGGCGGCGCGAGAACACCGGAGCGCCTCCCGTGGCGGAGGCCCTGAAGCTGCTGACGGAGGTCGTCTGAATTGAACTACAGGGATACGATCCGTCTTCCTCGGACCGGATTCGCCATGAAGGCCAACCTCCCCGCGAGGGAGCCGGAGACCCTGGCGCGCTGGAGTGCCGAAGGCCTCGAGGAGCGCATCCGAAGCGCCAGGACGGGCTCGCCGCGCTTCGTCCTGCACGACGGGCCGCCCTACGCCAACGGCAGCGTGCACCTCGGCACCGCGCTCAACAAGATACTCAAGGACTTCATAGTCAAGTCGCACAC
>DIAQ01000122.1 GCA_002414865.1 candidate division Hyd24-12 bacterium UBA5074 | reverse complement strand
AGTGGGAGCCCGACTTCGGCCCCGGCAAGTGGAGCGAGCGCGTCGCCGGAACCGGGGTGACCGTCATCGGAGCCCGCAACTTCCTCATAGCCTACAATGTGAATCTCAACACACGCGATGACTCCGTGGCGAAGGAAGTCGCGCTGACCATCCGCGACTCGGGGCGCACGCTCAGGGACTCCAGCTGGAAGTTCGTCCGCGATGCCCAGGGCAACAAGGTCAGCGTCCCGGGGCTGCTCGACTGCTGTAAGGCCACGGGCTGGTTCATCAAGGAGTACGGCTGCGCCCAGGTGACGATGAACCTCACCGACATCTCGGTCACTCCGCTGCACGTCGCCTTCGAGACCACGCGGCGCGAGGTGGAGAAGCTCGGCTACAGGGTGACCGGGTCAGAGATCGTCGGACTGGTCCCGTTGTCCTCGCTCGTCGATGCAGGGATCTTCTATCTCGAGTCCCAGAACACGGGCATGGCCGCGACCGGCAGGATGTCCGTCACCTCCGGGCTGCCCGAGAGCCTCCTGGTCGAGACCGCCATCAGATCGATGGGGCTGCGGGAAGTTGCACCCTTCGACCCTGCGAGGAAGATCATCGAGTACCTGGTCGCCGACCCCGATGTGAACCTCACGGGGTTGACCTGCTCCGGATTCGCCGACGAGCTTTCCACGGACTCCCCCGCTCCGGGCGGAGGCTCGGTATCCGCGCTCATGGCATCGCTGGGCGCCGCGCTTGCCGCGATGGTCGCCAACCTGACCGTGCGCAGCCGCGACTGTTCGGCGGACTGGCCGGTCATGAGGCAGATAGCACCCAGGGCGCAGGAGCTCAAGGCCGATCTGATGCGCGCCGTCGATGACGACACGAGGGCCTTCAACGCCTTCCTCGAAGCCTCCCGCTCGGGAGGTGACGTACAGGCGGCCATGAAGGGCGCTGTCGAGGTCCCGATGTCGGTGCTGCGCATGTGCCCGGAGATCGCCTCGCTGGCCGCGGTTCTCGTGGACAAGGGGCTCCCGGCCTCGCTCTCCGATGCCGGGGTCGCCGCGGCGGCGGCTTCCGCAGCAGCGGATGGCGCGCTCTTCAACGTCCTGATCAATGCCGCCCAGCTCGAGGACAGGCAGCTTGCGGAACTGCTGACCCGGGAGGCCGCGGGCATCGCCGCGGAGGTTCGCACACTCGCGGGAGGCACTGTCGACGAAGTCAGGAACAGGCTTCTCGAGGCCGCCGGCAAGGGGCCGGAGCGGAAGTGATCCCGAGGACGGGCTTCGAGCCGGTCGAGCTCCCGGACGAGGTCGTCGCCCGGCTTGCGGAGTTCTGCAGGAACCTTCGCGCCGACATCATCCGGATGACATGTGTTGCGGGCAGCGGGCATCCGGGCGGCTCGATGTCCTCGGCGGAGATCTTCGCCCTTCTGTGGACCCAGGCCTCAGTCGATCCCTCGGACCCCGGGATGCGCGGGCGCGACAGGATCGTCGTAAGCCACGGCCACACCTCCCCAGGTGTCTATGGGACTCTCGGCAGAGCCGGATTCTTCGACCTCGAGGAGGCCGTGACCTCCTTCCGGCTGGCCGGAAGTCCCTTCGAAGGGCACATCGAGCGAAGCGTCCCGGGTGTCGAGCTCACCACGGGCAACCTCGGGCAGGGCCTCTCCGCGGCCTGCGGATTCGCGGTCGCGGACCGGCTCTCGGGATACAGGAACTCCGTCTGGGCTGTCATGGGTGACGGCGAGCAGCAGAAGGGTCAGATCTCCGAGGCCAGGCGGTTCGCCTCCGCCAGGCGCCTCTCCAACCTCACGGCGGTGGTCGACCTGAACGGGCTGCAGATATCGGGGAGAACCTGCCAGGTGATGCCTCAGAACCTCGCCGCCGAGTACGCCGCCGACGGATGGGAGGTCCTGGAGGTCGATGGTCACGATCTGAAGGCCCTCTATCGGGCTCTCAGGCCCGGTGAGGGAGGGTGCGGGCCGCGAGTGGTGCTGGCCAGGACCGTCATGGGCAAGGGTGTATCCTTCATGGAGAACGATCCGCAGTATCACGGACGCGCGCCCACCAGGGCGGAGGCCTCGAAAGCCCTTTCCGAGCTGGGTTTCGATGACGACATCGATTCGATAGCGGTGAGGCGCCGCGGCTGGAGGCCGCACAGGCCTTCCTTCCCGCCCGTCCGATCCTCATATGCCATCCTCGACCACCCGGGGACGCCCAGGACCTACCGGAGCGATCAGAAGCTGGACAACCGGAGCGCCTTCGGAACGGCCCTGCTGGACATGGCGGAGCTGAACCGGGACAACCTCCCCCTCGTCTTCGACTGTGACCTGGCCGGATCGGTGAAGACCTCGGAATTCCAGCGCTCATTCTCCGACCATTTCCTCCAGAGCGGCATCATGGAGCATTTCACGGCGTCGGCCGCGGGCGCCGCCTCCCTCGCGGACAAGGTGGTCTTCTGGGCCGACTTCGGGGTGTTCGCCGCCGACGAGACCTTCAACCAGCACAGACTCAACGACATAAACAATACGAACCTCAAGGTGGTGGCGACGCACTGCGGCCTGGATGTCGGACCCGACGGAAAGACTCACCACTGCATCCGCTACCTCACCCTGCTGGGTTGCCTTTCCCATTGCCAGGTGATAGTGCCGGCCGACCCCAACCAGACGGATCGCGCGGTGCGGTTCGC
>DIAQ01000088.1 GCA_002414865.1 candidate division Hyd24-12 bacterium UBA5074 | reverse complement strand
GAGATAGCCCTGTACGGCAGGATGACCGCGTCCGAGGCGCTCAGCCGCGCAGCGGACCTCTCGGATGCGGCGATCTCGGACGGCCGCAGGCCGCATTAGCCGGGATGGAGGAGTCGAAGGGATGAGATCTTTCCTTGCTCTGCTCGTTGCGCTCGCCGGGGGGGCGTGCGCGATGACCGTGGCCGAAGCCAGGGCCGATGCCGATGGGGACGGGGTTCCCGATCTCATCGGCCAGATCGTGACGATCGAGGCCGTGGCCACCTGCGAGCCCACGCTCTTCTCCTCCGGCTCCGGCGTGAGCTTCTACGTGCAGGATGAGACGGCGGGCATCAACGTCTTCGGTTGGGATCTGCCCGCCTTCGAGATCGGGCCGGGCGACCTGCTGGCCATCACCGGCACCATGGCCCAGTACAACGGCCTCACAGAGATCGAGCCGGGAGGCAGCGCGGATTACGGGTACCTGGGGTCCCCCGGCGCTCCCGATCCCTGGCAGCTCGCGCGCCATCAGGGCGTCTCCGAGGAGCTTGAGGGCATGCTCCTCCGGGGCGGCAACCCGGCCACGGGGCAGTGGGTCACCGTGGCCACCCAGCCCGCCCTGTCGGGCGGCGGCTACAACTTCGAGGCCTGGAACGGCGAAGTGGCGCTTGCGGTCCGTGTGAACGGCTCCACCGGCATAAGCGTGGCCGGGCTCGAGCCAGGCGTCAGGATATTCCTGACCGGCATCGGCGGGCAGTACGACTCCGATCCCCCGTACACCTCGGGATACCAGGTCCTCCCCCGCTACCAGTCAGACATCGAGATCTACACACCGTCGGTCCCGGGCTACTTCCACCTCGAGGCTGCAGGCACCCCGTTCGCCCCGTCCATCGGAGAAGCGATGCAGATCGAGTACGGAGGACCCGACTCGATGAGGTTCACCCTCACGGTCATCGACAGAGCCGGGCGGGAGGTGGCGCGCCTCGCCGACTCGAGGGCCGGGGGAGACGTCCTCGAATGGGACGGGACCGATGACTACGACCAGCCCCTCCCGATGGGGCCGTACATCCTCCTGCTCGAGGGGGTCGACCTCGACGGTGAGCGGTACACCACCACCGAGACGGTGGTCGTGGCCGCCGTCCTGGAGTAGCAGATGAACACCAGGCATCTCCTGCTGGCCGCTGCGCTCCTCGCCCTCCCTGCCGCGCCCGCCCGGGCCGCCTTCGAGGAGCTGGAGCTCGGCGTTAGCGACCTGGCGATGGGCGGAAGCGGCGTCCTCGGCTGCGGGGCGGCCTCCCTCTTCGCGAACCCCGCCTCCATCGCAGGCGGCGAAGGGTCCGAGCTGGTCGCGGCCGGCCGCGTCCCGTTCAGCCGCTTCGATTTCACGACCGCGGGGCTCGACGCCTCGCTCCCCATGTATGGAGCCTGGAGGGCAGGGGCTTCCGCAAGGTTCTTCGGCGGCTCGGACTACAGCGAGAAGCTTCTGGCGTTCACGGCTTCGGGGATGCTCGGCAGAGGACTCGCCGTCGGCATCCAGCCGGTCCTCGCCCAGGTTTCGATAGGGGACGGGCAGTCCAGTTACGGCTCCGCCGGGGCCTTTTCCATCAATCTGGGTTTCCGTGCCGAGCTCTACGACCGATGGGCCGTCGCCGCATCGATCCGCAACCCGTTCGAGAGCCGCATCGGCGAGAGCGGGGAGCATTTCGAGCGCAGACTGGACATAGGCGTCTCCTACGAACCCGCCACCGGCATGCAGTCCCGCGTGGCCGTATCGAGGGATTTCAGGGGCCTGAGGTTCTCGATGGGCCAGGCCCTCCCGGTGGGCCCCCTGACCCTCATGGCGGGTGTGCGCACCGATCCGGCGGTGTTCTGCGCGGGCTTCGGGGCAACCGTGGGGAGCGCGCGGCTGGAGTATTCGATCATGACCCATCCGTCTCTGTCCCCGTCGCATTCGGCCGGGGTCTCATATGCCTTCTAGCCTTCTCCTCGCCCTGCTCGCGATCGCTCCGGCGGAGAGGCTCGACCTGAACACCGCCACGCTGGAGCAGCTCAGGGCGCTGGAGGGCATCACCGACATGCAGGCCGATTCCCTCTACTCGCTCGTGATCGAGACGGGCGGTCTGGAGAATATCTACGACGCCTCGCTCGCGCAGGGCATCGGGCCTGCCGAGCTCGGGTGGCTGCGTGCCAACTGCCGGGTATCCCCCCGCCCCGAGCCTTCCATGAGCCCTGCGGTGCTCGACGTCATGGAGCGGCTCGCGGTCGAGGACGGACCCGGCGACGCGGCCGTCGACGAGTGGGAGAACCTCCTCGTGAGGCCCATGCCCGTCAATTCCGTAAGGCACTGGGATCTCCGACTTCTCGACAGGGTGAGCCTGATCGACGCGGCTGCCGTCGAGCGCCGGCTCAACGAGCTGGGACCCGTCTCATCCGTCACCTCGCTGAGGGGAAGCGAAGGTCTCAGCTATTACGGATACCGCAACCTGCGCGACTATGTGGCCGTGAGGGAACTCGACCTCTCCAGCATGGAGGTCTTCGGCGGCCTCAGGGTCGTGGTCGACGGCGGCGGCGGGAGGACCGAGGGTGACGGCACGCTGGCGGGCAGACTCGACGACCTGCGGAGCGCCATCGTCGACATGGAGTCCGGCGGGCGTGATTACACCGGGAGCCCGGTGGACAGCTCGGCTCTCTACGCGCAGCTCCAGTCCTCCTACGACGAACTCGCCTCGGCGCGCAGCGTCACCGGGAGCGTCCAGAGGCTCAGGATCGGAGTCGGCGACAGGTTCAGGGGGGGCGTCCGGCTGTCGAGGGGGAGGTGGTCGACCGCCGGCCATGACCTCATGGGTGATCTCGATCCGGGCGGCCTCGGCGACACCTACGACGTGGCCAAGGTCTTCGGGTCGCTGCACGATCTGGGCCCCGTGACCCAGGTCGTACTGGGCAACTACAGGCTCGCCCTCGGCCAGGGACTGATGATCGACAACACTGACGAGCTGATGAACCGCACCCTGTACAGGCCGCTGGGGCTCCATCCGGACCTCACGCCCACGAGGCAGTTCGCCCTCGCCGGCGGCGCCTGCGAGGTGCGCACCGGTCCCGTCGTGGCCTACGGCTTCCTCTCCAGCGCGTCGCGGGACGCCATCCTGAATCCCGACGGCACGCCCAACATGCTGGTTCTCTCGAGCTGGAGGACCACCGCCGTCGCCGACGCCCTGACGGAGACGACCGCCGGAGGCTACGGCTACCTGGATCTCGGCGGTATCCTGCCCTATGGCACGGCAGTGGGCGCGGGTGTGCTCGACGTCTCGTGGAGCGAGCCCCTGGTCCCCGATCCCGGGGCGCTGGACATCCCGAACGACTCGGAGATCTGGATCTGCAGGGAGTATTCCGACATGCCCGAGGGCGACGGGCTCTCGGTCTTCTCCGTCTCCGGGCAGACCGTGCTGGGAAGCGTCGGCATAGAGGGCGAGGCCGCGTTCCAGGACAACGAGGCCTCGGCCTGGCTGGCCTCCGCGAGGTGGCAGAACGACTGGTTCTACCTCCTGGGGGCCGCGCGCCGCTACGACATCGGCTACACCAATCCCTACAACCGCGGCTTCGCCGAGCAGGCCCGGTTCGACGACACGATCTTCGAGAAGCCCTATTACCTCAACGATCCGACGATGGCCGACACGCAGGACTGGCCCACACCCAAGCCCGAGGAGGGGCTCTATCTCGAGTCCCGCTTCCAGGTCAGCCGCCAGATCATATTCCCCAGGGTCTATCTCGATGTCTGGAGGTCCATCCCCTGGGGGTTCGAGAACTACCGGTTCCAGGGCGAGGTCGAGTACAGGCCGGTCTTCCCGCTCAGGTTCAGGCTGAAGTACAAGCTGCAGGACAAGAAGAAGATGCAGGATCTTCTCTCCACCCACTCCGTCACGCACGAGGTCACTCTGAGGACGATGGTCCTGCCGGCCGGCAACGACATGTTCGAGGTGGACCTGCGGGCCGGGATCGTGGAGCTGACGCCCAATCCGCTGTACACAGACGACCGTCTGATGAGCGGCGGGTACCTCGGCGCCAGGTGGGAGCACCGCTTCACGCCGGACTTCTCGATGATAGGCGGGACCACGCTCTGGACGACCGACGGCATGAGCCAGTGGGAGTTCGAGGACACGGGCATCGACTTTCTCGACGGGAACGGCACGAAGTTCTACGTCACTCTCAAGCAGCAGATCTCCGATCTGATCCAGATGAGGCTGAGAGTTCTGAGGAAGGACACCTTCTATCCCCGGACGGGGCTCTACCGCCCCGATCCCGAGGACCAGTACTATGCCGAGGGCGATCCGGACAACCCCGTGCTCGACTTCGGCGATCATGCCGCCTCCTACGGCATATCCTGCCAGCTCGACCTGCGCTGGTAGGGCGGGAGATGCAATGGGCCTAACAGGTGTGATTCTGGCCGCGGCGGCCCTCATGGGGGGCCTGCCGGAGGACATGTTCCTGGGCACCTCGTCGCTGGCGGGCTCCGCCCGCTCCGCCGCCATGGGCCAGTGCTCCTTCATGGATGCTTCGGCCCTGGGGGCGCTGGCCAACCCCGCGCTGGCCGCCGGGAGCGGTCCCGGGATCAGCATCTCGGCTTCGGGGGGGATGATCCTCGGCGTCGAGAAGCGCACCCGGACCGTCTACGATTCGTTCGGCAGCTCAATCGGGGAGGCCGAGGACGCCTTCAACAGGGATGCAGACCTGTATCCCGGAGGGCTTGCGATCTCCGTCTCCGGAATCGAGGGGCTTCCCGAAGGCGCTGCCTTCGCGGCCGGGTGGAGGATGCCCGCGCGCTTCTCCTACCGCTACGACAGGGAGCTGCGCACCGAGTACTACGCGCTGCTGGGGGAGGAGCGGCTGACAATCGACGGTTCCCTCGGAGAGTTCTGTGCCTCCGCCGCCTTCACGCCTGCGGGCATGTTCGGGTTCGGCCTCGGCGCTGCCTGGGTTTCCGGCACCCGAGAGACCCGCTGGGAGCAGAACTGGGTCGACGAGAGCGGGCAGGACGTCCTGGAAACCACATCCTCGGACCTTTCCGGGATGACCGTCAGGGGCTCGATCCTTCTCAGGCCGGCGCCTGCGCTCACCGCATGCCTGGGGGCCGAGCACTCCATGTCCCTCGAGTGGTCCGGGGGCGTGGACGGTGTACTCGACCTTCCCCCGGCCGTCAGGGCCGGCATCTCCTGGCTCCCGGGCAACCCGCTCCGGACGCTCGTCGTGGCCGAGGGGTACTACAGGGCGATGTCGGGCGCCGAGTTCGCGGGCGGGGACATGGGCCTGACCGACTGCTGGGGCGCCTCGGCAGGGGTGGAGAATCGCATGCCTGGCGGCCCCGCCTGCAGGTTCGGCTTCAGGTACGACCGCTCGCCCCTGGGCCGGACGCTCGATTCGGTGGCCTTCACGGCCGGTCTCGGATTCCGGATCGAGGGCTGGTCGCTGGATGTCGGCGGCTCGTTCAGCCCGCGGTCCTGGGAGCAGACCGACGTGACCGGCCTCCCGTCGTTCACGCCGGGAGACAGCCTTGCCGTGGAGGAGACCTCCACATCGATAGGCATCTCGCTCGCCAGGACGCTGGAGCTGTAGGCATGGCGAAGCTCCTCGCGCTCCTGCTGGCCTGCGCGGCCGCGCAGGCCTCGGTGGTGACCCTCGATATCCTGCACACCAACGACGTCCATGGCGGAATAGTCGAGAGGGAGGCCACATTCCTGAACCCCGACTTCCCGCCCGGCATCGGAGGCGGGGCCTGGCTGGCCACCTACGTCGACTCCGTGAGGGCGAGGGCGGCCGAGGCCGGAGGCTACGTGCTCCTCCTGGACGCCGGGGACATCTACCAGGGAACGCCCATCGGCAACTCCGACCTCGGGCGTACCGTCATGGCCTGGATGAACAGGATCGGCTACGATGCGATGACGCTGGGCAACCACGACTTCGACGACGGAGTGGCGAATGCCCTGGACCTCGCACGGGAGGCCGGCTTCCCCGTTATCTCATGCAATTTCGTCGAAGTCGGCACGGGGATGCCGCCCGATCCGGTCAAGCCCTGGACGATCATCGACTACGGCGAATTCGAGGTTGCGATCATCGGCCTGGCCACCCCCGACACCTGGGGCCTCGTGGACCCAGCCCTGCTGGAAGGCTACATCTTCGCGCCCGAGGTGGAGGCGGCCGGCGAGGCCGTCGCGGAGGTCAGGGCCGAAGGCGCTGACATAGTCATACTCCTGTCGCACCTCGGCCAGCCCTCCGACCCCGACAGGTATCTCGCACAGGTCGAGAGCGCCTGGGAGTCGGGCGGGGATTACGACAAGGACTTCGCCTGCAACAATGCCGAGCTATCCACGCTCGTGGAGGGGATAGACCTCATCGTCTCGGGGCACACCCACTTCGGTCTGAGGCAGCCCTGGGTCAACCCCTGGACCGGCACGATAGTCGTGCAGGGCTATGCCAACGGCACAGGAGTGGGGCACATCAGACTCCTCGTGGACACGGCGACGCGCTCGGTGACCGGATACGAGCTGCCCGCCGGCGAGGAGATCGTCAACCTCCTCCACGACGAGTTCATGCCCTCGGAGGCCGACCTGCAGTTCATCGAGTCCTGCCGGGAGGTGGCCGAGGCCGGGATGGACGAAGTGCTCGCCGAAGCCGGGTCCGAGATACCCAGGGGCACCGCCGAGCATCCGCTGGGAAGGCTCGTGGCCGACGCGATGCTCGACGAGACGGGGGCTGACGTGGCGCTCATGAACCGGGGCGGGATCAGGGCGTCGCTTCCGCGCGGCCCGATAACGCCGAGGATCGTCTACGAAGCCATCCCGTTCGAGGAGGATCTCTACCTGATCGAGGTCACCGGGGCCGATCTGCGCCGCATCCTCGAGACCGGCATGCAGGGGCGCAGGCGTGACATGGAGCCGGCGGGCTTCACCGCGGTGCGCAACCAGGCGCTGCCGGACATGTCCAAGATCGAGTCCCTGATAGTCGGGGGCGAGGAGATCGACTCCTCGAGGACCTACACCCTGGTTACGACGGGCTATCTCGCATCCGGCAACGTGGGCTACGAGATAATGAGGGAATTCGAGGCGGTGCCGACGGGGGCAACCCTGTTCGATGCCGTGATACACC
>DIAQ01000021.1:22592-23371 GCA_002414865.1 candidate division Hyd24-12 bacterium UBA5074 | reverse complement strand
CCGATGATGACCCGCGGCGGGGGCCACTCCGAGCACGATATCCCGGAATCGATCGAGCTCGCTCGCGGGCGCCATCCCGGGATGGAGTACATCTTCGCCTGGCCGTTCCCCACCGACCGGGTGGCGGTGCTGCTGGCCTCCCAGGCGGCCTCCTTCGTTCGGGGCGGTGACGGTTCCCATGCCTGAGCGGCAGCGAAAAGGTCGTGCGCACCCGACGGGAGATTGAAGTGGGCGGCGAAGCCTATTACCCGCTTGCTCCGGGGAACACCTGGACGTACAGGCTGAGTGACGGCGGCAGTTTCACCAACACTGTGAAATCGGAGGATCCGGCCGTCCCCGGCAGGTTCACGATGGTCAACTCGATCCTCCAGAAGGACCAGTTCATCCGCAGGGAGGGAACCTCCTACCTCACTGACAGCTTCGAGGCGGGCAACTTCCAGGTCCTGCTCCGCGACGACATCCAGGCGGGTGATGCCTGGGACATCACGTTCAAGGCCAACGGACTCGACTCCATCCTCTCGATGAAGGTGAAGGAGAAGGGCGTATCGAAGGAGATCGCAGGCCATACTTTTACCGGGCTGCTCGTCCTGGAGGGCGAGAGCAAGGTCGTCGTGAGCGGTAACACCATGTCCATCAACTTTTTCACTCAGTACTACTATGCGCCTGGAGTGGGTCTCGTGCTGACGACCACCAATTCGGGCTCGCCGATGGAGCTGGTCTCCTGGAAGCTCGAAGGCTGAGAGATCGCAGCATCCACCGGGATCGACCGTCCTGGAACA
>DIAQ01000021.1:2353-22277 GCA_002414865.1 candidate division Hyd24-12 bacterium UBA5074 | reverse complement strand
CACGCGCCCGCCTCGATGGGCTCCATCTGGCTGATCGGCTGGCTCTTCACACTGGGCTTCCTGCACCTGCCCTTCCTCAAGGCCCTGCTCGGGCTGCTCATATGGCCGTACTTCATCGGATCGGCCCTGAGGCTGCCGGGTCTGTGACGGCGGATTTCACCGTGGTATCCGTGAACCTCTCTCCGGAGAAGGGCACGGCCAAGCGGCAGGTCGGAGAGATCTCGATCGACTCCTTCGGAGTGATCGGCGATGCCCACCGGGATGTCCGGGGCAGGGGAGTCAGCCTTCTCGACATCGAGAGCATCGAGGGCTTCGGGGCTTCCACGGGGTTGTCCGTATCAAGCGGCAGCTTCGGCGAGAATGTCACGACGAGGGGACTCGATCCATCCTCGCTCTCGCCGGGGAACATCCTGATCGTCGGGGGGGCGGAGCTGGAGGTGACTGCGATCGGGAAGACCTGCCACGGGGACGACTGCTCGATCTTCAGTGCCGTCGGAAGGTGCATCATGCCGTACCGGGGGGTGTTCTGCTCGGTTCGATCCGGAGGTCCGGTGCGCGCCGGCGACGGCGGACGGGTGGAGGACCGGACATCGCAAGTGCTGGACTAGAGCGTCTTGACGGTTTGGCGGGGTTCCCGTATTTATTTCTGCCTGACCAGGATGTCGGTGGGCGATTAGCTCAGTTGGTTAGAGTACTTGCTTGACATGCAAGGGGTCACTGGTTCGAGTCCAGTATCGCCCACCACGTTCTGTTATTGTGCCTGGCTGCCCTGAAAAAGGGGTGAGGGGGATGCGCGTCCTGTTTCCTGATGGTGGCTCCCGGGAGTATCCCGAGGGGACGACCGGTCTCGACATTGCCCGCTCCATATCCCAGGGACTCGCGAAGCGGGCCCTGGTGTGCCGCTATAACGGCTCGGCGCTCGACCTGGGGCGCCAGCTCGAGGGCGACGGTTCCATCGAGATCCTCACATTCGAGGACGACGGCGGCAGGGAGGCCCTCAGGCACAGCGCCTCGCACCTCCTCGCCTCCGCAGTGCGCAGGCTCTTCCCGGGCACCCGTTTCGGAATAGGCCCGGCGATAGAGGACGGCTTCTATTACGACATGGACATCCCCGGCTTCCCGGGGAGCTCCGCTCTGCCCCTGATCGAGGCCGAGATGAAGCGCATCTCCGCGGAGGACCTGCCGTTCGTCCGTCGCGAGGTTCCCATCGCCGAGGCCCGGAGGATCTTCTCCGAGATGGGGGAGACCTACAAGCTCGAGTTGCTCGCCGAGCTCGAGGCCGCCGGAGAGACGGTCACACTCTACAGCCACGGCGATTTCACCGATCTCTGCCGCGGACCGCATGTGCCGTCCACGGGCGTTTTGAAGCATTTCAGCCTGCTCTCAGTGGCCGGGGCCTACTGGCGAGGCGACGAGCACAACGTGATGCTCACCCGCGTATACGGCACCGTCTTCGATTCCTCTGCAGCGCTGGCCGCGCATATCCACCTCCTCGAGGAGGCCAGGAAGCGCGACCACCGCAGGCTGGGTCCCGAGCTGGGCCTCTTCTCGACCGGCAACGAAGGCGGCCCGGGGCTGATCTACTGGCTGCCCGA
Organism: candidate division Hyd24-12 bacterium UBA5074; assembly: GCA_002414865.1. Taxonomy (GTDB): domain Bacteria; phylum Fermentibacterota; class Fermentibacteria; order Fermentibacterales; family Fermentibacteraceae; genus UBA5938. Next base: position 20,682 of record DIAQ01000021.1, on the reverse strand, counting down.
CGGAACGATCCTCCGCGAGGAGCTCGAGAACCTCTGGAAGGCCGCCCACCGGAAGATGGGGTACAAGCTCGTCAGCACACCCCACATCGCCCCTGCCGAGCTGTGGAAGACTTCGGGCCACTGCGACTACTACCGTGAGAACATGTATTTCATGCCCGTGGACGACTGCGAGTACGTCCTCAAGCCCATGAACTGCCCGGGGCACATCATCATCTTCAAGTCGCACAAGCGCTCCTACAGGGAGCTTCCCCTCAGGCTGGCCGAGCTCGGCACCGTCTACAGGTACGAGAAGAGCGGCGTCCTCCATGGGCTGATGAGGGTGCGCGGCTTCACCGTGGACGACGGTCACATCTTCTGCACGCCCGACCAGATGGGCTCGGAGATCCAGGATGTCGTGAGGTTCGCGCTCTACTTCCTGAAGACCTTCGGCTTCGGCTACTCCATCGAGCTCTCGCTCTCCGACCCCTCGAACATGGGTCACTACGCCGGCGACCCCGGTCAGTGGCAGCTCGTCGAGCCGGCCCTGGCAAAGGCTCTCGACGACATGGGCGAGCAGTACAAGACCGTGAAGGGCGAAGCAGCCTTCTACGGCCCAAAGATCGATATCAAGCTCAGGGATGCCCTGGGCCGCTACTGGCAGGGCCCCACAATCCAGTTCGATTTCAACATCCCGTCCCGCTTCGATCTCACCTACACCGCACCCGACGGGGCGGAGCACAGGGTGTTCATGGTCCACCGCGCCCTGTTCGGCTCCCTGGAGAGGTTCATCGGCAACCTCATAGAGCACTTCGCCGGCAACTTCCCGGGGTGGCTCGCGCCTCTGCAGGTGGTTATCTTACCGCTCACCGCCGCGCAGCACGAGGCGGCACTGTCGGTCCTCAAGGCCTTCGAGGCCGAGGGGTTGAGGTGTGCCATCGACCGGCGGAGCGAGACGATCGGCTATCGCATACGCGAGGCCGAGAAGCGCAAGGTTCCGTTCATGCTCGTGATCGGCGAGCGCGAGGCTGCAGACGGCAGCGTGGCTGTACGCCGGCACGGCGAAGGCGATAAGGGAGCCGTCTCCGTAGAGGAGGCGGTTGCATCAATCCGCGAGGCCTGCAGGAGGCCCGCGCTTCCAGATGGAGGGAAGCTTCAATCAGAGATACCATAAGGGTCAACGGTGAGATCCGCAGTCAGCGGATCCGGCTCATCGGGGAAAAGGGCGAACATGCGGGGCTGGTAGACCTCGCCCAGGCGCTTGACCGCGCCAGCACTGCGGGGCTCGATCTCGTCGAGATCTCGCCGGCCGCAGATCCTCCTGTCTGCAGGATCATGGACTACGGAAAATACCGTTACCAGTTGAACCGCAAGGAGCGCGAGGCCAGGAAGAAGCAGCAGAGCGGCGGGCTCAAGGAAATCAAGTTCCGTCCGAACACCGACCAGCATGACTACGATTTCAAGATGAAGCATGCCAGAGAGTTCCTCGACGAGAAGCACAAGGTCAAGGCAACGGTCGTGTTCAGGGGCAGACAGCTCGTTTACAAGGATCAGGGCTTCGAGGTCCTGACCAGGCTTGCTTCCGATCTGGCCGACATCGCCGCGGTGGAGAAGGATCCGATACTGGAAGGCAAGCAGGTTTCGATGATACTGGCGCCGATAAGGAAATAGGAGAGCATCAGATGCCCAAGATGAAGAGCCACAGGGGAGCAGCCCGCCGGATAAAGAAGACCGGCACCGGGCTGTTCAAGATCTACCACTCGCACGGTGATCACATCTTCACGAAGAAGTCCCGCAAGCGCAAGCGCCACCTGCGGAAGAGCGCCATGGCCTCCGCCGCCGACTCGCGCAAGCTCAGAAGGCTTCTTCCCTAGCTGACGGGAGCCCGAAATGACGAGAGTCACCAGCGCTGTAGAAAGAAAGCAGCGACACAAGTCCAGGCTGCATGCCGCCAAGGGTTATGTGGGCGGGAGGCGCAAGCTCTACACCGTCGCGACCGAGGCCGGCCGCAAGGCCATGCAGTATGCCTACAGGGACAGGCGGAACCGCAAGCGCGATTTCAGGTCGCTCTGGATCGTCAGGATCAACGCGGCCGCCCGCGAGAACGGAATCACATACGGCCAGCTCATCGACGGCCTCACGAAGGCCGGTGTAGCTCTCGACCGCAAGGCCCTGGCCGACCTTGCGATCAACGACTCCGCCGCGTTCACCAGGATCGTAGAGGTCGCAAGAGCGGCCCGGTAGCGGCAGAGCATGCCGGCAGCCGACGAGCTCGAGAGGTTGACCGAGGCCGTGGACAGGCTGATTGTACGCCTGCACTCTCTGAGAGCGGAGCGTGATGGCCTGGCGGCAAGGATACTCGAGTTCGAGCAATCGCCTGCCGTTGATACGAAGGGCGCTGCAGGTGACGAGAAGGGGCACGACCTCCTCCGTCTCCACAGCGCCCGTCTGCTCCGTGAGAGGCAGGAGCTTCGGCGCAGGATCGCCGGAGTCCTCGACAAGCTGGAGACAATGCAGCAATAGGGGAGAGAAGTGAACACCCGACCCGATACGATCAGGGTCAACATCTATGGTCGGGAATACTCAATAAGAGGCGAAGCCGATCCGGGCTACATCTCCGAGATAGCCCACTACCTGGACATGAAGATGCGGCAGATGACGGACAACACCACCGTCCCCTCCACTTCCAAGGTCGCCATCCTCGCCGCGCTCAACATCACTGACGAGCTCTTCCAGCGAGACAGGAAGATTCGCGAGCTGGAGGACGGTCAGGTCTCGGTGATCACCCGCCTCGCCGACCGGATCGACAAAGCCCTCTCCGAAACATCGTTGCCCGCTGCATCTGCAGGCGCCCCGAGCGCCCCCGCAGTCTCCGAAGCCACAGAGGAGTCCAGGGTCCGAACCTGCGCCGGTTAGTCCTGTGTTGCCCACGGAATGGTGGCGCCGGCGCCATGCGCAGGACGACCGGGCATCCTCGTCAGGGGAGCCGCCACTCCGTTTATATAAAGGTGCTGCGCCTGAGAAACGGAGCAAGCCATGCCTACACTCACGATACTGGCCATCGCGGCCGGTGTGGCTTTGGCGTTTGTGCTCGGATTCCTTCTCCATAGGCTGCTCGTGCTCCGCGAAACCCGCGGGGCCGGTTCCCAGGCTGAAAGGATACTGGCCGACGCCCGCAGAGAGGCGGACAACCTCCGCAAGGAGGCCGTTCTCGAGGGCAGGGAGATCCTCTCCAGGGAGAGGACCGCACAGCTGGAAGAGCAGCAGAAGCGGAGAACCGAGCTCGACAGGAAGGAATCCGAGCTCTCCCGACGCACGGAATACCTCGACAGGGCGCGCGAGAAGGTGGAGCGCCGGGAGGCGGGGCTGGAAGCCCAGGAAACCGGTCTCGCCGAGCGCGAGCAGGCCCTCATAGCCAAGCAGCAGCGCGTGACGAAGCTCATGGAGGAGCAGAACAGGCTCCTCGAGCAGATAGCCGGGCTGTCCCGGGACGAGGCCCGGAGCCTCCTCATGTCCAACCTGGAGGAGGAGGCCCGCCTGGAGGCCGCCAAGATAACGAGGCGCATCATCGAGGAAGCCGAGAGGAACGCCGACGACGAGGCCACACACATACTCTCGACTGCTGTCCAGAGGTGCTCCGCCGTGCATGTGGTGGAGAACTGCGTCTCCGTCGTCCAGCTCCCCAGCGAGGAGATGAAGGGGCGCATCATTGGCAGGGAGGGCAGGAACATCAGGGCCTTCGAGACGGCCACGGGCGTCGATGTGGTGATAGACGACACGCCCGAGGCCATCGTCCTGTCCTGCTTCGATCCGGTGAAGCGCGAGATAGCGCGCCAGTCCATGGAGAAGCTCATCTCCGACGGCAGGATACACCCCGGGAGGATCGAGGCCGTGGTTTCCCGGATCGAAGCCGACATGGAGAAGAGCATGATGAAGCTCGGCAACGACCTCTGCCTCGAGGCCGACGTTTCGGGCGTCCACCCCCAGATCGTCAGGTTCCTCGGCAGGCTGCGATACCGCACGAGCTATGGCCAGAACATGTTCCAGCACTCTCTCGAAGTGGCGCACATCTGCGGGCTGCTGGCCTCCGAGCTCAAGCTCGACGCCGCCACAGCACGCCGTGCCGGTCTGCTCCACGATATCGGCAAGGCGACCGACCAGGACATGGAAGGCTCGCACGCCCTCGTGGGCATGGACATAGCGAAGCGCTTCGAAGAGAGCCCTCTGATCTGCAACGCCATCGGCTCCCATCACGAGGAGATCGAGCCCGAATCCCTCTTCGCGGTGCTGGTGCAGGCCGCCGACGCCGTCAGCAGCGCCCGTCCCGGAGCCCGCAGGGAGACCCTCGAGCTGTACGTGAAGCGCCTGCAGAAGCTGGAGACCATCGCCGACTCCTTCGACGGGGTCAGCAAGTCCTATGCCATCCAGGCAGGCAGGGAGCTGAGGATCGCGGTGAAGCCCGAGTCCATCGACGATTCAGGCGCGGCGGATCTCGCCAGGCTGGTCGCGAAGCGCATCGAGTCCGAGGTCGAGTACCCCGGGCAGATCAAGGTCACCGTCATCCGCGAGGTCAGGGCCTCGGAAACCGCGCGCTAGATGAGGATACTCCTGCTGGGAGACATCGTGGGCGCTCCCGGGCGCCGGTGCGTGGTCCGCTTCCTGAAGGACCGCTCGTATGACCTCGTCGTGGCCAACGGCGAGAACGCCTCGGGCGGGATCGGGATAACCCCGGCCGACGCCAGGCAGCTGCTCGCTGACGGAATCAGCATCCTTACATCCGGCAACCATATCTGGGCTCACAAGGAGATCCTCCCGTTTCTCGACGAATGCGGGGGCACCCTCCTGCGCCCGGCCAACTACGCCCCGGGCAACCCCGGAATCGGCCACTCCGTGCTGCAGGTCTCGGGAACGCCCGTCCTGGTGATCAACCTCCAGGGCAGGGTGTTCATGCAGGAGAACGACTGCCCGTTCCGAACCGTCGACAGGATAATCGCGGGCGTCCGCGCCGACATAGTCGTCGTGGACTTCCATGCAGAAGCCACCAGCGAGAAGGAGGCCATGGGGAGGTACCTCGACGGCAGGGCCACCGTGGTCGTCGGCACCCACACGCATGTCCAGACAGCAGACATCAGGGTGCTCCCGGGCGGAACCGCGTATCTCACCGACCTGGGGATGTGCGGCAGCACGCAGGGCATCATCGGCGTCAGATACGAGGAGGTCCGGCAGAGGTTCCTGACGGGGCGCCCCAACCGGCTGTCGGTGGCGGAAGGCGACGAGATGGTTTGCGGCATGGAAGTCGAGACCGATGCTTCATTCAGGGTGGTCTCGACAAGCCTCGTTCATGAACGCGTCTGAGACGGCACTCCTCCAGGACAGGATGGCCTCGGCGGCTGCCTGGGTATCCCCAGCCTTCGAGAGGCTCAAGTGCGACGACGCCTGCACCTCGAGGCTGCCTTCGCTTGCATCGTACTCCCTGGAAGGCGGAGGCAAGAGGATCAGGCCGTTTCTGGTGAGAGCGGCCTGCGCGTCGGGCGGCACCGATCCCTCGCGCAGCCTGCCCGCTGCAGCCGCGGTGGAGATGATCCATACCTACTCCCTGATCCATGACGATCTTCCGGCCATGGACAACGACGACACACGCCGGGGAAGGCCGTCCCTGCACCGGCATGCGTCTCCCGCACAGGCTGTCCTCGCGGGCGGCTGGCTGCTCTCGGAGGCATTCTCGGAGCTTCTCCGGACGCCCCTTCCTCCCGCATCGATCTCGCAGATGGTCCAGAGGCTGGCGAAGGCCGCGGGGGCATCGTTCCTGGTCGGCGGCCAGTACATGGACATCCATCCCCCTGCCTCGGCCTCCCGTGCCTGGGTGGAGAGCATGATCGGCGGCAAGACCGCGGCCATGATCAGGGTCTCGCTCGAGCTGGGCGCCATCGCCGGCGGCTGCGGCAGGGATGTGGTCTCGGCCGTATCCCGCCTCGGGGACAGGCTGGGGCACCTGTTCCAGTTGACCGACGACATCCTCGATGTGACGGGGACCATGGAGGAGCTCGGCAAGCAGGTTTCGAAGGATTCCGCGCTCGGGAAGGCCAACCTGGTGAGCCTGTCAGGGCTCGAAAGCGCCAGGGCGAAGGCCGAGGCGCTCTCTGGCGAGCTGGATGCGGCACTGGCCGCTCTCCCGGGGGACTGGATCGATGTCAGGCTCCTCGCGCGCTACCTGCCACAGAGGAGGAGCTGACGATGGCCCTCCTCGACTCGATCGGCTCCGCCGCCGACATCCGCCGGCTCGACATGGAGCAGAGGCTGAGCCTCGCGGAGGAGATACGGGCAAGGCTCGTGGAGGTCATCTGCCGCAACGGCGGACACCTGGCCTCGAGCCTCGGGGTGGTGGAGCTCACGATCGCGCTCCTCTCCGTCTACGATCCGCCCAGGGACAGGATAATCTGGGATGTGGGGCACCAGAGCTACCCCTACAAGCTCCTCACCGGCAGAGCCTCCAGGTTCGACACGATACGGACCGCCGGGGGCCTGAGCGGCTTTCCCCGCAGGGACGAGAGCGAATGCGACTCCTTCGGGACCGGGCACAGCTCGACCGCGATCAGCGCCGCCCTGGGCTTTGCCATCTCGCGTGACCTCAGGGGCACCGGGGAGAGGGTCGTGGCGATCGTCGGCGACGGCGCGATGACCGGCGGGATGGCCATCGAGGGCCTGAACAACCTCGGCCACTCCAGGACCGACATGACCATCATCCTCAACGACAACGAGATGTCTATCTCTCCCAACGTGGGCGCTCTTCACGGATACCTGGCCAGGCTTCTCACGGATCCACGGTACAACAAGTTCAGGAGCGATCTCTGGAACCTCCTCGGCAGGGTGCCGTCCGTGGGTGAGAGGATGAGGAGGGCCGGTCACATCGCAGGCGCCGCCCTCAAGAAGACAATCGTCCCGGGGAGGACCTTCTTCGACGACTTCGGAGTGAGGTATATCGGCCCCATCCCCGGGAACGACCTGCCGACTCTCACCGGGGTCCTCGACCGCGTATCCAGGTTGAGGGGACCCGTGCTCGTGCATGTGAACACGATGAAGGGGAAGGGTTACGACCCTGCGGAGTGCGACTCCACGGCATGGCACGGGATCTCTGGCGAGTGCTCCGAGAGGCGGGATGGCAGATCGTTCACCTCGGCCTTCTCCGAGGCCATGGTCGAGATCGGCGCCACCAACCAGGTGGCGGCCGCCATCACGGCCGCCATGCGCGACGGCACCGGACTCACGGAGTTCGCTTCGAGATATCCCGAGCGGTTCTTCGATGTCGGGATCGCCGAGCAGCATGCGGTGACCTTCGCCTGCGGCCTCGCTTTCGGAGGGATGAAGCCGGTTGTCGCGGTCTACAGCACCTTCATCCAGAGGGCCGTCGACCAGGTGATCCACGATGCAGCCCTGCAGAAGGCTCCGGTCGTGATCGCGCTCGACCGGGCGGGAGTCGTCGGCGAGGACGGCCCGACTCACCAGGGCGTGTTCGACATCGCCCTCCTGAGACCGGTGCCGAACCTTATGATGGCTGCCCCGCGTGACTGCGACAGCCTCTCCTCCCTGCTCAAGAAGGCCGTCGCCATGCCGGGCGGCCCGGTCGTGCTGAGGTACCCGAGAGGCTCCGAGCCTGATCGGAGGAAGCCTTTCCTTTCCGATCCCGTGCCCGGCCGGGGGCAGCTCCTCCGCGAGGGCGGCGACATCCTCATCGTAGGATGCGGGCCTCTCGCCTCGGACGCGCTGGATGCGGCAGTCATACTCGCTGCCAGGGGCATCTCCGCAGCCGTGTTCGATCCGGTGTGGCTGAAGCCGGCCCCTCTCTCGCAGATCGCGGAAGCCGCCCCCAGCGGGAGGATCCTGTGCGTCGAGGACGGATGCGCCTCGGGCGGCTTCGGGGAATACCTCGCAGCCGAGCTGTCGCCCCTGGGCTTCACTGTCCGGGCGAAGGGCTTTCCCGACATGTTCCAGCAGCACGGATCGCGCTCGAGCCTCCTGGAGGCGGCGGGGCTCTGCCCGGTCGCCATCGCGGCAACCGCCGAGGAGATGATGGGATGAGGGCCACGACAGCCTGCGTCTACGTGGATTCCTTCAACCGGCCGTCCGGGGACATCCTCTCCCGGCTCTCCGAGGCCGCGGCGCGGGCGGGCATAGCCCTGTCACCAGCTCCGTGCTGCCAGAGCGAGCTGCCGGAGCTCGGACCGGCCATATCGGGGTCCGACATCGTCATCGTCCTGGGCGGAGACGGTGCGATCCTCAGAGGTCTCGACGCCTTCAGGGACACCGGCATTCCCGTGGCCGGGATCAACGCCGGCCATCTCGGATACCTCGCCAGCGCCGAGCTGTCCGAGATGGAGGATGCGCTCGCACGCCTCGCATCCGGCAGCTTCCGCATCGAGCAGCTGCCCGCGCTGAAGGCTGCCCTGCCAGGCGGCAGGTCCGTCAGCGCGGTCAACGACATCTGCATCAATCGCGCGGTCACCGTTGGCATGCTCCACCTTGTCCTGGGAACCGATTCCGAGGTGATCGCCCGGATCGCGGGCGACGGCCTGGTGGTATCCACCCCGCTCGGATCGACGGCCTATGCCCTTTCGGCAGGAGGCCCCGTGCTCGATCCCGAGCTGCCGGCCATCCTCGTGGTGCCCCTGTGCCCCCATCAGCTCTCCCTGCGGCCCATGGTGTTCCCCGCCAGGATGTCGCTCCGCATCACCACAGGCCCTGTCAGGGGGGACGGTCCCTGGGTTGTCGCGGACGGGAGGCCGGTCGTGCAGCTCGAGGAGGGCCAGTCCATGGAGATCTCGCTCGGCCAGGGGAACTGCTCCCTGGTCCGCTTCAACGGAGCGGACTTCTACTCGAAGCTGGGGCGCAAGCTGGGATGGAGCACCCGGGGACAGAATGCTCAATAGCCTGCGGCTCAGAAATATAGCAACCATCAGCGACACGTCGCTCGACCTGGGCAGAGGCCTCAACGTGCTCTCGGGAGAGACGGGCGCCGGCAAGTCCATCCTGATCGACGGGCTGCTCCTTGCGCTTGGCGAGAGAGCCGACTACTCCCTCGTCCGCCCCGGGGCGAAGGCCGCCAGCGTCGAAGCCTCGTTCAGCCTGCCCGACGGATCCGAGATGCTGGTTCGCAGGGAGATCTCGGGTGCGGGTCGCAGCAGGCTCCTGATCGACGATGAAGTGGCTTCTCTCGAGGACGCCCGCGAGAGGATCGGCGACCTGGTCGACCTCCACACGCAGCGCTCGACTCCCGCCCTCCTGGGCAGGCGCTTCCAGCAGCAGTGCCTGGACGCCTTCGCCGGGGCGGCCGATCGGGCGGGTCGCGTGAGGGACCTCTACAGACAGCTCTGCGCCGCCGTGGCTAGGATCGAGCAGATACGCGGGCAGCTCGAGTCGGCAGCCTCCGAGCGCGAGCTGATGGCGCACGAGTCGTCACAGATCGACGAGCTGGGACCTTCGCTCGAGGAATACAACGAACTGCTGGGCAGGAGGAGGGCGCTCGAGAAGGCCGAGACCCTCTCCGCCCTGTACGGCCGCGGGCTCGACTGCATCAGCGGGGACGACGGCGGCATGCTCGGCTCCCTCTCTGCCCTGCGCTCGATGATGGAGAAGAGCGATGTCGACTTCGGAGACATCCCGGAGCTGGTCTCGAATGCGGACATAGCCCTCCGGGAGGCCTCCTCCCGCTTTGCTGCGCTGCTCGCGGGCATAGAAGGCGCCCCCTGGATGATCGAGCAGATCGATGAGCGCCTCGACAGGTACGGGCGGCTGCTGAGCCGTCACGGAGGGGACATCTCCCGCCTGCTGCTAAGGCGCGACGACCTGGCGGCGAGGATGGGAGAGCTGGCCTCGCTCGAGAGCGAGCTGGAGGACACTGCGAAGAAGCGGGCTGCCCTCGAATCCGATCTCTCGGCAGCTGCCACCGGCCTGTCGAAGGAACGGCGCAAGGCTGTCCCCGTTCTCGAGAAATCAGTCGTATCAGAGTTGCGCAGGCTCGGCATGCCGGGCTCGGCGTTCATCGTCAGGCTCGAGGCCGCGCCGGCCGACGGGAGAGCCGGGAGGCTGCCCATCCCCATCGGCCCCGACGGGGCCGAGATCCCCGAGTTCGCATTCACGGCCAACGAGGGGCTGCCCCCCGGCCCGATCTCTTCGGTAGCAAGCGGAGGCGAGCTGTCCCGCCTGAGCTTGGCATTGATGCTGGCGCTCTCCGGGGCCGGCGGCACCTCCACTCTCGTATTCGACGAGATTGACAGCGGCGTCGGCGGAGAGACCGCTGTGCTCCTGGCTGATTCCCTGCTCAGGGCTTCGACCGGTCGCCAGACGGTCGTGATCACCCATCTGCCGCAGATAGCCAGCAGGGCCGACAGACACCTGGCGGTCTCCAAGGCTCCCGGCGAAGGCCTGCCCGTGACCTCGGTCAGGCTCCTCGAGGGCGACGAGAGAACCGGCGAGCTCGCGAGGATGCTCGGTGGAGACGCAGCTGCGCTCGAGCACGCCAGGGCGCTGCTCTCGGCCGGCAGGTCCAGTTGAAGGGCCCCTTCCTCTCACTCCCGAACTGCATGAGCATCGCGAGGGTGCCGCTGTCGCTGCTCGCCGCGGTGCTCCTGGTCCGCCGCGAGGTGCCGGCCGCGGTGATCGTCGCCACTGTCGCCATCCTGAGCGACTGGCTGGACGGCGCGCTCGCGAGGAGCTCCGGCTCCGAGAGCGAATGGGGCAGGATCCTGGATCCGGTCGCCGACAAGATCGGCTTCCTGGCGTTCGGCATCGCCCTCGTGGTGACGGGGGGCGTTCCCCTCTGGCTGCTGCTGGTCGTGGCGGGCCGCGATGCCCTGATCGCCCTGGGCGGCCTCCTGCTGCTCCGCAGAAAGCCTGAGCCGCCGCGCTCGAACATCCCGGGAAAGCTTTCCAGCCTCGTGTTGTCGGTCTACATGATCAGGCAGGCCGTCGCGCCGGTTCCGGGCACCGTGCTGGGGCTCGACTGGCTGGGCCTGGCGGCCCTCGCCGCGGTCGTTGCGGGCTTCCTTGGATACATCCCGCGCATGGCGCCCGGACAGGAGTTGGAGGCATGAAGCTCCGCCGGCTCGAGATACTCGGCTTCAAGTCGTTCGCCGAGCCCGTCGAACTGGGCTTCACGGACGGCATAACCTCCGTCGTGGGGCCCAACGGTTGCGGCAAGAGCAACGTGGCCGACGCACTGAGGTGGGTCCTGGGCAACACGAATCCCCGCCAGCTCAGGGTCGATCGCATGGAGGACGTGATCTTCTCGGGCAGCTCGGGGCGGAAGCCCATGGGCATGGCCGAGGTCACAGCCGTCTTCGACAACGAGGACGGGACACTCCCGGTGGAGTACGCAGAGGTGGCCGTGACGAGGAGATTCTTCAGGTCCGGGGAGGGCGAGTTCCTCCTCAATGGCGGCAGGTGCCGCCTGATGGACATCACGGACCTCATCGCCGATGTCGGCCTCGCCAGCAACGGCTACTGGATCCTCGAGTCCGACATGGTGAAGACCCTTCTCTCGCCCAGGCCCGAGGATCGCAGGTTCCTCTTCGACGAGGCCGCGGGCATCGTGCGCTACAAGATCCAGCGCCACAGGGCCGAGCTGAAACTGTCGGCCGCGGCGGCCGACCTGGAGCGCCTCGAGGACATACTCGCGGAGGTGCGGCGGAACACCGACGCGCTCAAGAAGCAGGCCGCCCTGCTTTCGAGATATGAAAAGGCCGCGACCACAGCTGCTTCCATCGAGGCCCTGCTGGCTTCGCGCGAGAGGGCCAGGATAGAAACCGATCTCTCCGGCCTCGGACGCGAGATGGCCCGCGCCTCCTCCGAGGAACAGGACTCCTCCGCCGAGCTGGCCGCAGTGTCGGCCAGGCACTCGGCCGCGCGAACCGAGCTGGAGAGGAGCCAGCAGGCTCTCGACCTGGCGCACTCCTCCTGCTCGGCCATCGAGAAAGGGCTCTCCGACTGCGAGAAGGGCATGGCGGTCATCTCCGAGCGCCTGAAGGGCCTGGAAGGGATCAGGGACGACCTGCTCCGCCGTTCCGAGGCCTCTGCCCGCAGGGCCGAGGCGTCGGGGAAGTCCGCTGCCGAAGCGGCCGCACAGCGCGATGCCCTGTCTGCCGCGCTGAAGGAGCACAGAGCGGTCCTGAAAACGGCCGGAAAGGTTTCCGACGAGGCCGAGGCCAGGCTCGCCGACGCCCGGAGGCGCATGGAGGCGGCGAAAGCTACAGCCGCCGCCGCTGCTCTGTCGATAGAGAAGATACGCAGGCGCATCGATGACTCGAGGGCGGCCCGGACGGCCCTCGAGATGGAGATGGCAAGGGCTGCTGCGTCCAGGGACCTCCTGACCGTGAAGAAGGCGGAGGCCTCGGCCGGGTTGTCGGAGGCAGCGTCCGCGCTGGATTCCCTGGTTGCCGGAGCTGCATCCGCTGCGGCCGAGAGGGACACAGCAGCGGCAGATGCATCTGCGGCGTCCGGACGCCTCGACCTGGCAAGGGCCGCTGAGACACGCGCGGAAACCGAGCTGAAGGCTCTTCGCGAGAAGGTCGAATCGCTTTCTGCAGCCATCCCCGCCGAAGGGAGCGGAGACGCCCTCTCGACACTGCTCGAGCCCCGCAAGGGCTTCGGAAAGGCGCTCGGCGCGTTCCTCGACGCCTTCCAGGAGGCCGTGGTCGCCGACGCTCCATGCGGTGGCGAAGGTGGTCTGCGGCTGGCCTGCGCCGTGCCTGCGTCGGAATCCTCCGTGCCCGAGGGCGCCGTCAGGTTGTCGGACTCGGTCAAGTCGTGCCCCGACAGTCTCTCAGGCCTCCTGAGCCACGGACTGGTGGCTCCCGACAGGGCGACCGCCCTTCGGTGGCTTGCCTCCGGGAGCAGCCATGTGATCGTGACCCGTGAGGGGGACCTCTTCCGCCCCGAGGGCCTCGTGAGGCTCGGCATCCCTTCCGGGTCCGCCGGCACGGTCGAGATGAAGGCCATGATCGAGGAGGCGACCGCTGCGCTGGCGCTGTGCGGAGCCGGCCTGGAGTCCCTGCGGAAGGCGCGGCTGGAGGCCGAATCCTGCTTCGCGGACGCATCTGCGCGCCAGCGCGCCCTCGAGGATGGTCTGGCCTCGGTCGAGAAGAGGAAGTCCGCCGCGCAGGCCACGGTGGAGTCGTTCACCAGGAGCTTGCAGGCCCTGGGCGGTGAGATCTCCGGCCTCGAGAGGGCGCTGCCCGACATCGAGAGAAAGCTCTCGGAATGCGGGTCCGGGGCCGAAGGCGGAGGTCTGGAGGAGGCTGCGGCAGAGGAGAAGAGGCTGCGCGCCGAGGCCGATTCCGCTTCCGAGCAGGCTTCTCTGTGCCAGCAGGAGGCTTCCGCGAAGCTGCGCGCCAGGGACGAGGCCGAGAACGGATCGAAGCTCCTGCAGGCCCGCCTCGAAGCCGCCGAGGAAGCGGAACGACAGCATGGGTCAGCGGCATCACAGGCCTCGGAGGAGGCCGCTGCGCTGAAGTCGGGAGCCGTGGCCGAGGCCGCCAGGATTGAGGAGCTGAAGACTTCGGAGCAGGGGGAGAAACTGCGCCTCGATGCCCTGAAGGACGAGCTGGAGGCAGCCCATGCCGCCAGGTCCGAGGCGGCTGCCGCGAGGGCCGCGCGCTTCGACGAGGCCAACACGCTCGAGACACGGCTTGGCTCGCTGAGGGAGAAGCTGGCCGGCCTGCGGGAGGAGAAGGGGCGCATCGCAGCTCTCGTCGCCGTGGCCGAGGAGAAGCTGAAGGCCCCGTTCGACCCCGAAGCCCTGCCGGCCGAAGGCAGCAGGCTCTCCCGCCTCGACGAAAGCCAGCTCGCTTCCGAGCTCGTGCGGGTGAAGGCCGAGCGCGAGAACCTGGGCCCAGTCAACATGCTGGCGTCCAGCGAATACTCGGAGGCCCTGGGCAGGCTCGAATTCCTCGAGGCCCAGCGCCTCGACCTGGTGAAGGCCAGGCAGTCGCTGCTGCAGGCCATCTCCGAGATCAACGCCACTGCCGCCGCCCGCTTCGCCGAGACCTTCGAGAGCGTCAGGACGAATTTCAGGAGCATGTTCTCGAGGTTGTTCGAGGGCGGCGAAGCCGACATCCAGTTCATAGAGAGCGAGGATCCGCTCGAAGGGGGAGTCTCGATCTCCGCGCGGCCCAGGGGCAAGAAGCTGGAGACCCTCTCCGCGCTCTCCGGAGGCGAGCGGGCCATGACCGCCGTGGCGCTGCTCTTCGCCCTCTATCTCGTGAAGCCATCGCCCTTCTGCGTCCTCGACGAGCTCGACGCGCCGCTGGACGATGCCAACGTGGACAGGTTCATCGAGCTGCTGGGCAGTTTCTCCGCATCCACCCAGTTCATAATCATCACCCACAATCGCAGGACCATGGAGGCGGCGGACAGGCTCTTCGGCATCACGATGGCCGAGGAGGGAGTATCCAGCCAGATCTCCGTCAGCCTCGCCGGCCTTCCCGAAGGCGGAGCATGAGCCTCGCCGAACTCCTGGCGAAGAGCCGTGCAGCCCTTTCGGACAGGCTTGCCGCAGTTTTCTCGCGCGGACACACCGACGAGTCGGTGATGGCCGAGGCGGAGCAGGTGCTGATCGAGAGCGATCTCGGGTGGGAGATCGCGGAGAAGGTAGTGGAGGGGCTTCGCCGCAGACCCCCGCAGGACGGCCGATGGAGGGAGGAGGTCATCTCCATCCTGAGCGAGAGCCTGCCGCTTCCGGCACCGGCCGCCGAGGGTGGCGAGAAGCCCCGCGTGACGTTGTTCGTCGGAGTGAACGGTTCCGGCAAGACCACCACCATCGCCAGGATCGCATGGAGGCTTTCGGCCCGCGGCCGAAAAGTGCTGCTGTCCTGCGCCGACACGTTCAGGGCCGCCGCTTCGGAACAGCTGGAGCTGTGGGGAGAGCGACTCGGGATCGACGTATATGCAGGGCGCGATGGCGCAGATCCCGGCTCGGTGGCCTACGACTCCATCTGCAGGGCGAAGGCCGCGGGCTGCGATGAGGTGCTGATCGACACGGCGGGCAGGCTGCCCAACCAGCAGGGGCTCCTCTCGGAGCTCGCGAAGGTGTACAGAGTGTGCGGAAAGGCCATGGAGGGCGCTCCGCACTCCGTTCTGCTGGTTCTCGACGGATCTGTCGGCCAGAATGCGCTTTCCCAGGGCGAGCAGTTCAGCAGCGCCCTCCCGGTGACCGGGCTCGTGCTCACGAAGCTCGACGGGACAGCTCGGGGAGGTGCAGTGCTGGCTGCGGCATCCCGGCTGCAACTGCCCATCGAGTACATCGGGATCGGCGAGCATGAGGAGGATCTCGTGCCATTCGATTCGGAGGCATTCCTCCAGGCGCTTCTGGGATCGCGCGAGACCGGCTGATGCTGAAGCTCGAGGGCCTGACGAAGAAGTACGGCAGGAAACTCGCAGTCGACGGAGTTAGCCTCGAGGTGAAGGCCGGGAGCATCTTCGGCCTTCTGGGACCAAACGGTGCGGGGAAGACCACCACCCTCAAGATGATCTCGGGACTCGTGTTCCCCGATTCGGGCCGCATTCTGATCGACGGTATCGACGCCATCGCGGAGTCCGACAGGGCGCGCGGGAGGATAGCCTTCGTCCCCGACCAGCCGCTTCTCTACCCGAAGCTCACGGGCCGAGAGTTCCTCCGTTTCCTGGCAAGGGCGAGACGGATCCCGGCGAAGGATGCCCAGAGTCGGATCGCCTTCTGCGAGGAGCTGTTCGACATGTCGGGGTGGCTCGACACCAGGGCCGAGACCTACTCGCACGGCATGACCCAGCGAGTCGCGCTTTCCGCGGCGTTCACCGGGCGGCCGTCTCTCTACGTCGTGGACGAGCCCCTGGTGGGGCTGGATCCCGCAGCTGCGGGGACTTTTACACAGATGTGCCGTGCAGCCACCGAGAGCGGCGCCGCGGTCATCCTCTCTTCACATACCCTGTCCGCGGTGCTGAAGATCTGCACCCGGATCGGCATCATGAACAAGGGCCGTCTGGTCCGTGAGATCGAGTCAGGATCGATGTCCGAACAACTGCTCGAATCGACCTACTTCGACATGACCGGCACCCACCCAGCCTGCGTCGGCGAGTTCTTCCGCCCCTAGGAGCGCCCCCCCGTGTTGCCCTGATCGTCGATGCCGGCTTATCCTTTCCGCTCTCCGAGCCCCTCGGGCTAAAGCAGTGTGCCATGCCCGCCGGGCCGTCAGGGTGTCGCTGGAAACGGCGCCGCCTCCCGTGGTTGGAAAGGAGAACTCGATGAACGCCATCTTCCATGCCCCTCAGCCACCCAACGAGCCGATGGTCACCTATGCCCCGGGCACACCCGAGAGGGACGGCATCAGGGAGGAATTGCGCAGGCAGCGGTCTGTCAGCATCGAGATACCCCTTGTAATCGGAGGCCGGGAGGTGCGCACGGGCCGGCTCGGCAGGTGCGTTGTTCCGCACGAGCACGGGCACGTTCTCGCCACATACCACAAGGCGGGTCCCGGGGAGATTCTCCAGGCGATCGAAGCCGCGGGAGAGGCATGGCGGTCGTGGTCCACGACGCCCTGGACCGAACGCGTGGCCATCACGCTCAGGGCTGCCGAGCTGATCTCCAAGCGCCATCGCAGGATGGTGAATGTCGCGACGATGCTGAACCAGAGCAAGACCGTGCACCAGTCCGAGATCGACGCGGTCTGCGAACTGAGCGATTTCCTCAGGATGAATACCTGGTTCATGCAGAGGATCTACCAGGAGCAGCCCGAGAACTTCCAGGCGACATGGAACCGTCTCGAATACAGGCCTCTCGAAGGCTTCGTATTCGCAGTCACTCCGTTCAATTTCACGGCCATCGGCGGCAACCTGAGCATGGCCCCGGCCCTCATGGGCAACACAGTCGTCTGGAAGCCTTCTTCCACCTCGGTCTACTCGAATTATGCCCTGATGAGGTTATTCGAAGAGGCAGGCCTGCCGCCTGGCGTGATCAACTTCGTGCCGGGGGACTCTCGTGAGATCGGCGATGCCGCGCTTATGCACCCGGATCTTGCAGGCGTCCACTTCACAGGATCCAACAAGGCCTTCGACCACATCTGGAAGACCATAGCAGGGAGCATGGGCTCCTACAGGTCCTATCCGAGAATAGTCGGTGAGACCGGCGGCAAGGACTTTCTTGTGGCACACCCTTCGACCGAGGTGCAGGGCCTTGTCACATGCCTCATCAGGGGCTCGTTCGAATTCCAGGGGCAGAAATGCTCGGCGAACTCGAGGACCTACATCCCCCGCAGCCTCTGGCCGCAGGCGAGCGAGCTTCTTCGCTCGACGCTGGCGGAGGTGAAGACCGGCCCTGTGGAGGATTTCGGGAACTTCATGGGAGCTGTGATCGATGAGGCTTCCTTCGACAACATCTCCAGCTACATTGACTACGCCAGGAACTGCCCGGACTGCGAGATCCTCTGCGGAGGAGGTTGCGACAAGACCGATGGTTTCTTCGTGCAGCCCACCGTCGTGGTCACCACCGACCCGCGCAACCGCCTGATGCAGGAGGAGATCTTTGGTCCGGTCCTGACGGTGTTCGTGTATGAGGACAGCGAATTCGAGGAAATCCTCGATATCTGCAACAGCACCTCGCCATACGCCCTGACCGGAGCCATCTTCGCAACGGATCGAAAGGCCATCCTGCTGGCCGAAGACAGGCTGAGGCACGCCGCAGGCAATTTCTACATCAACGACAAAACGACCGGTGCGGTGGTGGGCCACCAGCCTTTCGGAGGCGCCAGGGCATCTGGTACCAACGACAAGGCGGGATCGATCTACAACCTGCTCCGCTGGGTGAGCATCCGAACGATGAAGGAGTGCTTCAACACTCCCAGGGACTATCGCTACCCCTTCCTCAGCAGCGAGTAGGGGTCAAAGTTCACTTTGTTAGAAAATATCTGTATACGCATAATTGGCAACATTATGCTGAGAACTGAAGTCAGCATCCAATTTAGAAGGAAAGCAGAGTCACCGATAGATGTAACTTGTATTAAGATAAGAGATATTCGGCCTTTTCGAACAAAGTGAACTTTGACCCCCGCGAGATTCGACTTCGTCAGGTTCCGGGGGGAAGCCGCAGGCCGCGAGATAGCGCACATCCGGACCCTCGAAACCCAGACGGAACATCTGGAGCATAACCACTACGAGCCCGTTCTCTCCGATGAAGACGTCGCCGATGCGGTAGTCCATCGTGTATCGGTCCATGCCTTCGGGAATGTCTTCCAGAGCCAGTTGGACCGGAATGAGGTATTCGGCATCCCTGAGCACCACCGAGACCGTCACCGGCTGGAATCCCCATTCCAGAAGCATGTCGGGGTCCTCTA
>DIAQ01000021.1:0-2002 GCA_002414865.1 candidate division Hyd24-12 bacterium UBA5074 | reverse complement strand
AGATCGCTCAGGGGATGGCTGATCGCGTGGAAGCCAGTCCTCCCCGGCTTGATCCCCAGCTCGAAGAGGAAGGGCATGGCCTGCCTCATGGCCCTGCGCGAGGCGTCAGCGGAAGGTCCGTCATGCTCGCAATAGTCGATGACCACATCGGCTCTGCCAAGCACCTCTCCAGAGGTCGCGTCTATCGCCCTCACCGAGCAGTACGGGAAGCCGCTGCCGTCCTGGATGCCTGACTCGGCATAGGCGAAGCAGCTCCAGTCGTCCGAGAAGCCGATGAAGTCGAGTTCGGCTGCGTCGCCGGCGAAGGCCGCGGTGGCGAAGAACAGAATGGCTGTTGTTGCTGTGCTGCGCATTTTGATCCCTCCTCGAGGGGATATAGCTATTTACCCTGGACTCGGAGGCTGCCGGTTGACCAGCCGGATGGGCTCCTTCTCTGGACATCAAGACCGTGGTCAAGGGAGAATGAGCGGAAGAAGCATCCGAATGATCCGATCCCAAGTGGCTTCCAAAATGTTGGCAATTTAGCTTTTACATTCGCTGGCTGCGTCAGGATCGCCCGAAGTCTTCCTCGCTCTTACTGATGATAAATATCAGTTGGACAACAAAATATCGCCATCGACCTACCGAAGTTCATGTCGGGTGTTGACAAAATGCCAAACATGGAGGACAATGGAGAAAGTATAGGGGCTTGGGTCGTGTGACTGCATTCACAGACCTTGTTGCCGAGGCGAGTCGGATTTCAAGTAACCAGGGAAGGTCTTCTGCCACAATGAGCACATGTACCGAAACCTCTGTTCATGTCGCGGAAAAGCAGCACAGATCATCGGGAGACTATAAGACTTCGCTCTATAACTGGATCACCGATTCTGATGGAAAGACTATCATCTACAACGGAGCGACCGGATGCCTGGCGGAAGTCGAACCTCAGTACCTGGACCAGATCAGGCCAGTCGTGGAATCGATGCCAGGTGAAGCCATCGACACCTCGTTCATCTCCGAGCCACTCCATCAACAACTGGTTTCCGGAGGGTTCCTGGTGTCAATCGACATCGATGAACGAGAGTTCCTGAGACAGGTTCTCCTCGCCCCCAGATACATGACCGAGATCTGCAACATCTCTGCCGTCGTCACCACGCGATGCAACTTTGCCTGCCCATACTGCGTGCAGGACTCATCGCGAGGCACTGATATGAAGCCCGAAGTCGTCGACCGGATCCTGGAACTCGTGCGAAAGACACGCTCACAGAGCTTCTCCATCTCATTCTATGGCGGAGAGCCGCTTCTGGTGCCGGATACCGTGTGCGAGATCATGAGGGAGTTGAAGAAGATATCCTCAGAGAAGGGCATCAATCTCTACCACCTTCTCGTGACGAATGGATATCTGCTGGATGCGGATACTACGCAAGAGCTCAGTCGGAATGGCATCGATCATCTTCAGGTGACCCTCGATGGCAACAAGGAATACCATGACAAGAGGCGTGTTCTGAAGGATGGCAATGGAACCTTTGACAGGATCATCGAAAATATCATCACTGCATCAAGATGCATGGATATTGATGTAAGGATGAATCTCGAGAGCTCGATGCACACGACTTGCGCAGAAGTTGCCCATGTGGAGTCGGCATTGCAGGGACATCAAAGGATTCATTTATACGCAGCACCGACACGCTGGTCTGACAGCATCGATGCGACAAAGCGCAATATCAGCTCTGTCTGCAAATGCTTCCCGAATCGGTATTACTACAAGAATCGACTGGAAGCGGGCATCCCGGGTTGCTGCGCGGTCTCGCTTTCTTCAAGGGTGGTTCTTCCAGATGGGAGATTCGTCCTCTGCTGGGACGAGGTCGGCACCGATCATCCCGACTATGGCTCGCTTCTGGAGCGCAACTATCCAGATCCCTCGAGGAAATCAATGTGGATGAGATGGGATCCATATCTCAACGAACCCTGTGCAAGCTGCAGATTTCTCCCAACCTGCAGAGGCAGTTGCCCGAAGGATTGG
>DIAQ01000022.1:1993-6269 GCA_002414865.1 candidate division Hyd24-12 bacterium UBA5074 | reverse complement strand
TGGAGGCTGTCCGCGGCGGGTAATGCGCTGAATCGGCGGGAGCACATCCGTGCTCCGAAGGGCGGGGCGGCGGTGAGCAACATCTTCTTCATCGGCCTGGTGAGCTTCTTCGCGGACCTGAGCACCGAGATGGTCTATCCGCTCATTCCGATCTTCCTGACCACCGTGTTCGGCGCCACGCCTGCCCTTGTCGGGATCATCGAGGGGATAGCCGAGAGCCTCGCAAGCCTCCTGCGGGTATTCAGCGGGTACGTCACCGACAAGTACCGCAGGAAGAAGCCGATAGCCTTCCTGGGTTACGCGGCGGGACTCATCTACAAGCTGGCGCTCGTCTTCGCGGCCTCATGGCTCGGCGTGCTCGCCGCGAGGGTCGTCGACCGCTTCGGGAAGGGCATAAGGACCACACCGCGCGACGTCCTCGTGAGCGAGAGCAGCGAATCGGGGAGGCTCGGACGCTCCTTCGGCCTCCACAAGGCGCTCGACATGGCCGGCTCGGCCCTGGGTATCCTCCTGGCCTGGTTCATCATGAGGTCCTGGGCCGGAGAATTCGACTACAGGAGCCTCTTCCTCCTCTCGAGCATCCCGGCTGCGATCTCCCTGATGATGTTCTTCTTGATAAAGGAGACCGGCAGGCCTCGAGAGTCGAGAGAGCCCCTCCGCGTCTTCGAGGGTCTTTCCAGACTCGACTCCAGGCTCAGGCTGTACCTCGTCGTGGTATTCGTCTTCACGCTCGGCAACTCGTCGAACGCATTTCTCCTGCTGAGGGCGGGGAACGTCGGCTTCGACTCCTCGTCGGTGATCCTGCTCTACTTTCTGTACAACATCGTTTCGTCGCTCCTCGCCATGCCCCTCGGAAGGCACTCCGACAAAGTCGGACGGAAGCGCATCCTCGTCGCCGGGTACATCACCTTCGCGATAGTCTACTCGTGCTTCGCCTGGGCCGGAAACAGGGGCATCGTAATAGCGGCCTTCGCGCTCTACGGGGTGTTCACCGCCATGACGGCCGGAGTCGAGCGTGCCTTCATCGCCGAGATCGCGCCCTGCGACCTCAAGGGAACCATGCTGGGCCTCCACTCGACTCTGGTCGGAATCGCCCTGCTTCCGGCCAGCGTGATAGCCGGGTTCCTCTGGAACGCATTCGGTCCCGTCGTCCCGTTCGCACTCGGGGCCGCACTCTCGCTTTCAGCTGCTCTCCTGCTCGCCTTCAGACTGCCGGCGGGGAGCCAGGGCACCGCAGGGTCCCCTCTGGGTTAACGCGAGTCCTGTTAACGCCGCGCCACGCTGTTGTGGCACAACTAACAGATGAGAATGGTGCTGTGAGGTGAGACGCCCGGAACCGGGCTGTCTCCAATCCTCTCGATGCCGTGCCTCGAGGAACGATCCCGGCCTCGCCGGCTTCCTTCTGCCTCTCTTTCTTGACCCGGGTCGTGCGGGCGGGTAGTGTTGCCGCAACTGTCGGGGCTTTCCCTTGCACGGAGGCGGTGGAATGAGACTTCTGTTCATCAAGGCATGAACGGCCTCTTCTATCCGCCTGCCGGGCGCAGGCGGGAACTCGACCCGATAGAAGAGGCCCGGTTTCCCGGGCCTTTCTCGTTTCGGTCATCTCTTCTGCCGGCGGGAATCCGCAGTCACACCAGTTCACACGGAGGGGTGTAGAATGAGAGCATTGCTCCCGTTCCTGCTGCTGCTCGCACTCGTGTCCGATGCCGTTTCTCAGGCCGTGTCAGGCTACGCAGACGCAACCTGGAACAGCAAGTACGTCTGGAGGGGCATCAACAGCGTCGACGACCCGGTGCTCCAGCCTTCTGCGTGGCTCTCCTGCTGCGGCCTTACCGGCGGCGTCTGGGGCAGTATGGAACTCACCGACGTGAATGAGATGCCGGGCGGCGACGAGAGAGCGATGAAGTTCACGGAGGTCGACCTGTACCTGTCGTATTCCAGGCAATACGGCCCTGCCTGCGTGACGGCCGGAATCGGAGACTACATCTATCCGAACACCGACTACAACTCCACGGCCGAGCTGTCCCTGATCGCCGCTTTCGGGGTGCCCCTTTCCCCCGTGCTCAGCTTCTACCGCGACATCAAGGAGGCGGATGGTCTCTACACCTCCGTTGGCGTTTCCCAGGCGATCCCCGGGTCCTGGCAGGCTTCAGGGACCGTTTCGGTCTCGGCACCTGTGCTGTCAGCCTCTGTCGGTTATGGCAACTCTCTCCACAACGGCTTCTACTACTGGCATCCCGAAGCTGCGCCGGGTGACCTGACGATGAACGCCTCGCTCCCGATCGCAATAGGCTCGACCCTTTTCGTCACTCCCGCCGCACACTACGCAATGCTGCTCGACAGCGAAATCAAGGACCTGTTCGAGGACGATTCGCAGTTCTGGGGCGGCACCTCCGTCACCTGGTACTTCTGAGCCCGGGCGGGGGGAGATTCGCTCATGAGCACGACGCCTTTCTGGATCGCAGCGGTCCTCTACATCGCGGGCATGATCCTCGTCGGGATACTCACCAGAGTCAGGAGGCATCTCCAGAGCAGGTCGGATCCGCTCTCGACGCTCGAATACTGGCTGGCCAAGCGGGAGCTCCCGTTCTGGCGCCTGGGCATGTCGCTCACCGCAGGATGGCTGATGCTGGGGTGGGTCGGCTTCGGCATGTCCCAGGTCTACATGTACGGTGTCACAGGGCTCTGGATCCTGCCGATCCCGTGGTTCATCCTGTGCTTCATCGTCATCGCCATGGTGCCTTTCGTCAGAAGGCTCCCGGCCGTCAGCCTGCCCCAGGCGATCGAGAAGCGATTCGGCCCGGGTGCAAGGACTCTTCTGGCAGTCTTCTCCGCCGGCGTGTTCCTCGCATGGACGCAGGCGGAGCTCTTCATGGGCGGCTCGCTCCTGGCTCCTTTCCTGGGGATTCCGGCGTGGGTCTGCATGATCCTTCTCACGCTGCCCATCGCGATCTACACCTACATGGGCGGGTTCAGGGCCATCGTGATGACCGATGTGCTGCAGTTCGTGCTCATGACCGTGTTCATGGCCGTTCTGGCGGTGACGGCGGTCTCGGCGGCCTCGGCAGCCAGCAACGGAGACATCATGGGGGCGCTCAGGGCGTCGGCTCCGCCCTGGTCCGGCCAGGGGAATGCCCTCGATCCGTGGTTCCTCGGGCTGCTGTTCCCGATCGTGCTGCTCATCGGATATCTGCCGGGATGGCTGATCGAGCAGGATCTCGTGCAGAGGGTCCAGGCCATGAAATCGACGAAGGAGGCGCGCAAGGGAGCCATCCTCGCGCTGTTCCTCATCACGATCTTCGTGCTGGTCCTGCCGAGCATCACCGCGTTCTGCTCGCTGGTCGTGTTCCCGCCGGTGGAGGGCGTTCCCCCGGATGCCATCGGGGGCGGCGCGCTGGGCATCATCCCGGCCTTCATCAGCCGGCTCCCGATCGGTCTTGCCGTCTTCATGATGATCGGGATCATGGCATGCCAGATGTCGACCGTGGACACCTTCGCCCAGGTGACGGCCATGCCACTCGCCTACGATCTGGTGGAGCCCGCTCAGATCAGGAGGAAGGTGGGTCGTGAGAAGCGGCTTGCAGCGACGAGGGTCATCTCGGTGGCCGCCGTCGTGGCCGCCCTGGCCTGCGCCCTCATCAGCAACACGCTGGGGGATGTCTATTACATCTCATCGGGGGTCCTTTCGGCCTGCATCGCGGTGCCGGCCTTCTTCATCTTCTGGAGGAGGACGACCCTTCCCGCGGTGATGACGGCCGCGGTCGCAGGATTTGTCGGCACGGTCGGCATGTACTGGTACGAGTACAAGTTCCTCCAGTTCGCCGATCCCGCCCTTCCACACTATTACACCGACGTGCTCCCGTCATGGCTGGCAGGCGCATACGGCTACATCTACGTGGCCTCGGGAGTGGTGATCTCGACGGTGCTCATCATCCTGGTCAGCCTCGTGACGAAGAGACCGCCGCAGAGCAGACTCGACGAGGTGAGGGGCGAGCCCGTCGACGATTTCGCCGAATTCGTGAAGGGATCCACTGCAGCAGAATAGCGTACGAAAGAACCCGGGGCCCGCTTCGGCGGACCCCGCCATGGAGCCGGGATGCAATCTGTGACAGGCGCCTTCTCGCTCTCCTCATCGATGACGTGGTGGACTCGTGCCACTTGAGTACTGCCCTGCGCCGGCGGTGCCGGCGGAAACCCGGTCTAGGACCTCCGGGCGGGCTGCTTCAGCTCCCCGGTCTCGATCGACAGAGCCCGACTCCCATCTATCGCGGGACAT
>DIAQ01000022.1:0-1578 GCA_002414865.1 candidate division Hyd24-12 bacterium UBA5074 | reverse complement strand
CCTTGCTGGAGCTTCGAGCCCACGCTGAACGCCTTCATCACCCCTCACCTGGCCGCAGGAGACATCTCGGTCTGCAGAGTCCACGTGAACTGGCCATCCGCCTCTGATCCGATCTATCTCGCCAACCCCACGGAGCAGCAGGCGAGATGGAGCTTCTACAACGTGACCGGGGTTCCGACGATAAAGGTGGACGGCATACTCAGCGGGTATCCCGGCATCGAGGCGGCCTATGCCACCCGGTCCTCCGTGCCCTGCCATCTTGACATCCTGGTCGCACGGAACCCGTCCAGCTCAACCACCGGCGAGGTCAGCATCCGTCTGATAGCGGAGCAGGATCTCGAAGCTGCAGCGGCGTTGAGGGTCTTTGCCATCCTGGTCGAGGATGACGTCACTGGAGCTGGTTACTGGGCCGGCTCGGTCTTCGAGCAGGCATTCAGGGACAACCTGTTCGGTGCGGTCGGGCCGGTGGTGTCCTTTTCGGAGCCATATCCTGACACGGTCTTCGTGAGCACAGCCTATACGCTGAGCTCCTCGTGGGACGCCGACAACCTCCACCTCGTGACGTTCGTCCAGGAGTACGCAGGTGCTCCCAACAAGGAAGTCATGAACGCCGATTATGCCGAGTTCATGGAGCTGCCCACCGGGATCGAGGCAGATCCGGGCCTGGCATCCGGCAACGGCTGCCTGTCGGTGACCAGCCCAACCGTGGGTGGCGTGTTCCTCGAAGTCGCCCTTCCTGATGGGGTTTGCGGAACCGTTCAGGTGTTCGACCTGTCCGGCCGCATACTGGCCGAGCTGCCCGTGTCGGGAACTCAATCCCTTCAGGCACCTGTTGCCGAGGCCGGCATCTATCTGGTCAGGCTCGCGCCGGATCACGGAGCGCCATCGGTGAACTCGGTGGTGGTCCTGAACTGATCCCGGAAGCGCAGGATACCTCCCAGTTCCGGGAGGCGCCGAGGCGCTCTCCTGCATGCGCGTATCCTGTCCGTACAGAACCTTGGTGATCCCGGGTGCGATTCTGGGGATGAAAGGAAGAGCATGTCGGTCGACTGCGATTCGCACAGGGCGCTCTGGGCTTAGCTGGGGATGAATCTCGAGCTGCACGACAGACTCCTGGAGAACATGGGCAGGAATTTCGCACGGACGCACCAATGGCAGTGCGACAGGCCAGTGATGCAGAGATGAAACCGAAGCTCCCCGGGGTGTGAGTCGTGATCTTCGCCCTGCGGCTGGATCTGGCTGGCCTGCAGTATCCGGCTTCGCGGGTCAGCAGGATCGGGGGCTGGAAAGCGTTCGACCGTTCGGCCTCTAGTCGGCTTTCGACAGGCCTCCCTCGAACCTGATCATCCAGAACTTTGCGACCTTTGCCGGGTGCAGCCTGAGCCAGACGCCGTCGGGGAGGTAGACGTCCACCCCGCAGAACCTGCAGGGCATGGTCCGCTCGCAGTCGCCGGTCACGAGCAGGCCGCCTCCGCACTGCGGGCACGAGAGGGCGATGGGCTTGGCGGCACCCTCGCCGGGCTCGATGCGCGTCCCGGCAGCATCCGAGTCCGACTCCCGCTCGGCGAAGAACACCTC
>DIAQ01000038.1:904-4893 GCA_002414865.1 candidate division Hyd24-12 bacterium UBA5074 | reverse complement strand
TGGCGGGCGAGCACGATCGGGAGGCCCGAGGTCATCGCCTCAGCCGACGAGGGTGCCATGAGGCACTTCCTCGAGACCTACTACACGCCCGACAACTGCGCTCTCATCGTGGCCGGGGACGTCGAGCCGGAGATGGTCTTCGCCCTTGCCGCGACATACTTCACGGCCTGGTCGGGCGAGGGCGGGAGCGACTACGACGAGCTGCCCGTGATCACCCGCATATCCTCGGACACCACGGTCATAGTCCCCAGCCCGTCCGGTACTTCGTTCGTATCGGTGGCCATGGCGGGTCCGCCGTTCCATCTCGACACCAGCTCAACCTACGCCGCGGACGTGTGGGGCTCCTACCTCGAGCTGATGAGCCGCGAGTTCTACAACGACCTGGTGACCGACGGACCCTTCTACAACATCTCCGCGGGCTACTACACCCAGAGGTGCGATCCCGTCATCAGCTTCAGCGGCTCGGTGGCCGAAGGGCATGAGATGGAGGCGCTCGCGGCGCTCCATGCGGAGATCGACCAGCTCAGCGACCCCGGCTACTACGACGCCGAAGGTCTGAGGCTCGCCATCGAGATGCTCCGCAGGAACAGGCTCCTCTCCGAGGAGACCGCCTATGACGTCGCCGTCGAGTCGCTGGCGTTCTGGTGGGTGCTCGGAGGGGACCTCGACTACTACTCCTCATACCTGGACAGCCTGGAGGCCGTGACGCCGGAAGACCTGTCCCGCTTCATCGCACGGTATCTCGAGGACAGGCCCAGAGCCTCGTTCGTACTTCTGCCCGAAGGAGGCGCGGAATGATCGGACTGGCGCTCACAGCGCTCGCCGTCACGGCCGGGGCTCCTGCCGGAGTGACGCGCTTCGCCCTCTCGAACGGCATCGAGGTCATCTCGCGGCAGGTCGAGGGCAGCGAGGTCGAAGGGCTGGCGGTCTTCATCATCGGCGGCTCCAGGGCGCTTTCCCCGGACAACCAGGGGATCGAGTCGTTCGCGATAGAGTGTGCGCTCATGGGCTCAGGGAGATATCCGGGAGAGGCCTGGAGGGCGATGATGGACAGCACGCAGGCGACCATCTCCGGCACCTACGGCTACGATGCCAGCTGCTGCCGCCTCACGTGCCTCTCCGAGGACCTCCCGCTCCTGACCGACGCCCTGGCGGACTGCCTCACCGATCCCGAGATGGATCCGGAAGCCGTGGAGCAGGTGAGGGGGGGCCTGGTGCAGGGGCTCCTCGCGGAGGAATACGATCCCGACAGCAGGGTCTGGCTCGTGGCCAACAGGGGGCTCTTCGGTCCGGACCATCCCTACTCCCTGCGCCCCGGAGGTACTTCGGGAACAGTCCCTGCCCTGGATCCCGACGAGGCTGCCGCCTTCCTCGCCTCCCGGATGGAGTCGGGGAACATCCTGATCTGCCATGCCGGACCCAGCTCTCCCGAGCGGCTGGCCGGCATACTCGAGTCCTCGTTCGGGAACCTGCCCCGGGGAGGCGACGAGTTCCTTCCCGTCCCGGCCTTCCCGCTGACTTCAGACACTCTGGTATTCGAGGCCGAGGACATCCCGACGGCATTCGCGGTGGTCAAGTTCCAGGGCCCGCCGCCCGACTCGCCGGACTACCCCGTGTTCCGCGCCGGGATGGACGTGGTGAGCGAGCTGCTGTGGCAGAGGCTGCGGACGGACTCCGCCCTGACTTACGCCACATATGCGGGCGCGGGGCTCTCCCAGGGGAACTGGGGCTATCTCTACATCAGCTCGGCCCGGCCCGCCGAAGCCTGTCCGCTGCTCGCGGAGGTCTACAGGGAAGCCTCCTCCGGCACCCTGGACGAGGATCTCGTGAGGGGAACCCTCGAATCGGGCAGGACGGCCTTCTCGATGCAGATGGCTTCGAGGGGCACCCAGGCCTACATGATGGGAATCTATGAGATCGAGACCGGGGATTGGCGCAACGCATGGCTCTACAGCGATATTGCGGCCGGGTGTTCCCCGGAGGAAATCAGTGCGGCGCTCGCACGCTGGTCCGGCCCGGTCTCCTGGGGCCTGATCGCCGGAGGCGGCGAAGCGGGGCTCGGCCCGTGGCCGCTCGGATCCGGAGAGGATGATTGATGCGCTGGAGCCTGGCTCTCGCCTGCGCTGCGGCTCTCGCCTGCTCGTGCGGCGCTCCTGGCGCGGTCCGGAGCACCGGGAACGTGTCGATCACGGGCATCGTCGAGGTCTACAATCCGGGCGCGGGCGAGCAGACGATCGTCCTCGTCGACGATCTGACCGGCTCGTCGTTCGTCCTGACCGGTGAGGTCGCCGCAGAGCTCCGCGAGAGCTGGGGCAGCCATGTGACGGTTCTCGGAGCGCCCCTCCCGCCGGAGCAGGCCGGCGGAGGGAGGCCCCGCCTCGAAGTGCTCGACTACACCTGCGAGGGTGGAAACGAGGAAAGCTCCCCGGATCTCTGAGGAGCGCTCTGCCGGACAGCCGCCCGAGCGGCCCCCGGGAAAGACGAAGTCTCGTGAAGAGTAATCGCAACGGCGAAGGCATAGACCGTTCCAGCCTCCGCGTGATAATCCAGCTGCTGCTCAGGCACAGGCGAGCCCTGCTCGCAGGCATCGCCGCGCTCGTCGTCGTAGACTGCCTCCAGCTGATCATCCCCAGGATCACCCAGGTTGTCGTCGACCAGCTGGCGGAGGGCACCTCCACCAGGGAGAAGCTCGTCCTGCTGGGCGCCGGGATCTTTGCCGTCTCGCTCGGGATGGCGCTCTGCAGGTTCGTGTGGCGCTTCTTCATCATGGGCTCCAGCCACAAGATCGAGCGCGACCTGAGACAGGACCTCTACGATCACCTGCAGGGGCTTTCGCCCCAGTTCTTCGACAGGACCAAGGTGGGCGACCTCATGGCGCACGCCACGAACGACCTGACGGCCGTGAGGATGGCCACCGGGATGGGCGCGCTCGCCTCCTTCGACGCCGTCTTCCTGGCCGTGGCCAGCCTCTCGATAATGCTCTCGATGAACGCCCGGCTGACACTTCTGACCCTCATACCGCTCCCGTTCCTCACGCTGGTGATGTTCAAGTACGGCAAGCTGGTCCACTCCAGTTTCACCGCGGTCCAGGAGGCCTTCTCGCTGCTCACCGACAAGGCCCAGGAAACCCTCTCGGGCATGAGGGTGGTGAAGGCCTACGGCGACGAGGCATCCGAGGCGGGGTACTTCGCCGCGAGAGCGGAGGGCTGTGCGCGGGAGAACATCAGGCTGGGGCGGGTCTGGGGCTTCTTCGAGCCGCTCATCGGAGCCCTTGCGATGACCAGCATGGTCATCCTCCTGGGCGCAGGCGGCCGGATGGTCGTCCGGGGCAGCGTCACCCTCGGCGAGTTCGTGGCCTTCTCGAGCTACCTCGGCACGCTCATCTGGCCGATGATGGCGGTGGGCTGGGTCGTCAACATGCTCCAGCGCGGAACGGCGAGCATGGCCCGTCTGCAGAAGATCTTCAACACGCCCCCGGACATCGTCGGCGGGTCCGGCGCCGGGGTTGTCGAGCCCTCCCTGGAGGTCCGCGGGCTGAGCTTCACCTACCCCGGCACCGAAGCGGTGGTGCTCGAAGACATAAACTTCTCGGTACCCGCGGGCAGCACCCTCGGGATCGTGGGCAGGACGGGTTCCGGGAAGACCACCCTGATCGAGCTCCTCATGAGGCTCTACGACCCTCCCCGCGGCACTGTCTTCCTGGGGGGCAGGGACATATTGGACCTCGACCTCGCGA
Organism: candidate division Hyd24-12 bacterium UBA5074; assembly: GCA_002414865.1. Classification (GTDB taxonomy): domain Bacteria; phylum Fermentibacterota; class Fermentibacteria; order Fermentibacterales; family Fermentibacteraceae; genus UBA5938. The sequence goes on along the minus strand of DIAQ01000038.1, from coordinate 1,157 downwards.
AGGCGCGCGGCGTCTATGGCTATGTGCCCCAGGAGACCTTCCTCTTCGCGATGACGATAGGCGAGAACATCGCCTTCGGCGCCGAGGGGCTGTCCCCGGAGAGGATCAGAGAGCTCGCCGCCCTGGTGCAGATGGAGTCCGAGATCCTCGAGTTCCCGGGGGGATTCGACACCCTGGTCGGCGAGAGGGGCGTCACCCTCTCGGGCGGCCAGAAGCAGAGGGTCGCCATAGCCAGGGCTCTGGCGGCCGATCC
>DIAQ01000038.1:0-535 GCA_002414865.1 candidate division Hyd24-12 bacterium UBA5074 | reverse complement strand
GCGCACAGGATCAGCACCGTCAGGCGCGCGGACCGGATAATCGTCCTCGACGGGGGCAGGCTCATCGAGAAGGGCACCCACGAGGAGCTCCTCGCCGAAGGCGGGTTCTACGCCGATCTCTTCAGGATGCAGCAGCTCGAGGCAGAGGCGCGCAGGTCCTCCGGTGCGGCTGCCCCCGCAGGCGGGGAGGACTAGGGTGCACGGCCCGTCATCCTACTTCGACAGCGACGTCATCGAGGGAAAGGCATACGACGGCCGCCTGATGAAGCGCCTCCTGGGCTATGTGAGGCCGCATCTGAAGCTCGTCCTGCTCGCGATGCTCTTCATGTCCGTCACAACCGCCATCGACCTCCTCACGCCCTACATCAGCAAGGTCGGGATCGACAGGTACCTTGCCAGGCTCTACCAGATCTACGAGGCACCGGCCTCCGGATGCGACTCGCTCATGTCCCTCCAGCCCGCCGAAGGCGACTTCGCGAGGCTGGACACAGGGCTCGTTCTGGTGAGGAAGGCCTCCCTCGAGAAGCTCGATCCG
>DIAQ01000121.1:14288-14724 GCA_002414865.1 candidate division Hyd24-12 bacterium UBA5074 | reverse complement strand
GGGGTACCAGACTGGACGAAGGCTGTCGGAGGACTCTCCGGCAGCCTTCTTCTTCTCCCCGTGCGTCAGGGCGTCAGGGCTTCGTCTATGTACTATGAGATAACGTTGAGGCAGAGCATGCAGGTCGGTGGCTTTCATGCCGCATCCACCTCGTCCTTGTGGAGGCAGGGGAGTCAGGGACGGAGCGCTTCGTAGTCACAGGCAGGATGCCTCCCCCGGTTGCGTTATGATCCCTTGACCGACATCCAGAGGTTGCGCATAGTGAATTTATAGGGCTACATTGGGTTCGGAGCGGGAGGTTGCCATGAGATCCTTCCTGGCATTATCGCTCTTACTCTGCACGGTTTCGCTTGCAGATTACGCCGCACAGAGCGACTGGTGCGGCGGCCCCGGAGTACCCGGTCCAGTTGAGGATTTCGGGATCACATTCATGTCT
>DIAQ01000121.1:590-14028 GCA_002414865.1 candidate division Hyd24-12 bacterium UBA5074 | reverse complement strand
ATGTCTTCCGATTCCGGGATTTCGGTAAGCGACTTCCCTGGTCAGATTACATTGAGCCAGGTCGCACCAGGGATCTATTCGGATTCCGGCTTCCTCGAGTCGAGCATCCTGGATACTCAGACGACAGCACCATGCTGGGCCTACTTAATGTGTTCGTATGAAGTCCCTCCTGGTACGTCTTTCGGCGTTCAGCTCAGAGCTTCGGACGACTACACCCAAATGGGTCCATGGTCGGAGGTGTTAGGCGGATACATGAATCTCCTGGGTGTTCTCGATGACAGCGCGAGCTATGTCCAGTACAGGGTCATCCTCTCCACTACGACTCCAGAAAACACTCCCAGATTCATGGACATCTCCATCATCTATCCTCGAATGGGGATCGAGGAACCATATCCCGCCTCCGGTTTCCAGCTCATGCCGATCTCACCCAACCCCGCAACCGGATCTGTCGAAGCGATTATCGGCGTTTCCTCTTCGACATCGATGGAGGTGACCGTCTTCGATCTGACAGGAAGGCTGGTGTGGGAGTCCGCCCCGGCCGACTACCAGCCCGGCTGGCACTCAGTGGCTCTTGGAGATCATCCCCCCGGCATCTACCTCGTCCTGGTGCAGGCGGGGGAGTCCGAGGCGACACAACGCTTCGTGATCATTGAGTAGCTCCTGGAGGAAACCCGCCGCAGTTCAAGAAAGTGTCGACCACCGGGTACAATTCTGGACAAGGCCGCCGATTTTCGAACCGGCGGCCTTTCCCTTGTGTCAAACCTGACAGCGCACTCCTGTCTGCAGTCAAACTCTGTAGGCTATGTCGGTGAATAGTCGACATGAATAGCAGAATAGAGCATACTGTTCTCGGAAATGGTGGGAGGGCTTTGTGCTCGTAAGTCCCGAAAGGCTCCGACTGCGGATCGGCTCTGATGAGTTCGACTACCAGACGCTCATCTCGGCCCTTAGCGAGTATTCGAGGCCGCGGGATCGAATAACGGAGCTCCTGCGGCAGGATGTCATCATCCAGGTCAGGAAGGGCCTGTATGTCTTCGACAAGCCGCTCGCGAAGCATCCGATATCGATGGAGCTCCTCGCCAATCTGATCCACGGCCCGTCGTACGTATCCATGGAGTCCGCACTGGCAAGGCACGGATTGATCCCTGAGCATGTCCAGGCGGTTACTTCCGCATCAATGGGGCGTGCGCGCAGCTTTTCAACGGTCCTCGGCCTGTTCACCTATGCGAAGATCCCCGCAAGTGTCTTCAGCTCCGGAGTCGAGAGATTCGAGCTGCCGGATGACCGGGCATTTCTGCTGGCAAGCCCTGAAAAGGCTCTTGCGGACAAGATATTCACCGAAAGAGGCCTTGTTCTCAGATCGAACAGGGCAGTGGAGCAGTACCTGTTCGACAACCTGAGGATCGATCGCTCATCACTCGCGAATCTGGATGGGGGGATGATTTCCGAGCTCGCAATCGCCTATGGATCGTCACGCATCCGCCGGTTCGAGAGCTTCCTCAGGGTCTTCACTGCAGGAAGAAGGATGCCATGAGTTCGGTGCTCGGGCAGCTCCTGGGGAAGTACTCTGCCGCACGGGTGGAGGACTACGACCGCGCCCTCCGCGAGATCATGCAGCAGGTGATCCTCCTCGGGCTCTGGCGGGGCAGCTTCTTCGAGCATGCCGCTTTCTTTGGAGGCACGGCGCTCCGCCTCGTCCATGGCCTTGATCGCTTCTCGGAAGACCTTGACTTCTCGCTGCTCGAGCCCGACGACCTGTTCGATCTCGGGAGGTTCAGAGCCGTCGCCATCCGCGAGCTTTCCGCACACGGAGTCGAGGCAGAGGCGGGTTCTGCGGAGAAGCCTGAAGGAAGCTCGATACAGCATATGTTTCTCAGCGCAAATGCCCGCGCGGCGATGTCCTCCGCGGGTGCCCCGCAGGCAGTCATCTCAGCATTTCCCCGAGAACGTCTGCTGAAAGTCCGCCTGGAGGTGGACGTGTGTCCAGCTCCGGGCTTCAATACGACTCCCGGCTATCTGCTGGCTCCGCTTCCTTTCCAGGTCCGCTGCTATTCGCTGGCCGACCTCCATGCCAGCAAGATGCACGCAGTGCTCTGCCGCCGATGGAGAAACCGGGTAAAGGGGAGAGACTGGTTCGACATGGTTTGGTTTGCCGCGAATCACCCGCAGCTCCACCTTGCTCATCTGGATCAGAAGATGAGGCAGTCCGGGGATCTCCGACCTGCGGAAATCCTGACCGAGGAGTTGTTTCGATCGAAGATCAGCATGGCGATCGAAAAGCTGGATGTGAATGCTGCAAGACGAGAAGTGGAGCCCTTCGTGACGGACTACGCTTCGCTTCAGGTCTGGTCCAGCGACTTCTTCAGGGCCGTTGCTGCGCGGATCATACTTGTATAGCGGGGGGAGTTCTGCGATACCTCCCCGAGCTGTCATCAGGCAGTCTATCTGGCGAAGCGCTCACGATTTTGTCTGTTCGAGACGGCAGAGGCAGCCCTGACGGCGGCAGGTCTCCCATGACGGAATCCCACGTATCCCCCCGGGCTGTTCACAGTATGTTCGCGAGAACGATCGAGCTGGATAGTCAGCAGAGTCTCAGATCACCATCAGGCTGATGAAGCCCCGGAGTCCTTCAGGCCGATAAGGGGAGGAATCGCATACATGATCGATACGTTGTCGATAAGAAATGAAACGAGCGCTGATGTCGGGAGCATATCCGCGATCACCGCAGCCGCTTTCGAGACCCTGGAGATAAGCGATCACACCGAGCAGTTCGTCATCGAGGCGCTGCGCGCAGCCGGGGCGCTCACGGTCTCACTCGTGGCTGAAGTGGATGGGTGCGTCGTGGGCCACATCGCATTCTCCCCGCTGACGATTTCCGACGGCACCCCGAACTGGTACGGACTCGGACCTGTTTCTGTGTTGCCGGAATATCAGCGGAGGGGGATCGGTGGCGCGTTGATAGAAAAAGGGATATCACGCCTGAAGGACCTCGGTGCCGGGGGATGCTGCCTGGTCGGACATCCCGGGTATTACGGACGCTTCGGGTTCCAGAACATGCAGGGGCTCGTCTGCGAGGGAGTGCCGGAGGAGGTCTTCTTCGCGCTGTTCATGGACGGCCGCATGCCGCATGGCACAGTCGAGTTCCACGAGGGATTCAAGGCGGATGCCCGGCAGGGGGGAGCAGGCGGAGCGCCGGACGGTCGTGCCTGACCTTATGGCGATACGAAGCTCGCTGATTCCATCTGTGGTCTGCATCGCGCCACTGGTAACCTCATGTGCGAGGACCCGGGAGTGCATTCCCCTGTTGGGCGTCATGGCCGGATCACGTATATTCAAGACAACTCCCACGAAAGCTGAGTTCGCCTGCAAATTGTCGGGCGGGCGATTCGTGCCTCAAGAACGCAATGTCACAGGAACCCGAAAGGATCAACCGCATGGAAGAATGCAAGGAAAAAATTATTGTTCCAAAGGAGCTAATAGCCGTCATAGAAGATGAAATCGAAACGAGGAAGTTCTTCTATTGCCTGCCGGATGGCCACAGGCGCAGATACTGCGACTGGGTCGGCGGCGCGAAGCAGTCGGCCACCCGGGTTGCCAGGGCTGCCGAGGCCTTGCTCATGCTGAAGAAGAGGAAGACACTCAAGGACTGACTCCTGCTCGATCCCACCCCGCCTGTCTCACACCCGTCATCATCGAGGGCATCCGCCCGGTTCCTGTCTGCACCCGGCGTGAAGAAGACGATGAAATCCTCTTGCTTCCGGGATGACCCGAGCAATCAGCACCGGAGTTCCCATCCGAGCTATATTGGCGGGCAGTAACCGGCTGTCCCGGGACAGCCCCCAAGCAGGGCTCGAGAATCGTTGATCGCTGCTCGAGCATGACTCCAAGCGCCAGGAAGCCTGTGCCGCTTCCAGGCCATCGATCACCGCCTGGATTCACCGGATCCCCTCCGTCCAGGACGGCAGATCGCCACGATCGGGAGAGTTGATCGAGCGTCCATGACACCTTCCGGGCCCACAGGCGCCGTTCTGGTACTCGGCGGCGGAATAAGCGGGATCCAGGCCGCTCTCGATCTCGCCGATTCGGGCTTCAGGGTCTATCTCGTCGAGAGGCGGAGCGCGATAGGCGGAGTCATGGCGGGGCTGGACAAGACCTTCCCCACCAACGACTGCTCCATGTGCATCCTTTCGCCCAAACTGGTCGAGTGCGGGCGGCACCTCAACATCGAAGTGCTCACGAATTCAGAGCTCACGGCTCTCGAGGGCGTTCCGGGCGCTTTCACTGCGACGATAGAGCAGCAGCCGAGATTCGTCTCGACGGAGAAGTGCACCGGCTGCGGCGAGTGCGCGAAGGTCTGCCCTGTGAAGCTCCCGGATTCCTTCAACATGGGACTCAGTGACAGGAAGGCTATCTACCGCCTCTACGAGCAGGCTTATCCGCACTCCTACATGATCGACAGTGCCGTCTGCAGACGGTGCGGGCTCTGCGCGAGGAAGTGCAGCGCAGGGGCGATCGATCTCGACATGCAGCCCCGGACTCTCAGCATCCCGGTCGGCGCCGTCATCGCCTGCCCGGGATTCGAGCCTTTCGACGCCAGCCTGATTGCCAACTACGGTTACGGCACCTTTCCGAACGTCATCACGAGCATCGAGTTCGAGCGCATCCTGAGCGCATCCGGACCCAGCAGGGGCAGGCTGCTCCGCCCATCCGACGGAAAGGAGCCCCACAGGATCGCCTGGATCCAGTGCGTCGGCTCCAGGGACATCCATCGAGTAGACAACAACTACTGCTCCTCCGTCTGCTGCACCTATGCGATCAAGGAGGCCGTCGTCGCCAGGGAGCACAGCGGAGGCAACCTGGAGACGACGATCTTCCACATCGACATCAGGACCCATGGCAAGGGTTTCGAGAGGTATTACGAGCGCGCGAAGAACGAGCAGGGGGTCAGGTTCGTCAGATCCGAGATATCCCGCATCTACCAGGACGGGTCGGGCAGCCTGATCCTCAGATTCCCGGAGAACGGCAGGATCAGCGAGGAAGTCTACGACCTGGTCGTGCTGTCTGTCGGGATGGTTCAGGACCGGGCCAACCGGGAGATGGCTGAGAGGCTGGGTCTGCATCTCGACAGCCATGGGTTCTGCGAGACCCGCACGCTCTCCCCCGTCGAGACCTCTGTTCCCGGCATCTTCGCGGCAGGAGCGTTCTCGGGCCCGAAGGACATCCCGGAGGCCGTGATGGGCGCCAGCGCAGCCGCAGCGGAGGCTTCGGCCATGCTCTCCCATTCCCGGCATACCCTCACGCAGCGCAAGTCCTACCCTCCCGAGAAGCCCCTCCTCGGCGGGAGACCGCGCATAGGTGTCTTCATATGCCATTGTGGCATCAACATAGCGAGCGTGGTCGACATCGCCTCGGTGAGGGATTACGCTGCAGGACTGCCCAACGTGGTCCTGTCGGAGGAAGCGCTCTTCACCTGCTCCCAGGACAGCCAGAGGATGATAAGGGAGAGGGTCGCGGAACACAGGCTCAACCGCGTGGTCGTGGCCGCCTGCACACCCAGGACCCACGAGCCCCTCTTCCAGGAGACTCTCAGGGAGGCGGGGCTCAACAAGCACCTGTTCGAGATGGCGAACATCCGTGACCAGTGCGCCTGGGTCCACCAGGGGGAGCCGGAGAAGGCGACGCAGAAGGCGAAGGACCTGATCAGGATGTCCGTCGCCAGGGCGAAGCTTATAGAGCCGCTTCCACAGGCATTCCTCGATGTCAACCGGACGGCCCTCGTGATCGGCGGAGGGGTGGCGGGGATGGTCTGCGCCTCTAGTCTGGCGGACCAGGGCTTCGGTGTGCACCTGGTGGAGAGCGCCGCCGAGCTCGGAGGCAACGCCCGGAGGATCCATTCCACCAACGATGGTGCGGATGTGGATGCATTCGTGAGCCGGCTGGTCGAAAGCGTCTCCGGGAATCCCTCCATCACGATCCACACAGGGACGCACATCTCGGATGTCAGTGGATTCGTGGGCAACTTCAGGACGATGGTCGAGAATGCGGAAGGTATCGTCGAGGAGATTTCGCACGGGGTCGCGATCATCGCCTCCGGCGGGGAGGCATCGAAGCCCGACGGCTACCTGTACGGGGTGGACCCCCGGGTGCTGACGCTGCAGGAGCTCGAAGACGAGATCGCCAGGGGGAATCCCGACGTCACATCGAGCAGGAATGCCGTGCTCGTCCAGTGCGTGGGTTCCCGGGACGAAGACAGGCCCTACTGCAGCAGGACATGCTGCAGCAAGGCCATGAAGCTGGCGCTCGCACTCATCGAGGCCAATCCCCTGGTGAACGTCTACGTCCTCTACCGCGACATCAGGACCTACGGCTTCGACGAGCAGTTCTATCTCGAGGCCAGGGAGCGCGGAGTGCGGTTCCTCCAGTACGATCCCGGGAACAGGCCGACCGTGGAGATCGTGGAACAGGATGGACGCAAGCGACTCAGGGTCGTAACGACCGACCTGGTCCTGGGCCGGGAGTTCTCGATAGACGCCGATCTGCTGGGGCTCGCCACCGCCACGGTCCCCTCGGCAGGCGCCGCTGAACTCGCCGGGCTCTTCAAGGTGCCCCTGAACGAAGACGGCTTCTTCATGGAGGCGCATATCAAGCTCCGCCCCGTCGACTTCCCCACGGAGGGCGTATTCGTCTGCGGCCTCGCCCACAGTCCGAAGACGATTGGCGAGAGCATAGTCCAGGCGAAGGCGGCGGCTTCCAGGGCCGCGCTGGTCCTCTGCAGGGACTCGATCGAGGCAGGCGGCACGGTGAGTGTCATCGACGGCCCGAAGTGCAGCGGCTGCGGCGTCTGTGCGGCACTCTGCCCCTTCAAGGCCATAGAGATGGACGAGTCGGAGCGTAAGGCCGTGGTCAACGAAGCCCTCTGCAAGGGTTGCGGGTTGTGTGCCTCGTCGTGCCGCTGCGGGGCCGCCGACGTAAAAGGATTCACCGACGGAGAGATCTGCGCGATGATCTGCAGCAGCGTGGCCCGGGGGCTCTGAGGCCATGGATGGGGAGATGAACGACAGGGTCCCCGGGTGGGAGCCCAGGATCGTGGCCTTCCTATGCAACTGGTGCAGCTATGCAGGTGCCGATTCGGCGGGTGTGGGAAGGCTGCAGTATCCGGCCGCCGTCAGGGTGATCCGCGTTCCCTGCGCGGGAAGGATCAACCCCTTCTTCATCCTCTCCGCCTTCCAGAAGGGCGCGGACGGAGTCCTTGTCAGCGGGTGTCATCCCGGCGACTGCCACTACATCAGCGGCAACTACAGCGCCAGGAGGAAATTCGCCCTGCTGAAGGGACTCCTCGAGCACATCGGCATCGAGGAGGGAAGGCTGCAGTTCACCTGGGTTTCTGCATCGGAGGGTGAGAGGTTCGCCTCGGTGATCGACACGGTCACCGAGAAAGTGCTCGCCCTGGGGCCGGCAAGACGGATGGAGAAGAGATACACGTAGGTGGAGATGACTGACTGCACCGCCAGGATCAGGGAGGAGACGGCGAGGCTGCTCGCCGAAGGAAGGGTCGACCTCGTGATCGGCTTCGAGGAGGGCTCCCTGCCTCTGCGCGCGACACCCTGCTTCATCACCGAGCCGGGCGACACCGGGCGGCTGATCTGGAACGCATTCTGCAGCAATAATCTCGCACGATACCTGATCCGCTCCGACAGGAAGGTGGGCATCGTGGCCAAGGGATGCGACACCAGGGCTATCGTGGAGCTGATCAAGGAGAAGCAGGTCCGGCGCGAAGATGTCGTGATCATCGGCGTGCCATGTCACGGCATGGTCGACCCCCACGAGGTCCGGGAGAGGTTCGGGGACATCCGCATCCAGACCGTCGAGGACACCGGCGGGAAGCTCGTTGCAGGGGATGGCACGGCGCTGTTGTCGATGAACAGGGAAGACGCGCTCCATCGGAGTTGCCGCGTCTGCGTGCAGAGGAACCCGGTCATCAGCGATGTGTTGGTCGGGGAAGAGGTGGAGGAGAGGACGAGAGACGAATTTACCGATGTTGCCGACTTCGCCTCCCGGTCCGCGGGTGAGAGGTGGGAGTACATCGCAGGCGAGATGAGCAGGTGCATCCGCTGCAACGCCTGCAGGAACGCCTGCCCTCTCTGCTACTGCTCGAAGTGCTTCGTCGACGAGACGCGGCCGCAGTGGGTCGGCAGGGGTACGGATCCGAGCGATGTGCTGTCCTTCCATCTCATGCGCGTGCTCCACCTGGCCGGGAGATGCGTCGAATGCGGCGCGTGTGTGCGGGCATGCCCCATGGGTGTGGATCTGGGGACGCTGAACCGCAGGATGTCGGCGGATGTCGCGCGGATGTTCGGATGCAGGCCGGGCCTGGACCCCGGGAAGCCAGCGCCCCTCTCGACCTTCGATCCGGACGATCCCCAGGACTTCATGCTCGAGCCATGACCTGCACCGGAATGCGGAAGTGAAATGAGGACCATAGCCAGGAACGAAATCGGACGGCTCCTGGACGGGCTCCTGGCCGGATATGCGGTCTACGCCCCCGTCCGGAGGAAGGGCATCCTGGTCTTCGACCGCATCCGGTCAGGAGACGAGGCAATCCTGGACTACGCAAACACCAGGACCTCGCCCAAGCATGTCCTGATGCCCCAGATGGAAACGCTGCTGTCCTCCTGCGGGGAGGATCCGGGTGTATCCGAGCACACGGACTGCGGGAAGCCTGCTGTCCTCTTCGGTGCCCGCCCCTGTGACGCGCGAGCGTTCCTGTTCCTGGACAAGGTATTACGCGATGGACAGAGCCGGGATGTCTACTACGCAAACAGGAGGGATTCGCTGCTGGTGATCTCCATCGGCTGCACCCAGCCTCGGGAGACCTGCTTCTGCACCACGACAGGCGGCGGTCCGCTCTCTGCGGAGGGTTCGGACATCCTCCTCGAAGACCTCGGCAGCGTCTATCTGGCCCATGTTGCATCCAGCAGGGGAGCGGAGTTCGCCGCGGCCCATGGCCTCCTCGATACCTGCGAAGGCGAACCCCCGGGGTCGGGCACCGTGAACGGCGGCCTGCAGCCGGCAATCGAGCCCCCCGTGGATCTCGGGCTCCTGAAGGCGGCGCTCGACCGTTCCTTCGACGATCCCCTCTGGCTGACACTCGCCGAGAAGTGCCTGGGCTGCGGAATCTGCAGCTACCTGTGCCCCGCCTGCCACTGTTTCGACATCGTGGACGAGGAAGCAGCAGGCGTCCGCGTCAGGAACCGCGTGTGGGACTCCTGCCAGTTCTCCTGTTTCACGGCACAGGCCTCGGGATTCAATCCAAGGCCTACGGGCAGGGAGAGATACCGGCAGCGCATAATGCACAAGTTCAACTACTGCATCGACAACCATGGAATGGCGGGTTGCGTGGGCTGCGGCAGGTGTGTCTCGGAATGCCCGGTCAATCTCGACATGCGGCAGGTGCTTGCGGCCTTCGGGGGCAGGCGGGGAGGCAATTGAGGAATCCATACGCCCCCGTTCGGATGAGGGTCGAGCGCAACGCCGTCGAGACGGAGGATGCCAGCATCAGAACCCTCTCGCTCTCCTTCGTGGAAAGGCGCGAGGTTTTCGCCTTCGTGCCGGGGCAGTTCGCCGAGCTGTCGCTGCTGGGCGTGGGGGAGGCCCCGTTCGGGATCGCATCGTCGCCCGCCGACCCCGATCTGCTCGACTTCACCATCAGCAGGGCAGGCCAGGTCACCACCGAGCTGCATTACCTGGAGCCGGGAGACACCGTCGGCCTGAGGGGTCCGCTCGGCAATGGCTACCCCCTCGAGGAGCTCCACGGCAGGAATGTTCTCGTCATCGGCGGCGGCTTCGGATTCTCAACGCTGCGCGCCTTCACGTCCTTCGCCCTCCATCCCGCGAACCGCGGGGATTTCCTGGATCTCGAGGTGGTTTATGGCGCTCGCAACCCTGGCCTCCTGCTCTACAAGGACGAGTTGAAGAACTGGGGGCGGCGCGACGACATGAGCTTGTCAGTCACGGTCGACAATGCCGATCAGGACTGGAGCGGGAGGATCGGAACGGTCCCGGCGGCCGTGAAGACGCTGCAGGTCGATCCGGAGAGTACAACGGCCCTGGTATGCGGGCCCCCCGCGATGATCCGGTACACCCTGCCCGTCCTGGCGGAGCTCGGACTCCGGCCGGACCGGATACACCTCTCCCTCGAGATGAAGATGAAGTGCGGGATAGGGAAGTGTGGACGGTGCAACATCGGGGGCTCCTATGTATGCACCGACGGTCCGGTCTTCAGCCTGGCCCGGCTCGACCGGCTGCCGCGGGAGTACTGACCATGCTCGACCTGACGAATGCGAACGCCGATCTCTGGCGGGAGATAACGGGAAGCTGCGGGGACATCCGCCATTGCTTCAACTGCAGCACCTGCGTGGCGGGCTGCCCGGCCGCGGAGGGCAACCCTCCGCTGTTCATACGCGACCTGGTTCGAAAGGTCCTCCTGGGGCTCGAGGAAAGCCTTCTCGAGGACGAGACGCCGTGGTTGTGCGTCACCTGTTCCGCTTGCGAGGAGATGTGTCCGATGGGTGTCCACCCATTCGAGGTCTGCCTGGCGATCAGGCGGTGGCAGACCCGCAACGACGACACATACATCCCTGCTGCGGTCGCGGAGATATTCGAGACGGGGCACACCCAGCCGCTCGACAATGTGAGGGAAAAGAGGAGGGCCGTGGGGCTGGAGGAGGTCCCTCCCACAATCGCGAGGTATCCGGAGCTGCTCGAGAAATTCAGGGATATGCTGCGGGACACGGACCTCGTGAAGAACAACGAATACATGTTCAAGGGCTGACGGGATGAGATACGGGCTGTTCCTGGGGTGCAACGTTCCGGCGGTGAGGCCGGATGTCGAGCGGGCCATCAGGCTTACGATGCCACGGCTGGGGGCGGAGTTGGCGGACCTCGAGGGAAGCGTGTGCTGCCCGGCCTTCGGCGCGTTCCCATCCGCGGATGAGACCGCATCACTGGCCGTGAGCGCATGGAACTTCTCGCTGGCCGAGGAGAAGGGCGTGGAGCTCGTCACGCAATGCGGCTCCTGCTACAGTTCCCTGCGGACCGCCCGGAAGAGGCTGCTCGAGGATGCGGAGATCAGGGAGGCGGTCGACCGGCTGCTCGCGAAGGCCGGCAGGGTCTTCCGGGGCACGGTCGTCGTCAGGCACATGATCGATGTCCTCTACAACGACATCGGCCCTGAGCGGATACGGGGAACGCTCGATTTCCCCCTCGACGGCATGAAAGCCGTGGTCCAGTACCCCTGCCACACCCTGTTCCCCAGCGAGGTCGTAGGCTTCGACACACCCGCGGGCAGGCCCCACATGCTGCGCGACCTGGTGGAGGCCCTGGGGGCGGAGGTGCAGACCTACAGCCGTGAGCTGCAGTGCTGCGGAGGTGCAGGCGGCTTTGTGAAGGGCAGTTACGCCGGTGCATCGGAATTCGCCTTCAAGAAGCTCAGGGCGATGGGGAGCGAGACAGAGGCCGAGTTGATCGTGGTGTCATGCATCACCTGTCTCGAGCACCTGGACAGGATGCAGGGCGAGCTGGGGAAAAAGGGCGGAGAAGGCGGTTGCCCGATCCCGGTATTCGACTACAACCAGGTTCTGGCGCTCTGCATGGGCTTCGACCCGGCAGAGGTCGCATCCATATCGATCATGCCGAGGGATGGCCTGATCGCGAGGATCAGGCGCGCCTGACGCAGTCCCCTGGCGGACCGGCCTAGACGCAGCCGTCGGGCTTCGGGAGCCCCGCGATCTTGCAGGCTCCCCTGGCCGGGCCTCCCGGGAAGAGCGAGTAGATCTCCTGCAGCTTCAGGCCGCTCTGCTTGCACAGGCTCCTGACGGTCGGCGCCATGTCGGACTCCTGCCAGAACCCGCGGATGAACCTGATAATCTCCCAGTGCTTCGGACTCAGCTCGCCGGTGCCGTCGAGCCTGGCGAATTCGACTGCCACCTCCTCGCTCCAGAAACCGGGGTCCTGGAGGAAGCCGTCGCCGTCCACGCGCAGTTCGACGCCGTTGACCCTTATCGTATCCATCTCTCCGATTCCTTCTTGTTCGTGGATGAGGAGGTTGCTTCTACTTCCTCCTGAGTGAGGCTATCTCGCGCATCGCCCCGATGGCCGCGTCTATCTCTTTTTCTGTGTTGAAGGGCCCGACGCTGAATCGAACAGTGCCGTGGATCCTGTCGGTCCCGAGCTGGGCGTGCACCAGAGGGGCGCACTGCAGTCCGGTGCGGGTGGCGATTCCATGGTCCACGTCGAGCATCGTTCCCACATCGCCCGCTTCAAGGCTGTCGAGATTGAGGCTGAGGACGGGATTCTGGTTCTCGGTGTCGTCCGCGCAGTAGGTGATCACCCCGTCGATTCCCTGACAGCCGAGGCGGAGCTTGTCCCAGAGCCTGATCTCACGCTCGTGGATATTGTCCATGCCCTCGGAGAGCACCCATTTCACCCCGGCGTTGAGCCCTGCGATGCCGACGGTGTTCAGGGTTCCCGCTTCCATCCTGTAGGGGAACTCTTCGAGGTGGAACGGGTTCGCGGAGCGGACGCCGGTGCCCCCGAAAACGGTGCACCTGATGGGCACATCTTCGCCGACATAGGCGCCGCCGATGCCGGTCGGACCCATGAGGCACTTGTGGCCGGTGAACGCCAGAAGGTCGATGCACATGGCCTGGACGTCGATGGGGACCGAACCAGCGCTCTGGCTGGCGTCGACGGCGAAGAAGACGCCCGCCTCCCTGCAGAGCCGGCCGATCTCGCCCACGGGCTGCACAGTGCCGATGATGTTGGAGGAGTGATTGATGATGACGAGCTTCGTGTTCTTCCTGAATGCCTTCTTCACGTCATCCGGATCGATATACCCGCGGGCGTCGAATGGGATGTGGGTGAGTTCGACCCCGTTGTCGCGGTTGAGGTGGTTGAGGGGGCGCAGAACGGAGTTGTGCTCCAGGTTGCTCGTGATTACGTGGTCGCCCTCCGATACCATTCCCTGGATGATCCTGTTGAGCGCGTCGGTGGCGTTGTAGCAGAAGCTCAGATGATTCGGATTCGTGCCGTTGAAGAGGCTGGTGAGCAGCTTGCGTGTGGAGTGGACTACTTCCTCCGCCTCCAGAGCCTTGTCGAATCCCGAGCGTCCGGGGCTTACGCCGTGGGACTGGTAGAACTCCTTCATGAAGTCGTAAACCACCTGCGGCTTCGGAAACGAGGTCGCGGAGTTGTCCAGGTAGATCAGGTTGTCCATCCACGTTCCTTCCCGGGTTCTCGTGCGGTCCCGGCTGCCGCTCCGCTGGGAGGGGGCCGGGGAGTCGATTGTTTCTGTCGGGTGAAAATACACTCCGAAATGCGTTATTCCAAGCAGAGAGAAGACGTCGTCTCGCATCGGCGCCAAGGCAGCTCTGGATCGGCA
>DIAQ01000121.1:0-201 GCA_002414865.1 candidate division Hyd24-12 bacterium UBA5074 | reverse complement strand
GGCTGCTGCGCAGCCTTCGTCGTCGTCCTCTGGTCGATCTGCGAGAGCAGGCTCTCCGGCTCTCCCCTGAGTCGACTCCGCCCTGCGGGTACTGGAATCCGTCGCAGCAAGGGCTGGATGACGATAACGGCGGGGAGGAGATCAGGACTCGGAACTGCTCCCCTTGAGCTGACTTTGCGGGCTTGGCGTCCTGGCGTGAGG
>DIAQ01000026.1:2709-3648 GCA_002414865.1 candidate division Hyd24-12 bacterium UBA5074 | reverse complement strand
TCTCGGCCTCCTCAGGTATCCCGGGGTCTCCGGAGGCTTCCGAGACGGGTCCGCGGTTGAGCCTGCCGCCCCGCGAGAGATCCAGGACCTCCGGGTGCTCGATCACCGGGCAGCCCAGCCCGGCGGCCTCGTCGAGGGCCCGGGCGAGAAGGTCCCCGTCCGAGACCGGCAGTCCGTCGTCGGAGAACGCGACCGCCCCCGCGGCCCTCATGTCCGCGAGCCCGGCCAGCTCGCGGCCGGCCCTCCCGGCTGTGACGCACCCGACAGGCATCAGAGTCGCCAGCCCGCATCGGGCTGCCTCCCCCCTGAGCGCGCTCACGATCGAAGGGGAGTCGATCGGGGGGTCTGTGTTGGGCATGGTCGCCACCCTGGTGACGCCTCCCGCCACGGCGGCCCTCAGACCGGTCAGCATGGTCTCCGCGCGGCCGTCACCAGGAACCCTGAGGTGCGCGTGGATGTCCACGAGGCCGGGCAGGAGCCACATGCCAGATCCGTCGATCTCCGCCGGACCGGCCGCGCCGAGGGATGCCGGGGCCCTGCAGGCGATCCTCCCCGAATCGACGAACACGTCTCTGACGGCATCGAGCCCCGAGGCCGGATCGAGCACCCGGGCGCCCCTCACGATCCAGCTGCGGGATGGGCTCAGTCTGAATAGTCCTTTCCGTCGCCGCCGGTGCCGCTGTCCGCATCCGGCGCCCTGGAAGCGACATGATCGGCCCTGGAGGCTGTTATCTTCCGCTCGGGCGACGAGTTCCAGTCCCCCCTCGCAGCCACCTTCTCGATCACCGCGGAACCGGTGCCGATCGAGTTGAAGGCCTCGAAGAACCGCAGCGCCCAGCTCTCCGTCTCGTCGAGGATCCTGTTCCTGAACTCCGCAGGCATCGCCATGATGCGCGAGGAGAACGGCAGGTTGAGGCTCTTGTAGTCGCCCGAGGATCT
>DIAQ01000026.1:1233-2377 GCA_002414865.1 candidate division Hyd24-12 bacterium UBA5074 | reverse complement strand
CTTCACGTAGGAGCCGTCGTCGATGACCGCGTTGCCGCTGGCGGCATCCATCTCCAGACCGAAGACTATGTTCTGCCAGAGGGTTCCGACGTTCCCCTTGTGGATGCCGTACCGGCGGAAGGAGCCCACCTTGGACAGAGGGGTGCCGCTTATGCCGTGCTGGGCGATCACGCAGTCGTACCCGGCGATGGCCTCGGCTATCTCCAGCGTCCTGGCGAGGTCGATGCCCTCGGCCTCGCCCTTGCTGGCGTCGTAGGTCCCGTGCATCGAGCCGTTGGAGATGGCCAGGAAGTCGGGGAAGACGCCCCAGGAATTGAGGCCTCCGATGAAGTAGCGGGCCTCATCCACCGTCGATAGTGCGCCGGCTCCCTTGATCTCGCCCACCTCCACCTCGAGGCCGATGTAGGCCGGGATGTGCATGGCCGTGTCGCGGGTGAAGACGAGATTCAGGTAGTCGGGATTGTGGGACGCATCGATGGCCACCGAGGTCCAGCCCGCCCTGAGGGCCGAGGGGATGGCGAGGGTGGCGTCGTCCCTGTCGGCTGCGGACTTCACGGCGAAGTGGTCCATGTGGAGGGCGTAGACGACTCCGTCACCCAGCTCGGACGAGTAGAGCATGGCCATCTGGGGCAGATTGGAGAAGTTGACGGCGCAGTAACGCGCCTCCGACTTGGCAAGCTCGAGGATAACGAAAGAGTCGGCCTTCCGGGCCGCCCTGAGTATCCCGATCGCGCTCAGCGGGCTGCGTATGTTGGCCGCCATGACGATGGCCTCCCGCTCCCTCGCCACCGCCGCGATGTCCCTGCTGCTCACCAGGGCGCATCGGCTGCCCGGCAGGGCAAGTTGCACGTTGAGGGGACGGGCTGCGAGGAATCTGTCATAATCGAGACCGGTGTTCATCGCATTCAACCTCCGATGATCTCGGAATCAGGACCCGGGTCGTCGGTTGGCAATATGCGCCCGTCCCGCGGAGGGGGGGTATGGTCCCGAAAACCGTGTCTGGCCTGAGGGAGATCCTGTCCCTGGTCACGGCCGTGCTGTGCTTCGCGCTGCTGCTGGCGGACTATGGCTTCGGCCTGTCCGGAAGGGGTCTCGACGCCTTCATGGCCTCCCTCCCCTTCGTCTACCTGGTGCTGCTCCTGGT
>DIAQ01000026.1:672-889 GCA_002414865.1 candidate division Hyd24-12 bacterium UBA5074 | reverse complement strand
TGATACTGGGGGTGTCCGTCGCCGCCGGAGCGCTCCCGGCCTTCAGGGCTTCCGGTCTTGCGAGGGCATTCTGCATAGCGGGCGCAATCCTCGTCTCAGCCAGGATACTGCTCTGGCACCTCGGCAGGCTGCTCATGAGGGCGATCCCTGCCTGGGCGCTGCTGCCCGTGACCATCGCTGCGGTGATCGCAGCCGGCTCGCTCCTGCTGATGCTCCC
>DIAQ01000026.1:0-274 GCA_002414865.1 candidate division Hyd24-12 bacterium UBA5074 | reverse complement strand
TGCTGATCCAGGTGGGCGGCATCGGCCTGATGAGCTTCGTCGCGTTCTTCGCGCTCTTCCTGGGTCACAGCGTGGGCCTCGGCGAGAGCGTGTCGATAAGCAGGGCCATGGACAGCGAATTCCTGAGCGACCTCAAGAGGATCCTGGCCTCGATAATCGGATGGACCCTGACCATAGAGGCTTCCGGCGCCATCATCCTCTACACGACCTGGAGACCGCTCGTGCCCTCGTGGACCGGGCTGCACACGGTCTGGCAGAGCGTCTTCACGAGCGT
>DIAQ01000034.1:24152-26102 GCA_002414865.1 candidate division Hyd24-12 bacterium UBA5074 | reverse complement strand
GCACCAGCATACGAATGGCAGGTAGGCAGAGTGAAGTACGTCTATTTCTTCGGAGCAGGGAAGACCGAAGGCGACAGGGATGCCCGGAACCTCCTCGGGGGCAAGGGCGCTAATCTGGCCGAGATGTCCAGGCTCGGGCTCCCGGTGCCTCCCGGCTTCACCATCAGCACGGAGGCCTGCGAGGCCTTCAACAAGTCCGGCAGGAAGTGGCCCGAAGGGCTCGAGCAGGAGGTCCGGCAGAAGCTGGCCGAGCTGGAGCAGGCCACGGGCAAGCGCTTCGGTGATCCTGCCAACCCTCTGCTGGTCTCCGTGCGCAGCGGCGCTGCCGTGTCCATGCCCGGCATGATGGACACCGTGCTGAATCTGGGCATCAATCCAGTAACTCTCGAGGCCCTCTCGAAGCTCAGCGGCAACGAGCGCTTCGCGTGGGACTCCTACCGCCGCTTCATGCAGATGTTCGGCGACGTCGTGATGGGCGTGCCGCACGAGGACTTCGAGCACGCCCTGCAGTCGGTCAAGGACGCCAGAGGGGTCAGGCTCGACACCGAGCTCGATACGGAGGATCTGAAGAAGGTCGTCGGACTCTACTCCGGGCTCTACCGCAGGCATGTCGGCGAGGAGTTCCCGACCGACCCCTGGGTGCAGCTCAGCCACTCGGTCGACGCGGTCTTCGGGTCCTGGAACAACCCCAGGGCCATACGCTACCGCCAGCTCAACGAGATAAGGGGCCTCACAGGCACCGCAGTCAACGTCCAGACAATGGTCTTCGGCAATATGGGCAACGAGTCCGGCACAGGTGTCTGTTTCACGCGCGACCCGGCGAACGGGGACAACATCTTCTACGGCGAGTACCTCATGAACGCCCAGGGCGAGGACGTCGTGGCGGGGATCCGCACGCCCCAGCCCATCTCGGCCCTGGCCTCGCAGAACCCCGCCATCTACGAACAGCTGCTCGGAGTCCGCAGCACCCTCGAGAACCACTACCGCGACATGCAGGACATCGAGTTCACCATCGAGAACGGCAAGCTGTACATGCTCCAGACGCGCTCCGGCAAGAGGACGGTCTTCGCCGCGCTCAACGCAGCCGTCGACATGGTGCACGAAGGCCTGATCGACCGCAGGACCGCCATCCTCAGGGTGCCCGCAGGCAGCTTCAACCAGCTCTTCGCTCCGGTTCTGGACAGGCAGGGCAAGGACAATGCGAAGCTTCTCACGCGCGGGCTCAACGCCTCTCCCGGAGGCGCCTGCGGCAGGGCCGTCTTCACCGCGGAGGACGCCGAGACCTGGGCGGCCAGAGGTGAGGCGGTAGTGCTCTGCAGGCTGGAGACCAGCCCCGAGGACATAGGCGGCATGGCCGTCGCCAGGGGCATCCTGACCGCCCGCGGCGGGATGACCTCCCACGCCGCAGTGGTCGCCAGAGGCATGGGCACTCCCTGCGTCGCCGGCGCCAGCGATCTCCACGTCGACAGCAGGGAGAAGGTCCTCTCCTGCGGAGACGTCGTGGTTCACGAAGGTGACGTGATAGCGATAGACGGGTTCACCGGAGAGGTGTTCTCGGGCTCTGTCGCCGTCAGGCCTTCCGAGATAGTCCAGGTGCTCCGCGGAATGATGCCCGAGTCCGAGTCCAGGCTGTTCTCCAACTATTCCGAGCTCGTCGGCTGGGCTGACGGGATGCGCAGACTGGGCGTCAGGACCAACGCCGACACACCCCGGGACGCGGAGATGGCAGTCCTCTTCGGAGCAGAGGGCATCGGCCTCTGCAGGACCGAGCACATGTTCTTCGAGGGCAACCGCATCATCTCCTTCCGCAAGCTCATCCTCGTGGCCGAGGAGGTCAAGCGCCTCCGCATGCAGATCGAGGCCGGAGGCGGAGACGAAGTGCGCGGCAGGCTCGCCGAGCCCCTTGCCACCTACGAGGAGGCCCTGTCCGAGCTGCTGCCGCTCCAGCGC
>DIAQ01000034.1:21236-23889 GCA_002414865.1 candidate division Hyd24-12 bacterium UBA5074 | reverse complement strand
GCGACTTCGAGGGCATTTTCGAGGCCCTCGCCGGACGCCCCTGCACGATACGCCTGCTCGATCCGCCCCTCCACGAGTTCCTGCCGCAGGATACGCAGGGCCAGCAGGAGATGGCGGACGTCATGGGCGTACCTCTGGAGAAGATACGCAGGACGGTCGAGTCGCTCCACGAGTTCAACCCGATGCTCGGGCACCGCGGATGCCGCCTCGGACTGACCTACCCCGAGGTCTCCGACATGCAGGTCCGAGCAGTCATCGAGGCCGCCGTCAACTGCGCCGACCGCGGCATCGAGGTGAAGCCGGAGATAATGATACCTCTGGTCGGACACCCCATGGAGCTCAGGATCGCCCGTGAGAGCGCACAGAAGGTCATCGACACGGTGCTGGCCGAGCGCGGGAAGCGCGCGGACTTCATCGAGTACAAGCTCGGCACGATGATCGAGGTCCCGAGAGCGGCCGTCGATGCCGGCAGGATAGCCGGCTTCGCAGACTTCTTCAGCTTCGGCACGAACGACCTGACCCAGATGGGCTGCGGGCTCTCTCGCGACGATGCGGGCAAGTTCCTCGGCGACTACGTCAGAATGGGCATCTACGAGCGCGATCCCTTCGCCTCCATCGATGTCGACGGAGTCGGGCAGCTCGTGTCCATAGCGGTGGAGAAGGGCCGGGCGGCGAAGCCGGGCCTCAAGCTCGGCGTCTGCGGTGAGCACGGAGGCGATCCCGCCTCCATCGAGTTCTTCGCCAGGGTCGGGCTCGACTACGTCTCCTGCTCGCCCTACCGCGTCCCGGTGGCCAGGCTTGCCGCCGCACAGGCGGCGCTGCGGATGGAATAAGCTCAGGTGGCAGCTCCGGGTCGCGCCGTGCTGATCGCAGAGAGCGACCCGGAGCTCGCACTCATGCTCTCGAGAGCCCTCAAGTCCGAGGGCTTCACCACGGAGTCCTGCTCCGACGGCATGGATGCCGTCAGGAGCGCCCATTCCAACCCTCCCGACCTCCTCGTATGCGGCCTGTACCTCCCAGGGCTGGGCGGCATCAGGCTGCTGAGGTACCTGAGGAGCGAGCCGGCCTTCAGCACGATCCCTGTCATCATACTCGCCCCCCGTCTGGACCGCGCGATGGCCCAGAGGGCCAGGAGGGCCGGGGCGGACCTCGTCCTCGAGCTTCCGGTCGGGATCACCGACCTTGCCGCAAGGTGCGCGGAGCTCCTCTCCGAGAGCCATTCGACGAAGCGCTCCGCCCCGCTCCCCGGCTCGGCTCCCGACAGGGCTGCCATACTGGAGGAGCTGGCACAGGTCATGGAGCGCAGACTGGACAGGATCGAGGCCATGCGGGACTTCGCCCTCGAGCTGAGCGAAAGCCCCACTGTCCGAGAGATCTACAGGATGATCGCCGCTGGAGTCGTGGCCGGCCTCGGTTTCGACCGGGTGCAGGTATTCCGCTACAACAGCTCGTCGGAGGAGCTCCATGCCGAGTCGGCTCTCGGGCGTGGGCTGCCCGCCGAGCCCCCCGAGGCGCCCGTCCGGCTGCAGGAGCTGGAGGGGCTGCCGGCCGAGAGGGCGCTCAGGAGCGGGAGGCAGGTCTGCTCCTGGGAGGTCGAGCTGCCCGAGGTCCGGCTGAGCTGGTGCGGCTCGTCACGCTATGCGGACACCCCCCTCGTCTCGGGATCGAAGACCCTCGGGCTCATACGCTGCGATTTCGGGACCTCCGGAAGATCGTTCGCCCGTGACGACCTCGATGCGCTCAGGCAGCTCTCGGCCCTCGCCTCGGTGGCTCTCTCGAACGCCATGGACCTCGAGGAGATCAGCGAGGGCAGGGAGCAGACAGCCGCTGTCCTCACGAGCCTGGACTCCGCGGTGGTGGTCGTGGACACCGGCCTCAGGGTCGTCGAGGCCACGAGCAGGACGAAGGACCTCTTCGGCGTCTCCCCCGACGCGATAAAGGGCAGGACCCTGTCCGACGCCCTCCCCCTGATAGGGCAGGAATCCCGCCGCGAGATGCTCAGGAAGGTCTTCCTCGAAGGCCGGTCGGGGCTTGAGCCGAGCGTCTCCGTGAACCTGCAGGGCCACTCCGAGAGCTTCCTGGACCTGCGCTTCGTGCCCTACAGGCGGGGCGGTCACATGACCGGCATAGTGATACTCGCGACCGACGTCACCGAGGAGCACACCCTGAGGGAGAACCTCAAGAAGCGGAACGACGAGCTCGAGACGCTCTCGAGGATAGGCCGCGACCTCAACTCCTCGCTGGAGATAGACAAACTCCCCGACCTCCTGGCCGACTCGCTGCAGAAGCTCTACCCCGGTGAGGCCATCGCAGTCCTCCTGCCGCCGGAGAGCTCGGAGGTCAGCATCCCCGATACCCTCCGCATCAGGGCCGCCAGGGGATATCCGGACAACAGGTCCGTCATCGGCCACGAGGCTCTGCCCCTCGGCGTCCCCAGATACCCGGACGGCGAGCCGGGAACCTCTCCCGGGCGCCCCACCAGGTCATCCGTCGCCGGCATCATCGCCAACGCAGTCCTCACGAAGAGGCCGATCAACGTCCCTGATGTGACCCAGGATGCCAGATATGTCCAGAACCTGCCGACGACCATGAGCGAGCTCTGCGTCCCCATGGTCGTGCGCGACAGGGTCGTAGGCGTGATCGACCTGCAGAG
>DIAQ01000034.1:0-20842 GCA_002414865.1 candidate division Hyd24-12 bacterium UBA5074 | reverse complement strand
GGTCTGAGGAACCTCAGGTACTTCGAGGAGAGGCTCAAGGAGGAGCTGGAGCGGGCGAGCCGCTCCGCAGGCTACGAAGTGTCCCTCATCATGATAGACATCGACGACTTCAAGCACTACAACGACGCCTTCGGCCACCCCATGGGGAACCTCCTGCTGCGCACCGTCGCGAGGGCCATCTCCAGCGCCCTGCGCGAGTACAACGACATCCTCGTGCGCTATGGAGGGGAGGAGTTCGTCTGCATCCTGCCCCTGACGGGAACGCGGGTCGCAGCCGAGATAGCCGAGAGGATCAGGCAGCGGGTCATCGATCTCAACTACGATATCCCCCATGCCTCCCAGCAGCCCCTGGGATGTGTCAGCGTCAGCCTGGGGGTGAGTACCTACCCGGGCGATGTGGCCGACAGGGAGAAGGCGCTCGAGGCGGCCGACTCCCGGATGTACATGGCGAAGAGAGCCGGCAAGAACAGGGTCTTCGCTCCGGCTCTGAACAACTGCCCTCCCGCGAGATAGATGCGCCTCTGCGACACGACGATGTTCTGGAGCGACTCCGGAGGAGGCGTCAGGCGTTATCTCGAGGCCAAGCGGAGATGGCTCCTCCGCACCCGTCCCGGCCTCAGTCACCTGCTCCTGATTCCCGCGGCGGGGGACTGCACCTCCGAGGAGGGTCCTCACACCACCATCGGAGTGAAGGCCGCGAGGATCTTCTTCTCGCCCGGCTACCGGACCCCCCTCCGGCGTTCCGGCGTCATCGGGGCCCTCGAGCGCTGGGAGCCCGACCTGATCGAATGCGGCAGCCCCTTCCTCATGCGCAGGGCCGTCTCGGAGTTCCGCAGGAGGACGGGCACCCCGGTCTTCGACTACTACCACGCCTGCTTCCCCAGGAACTACACCGCCGTCCTGGGGGACCGCTTCGGTCTCCTCCGCAAGGCACTCGACGCGGCAGGCTGGCGCATACTCCGCAAGTCCTACGCCGACAGCTCCCGGATATTCCTCTCATCGGCCGCCGTGGCCCGCGAGCTCGCCCTGCACGGGATCTCCCGCACCGAGCTGGCCCCGCTCGGAGTGGACCTCGAGCTCTTCCGTGCGAAGCTCGGTTCCGATAGGCACCCCGTCCCCACGATCCTCTTCGCCGGAAGGCTGACCGAGGAGAAGGGCCTCTCGAAGGTCATCGAATGCCACTCGCTCCTGAGTCGCTCGAGGCATGTCAGGCTGCTGATCATAGGCGACGGAGTGCTCAGGCCCGCGGTCGAGAAGCTGCAGTCGGAGAACCCTGACGTGCGCTTCCGGGGATTCGTCGGACAGGAAGCCCTCGCCGCCTCCTACAGGGAGTCATGGGTGCTCGTCTCGGGAGCCCCTGCGGAGACCCTCGGACTCTGCTTCCTCGAGTCACTCGCCAGCGGGACGCCGGTCGTGGGGCTCTCGGGCAGCGGGTTGATGGACGAGTTCCCGCAGGGGGTCGCACGGGCCGTGACGGCGCACACCGGAGAAGCACTGGCCTCCGCCGCATCGTTCTTCCTCGACAACCCCCCCGACCCGTCCGAGTGCAGGACTGCGGCTTCGGGATTCGGCTGGGACGAGCGGCTCGAGCACCTCCTTTCCCGCGAGATGGAGCTGGCCGGACTTCCCGGCGCAGGAGGCGGCCTTGCCGGCTGACGTCGTCATAAGGCAGGGCTTCCGGTACGACCGGATGGAGCTCGCATCCGCCCTGGACGGGATGGTGGAAGCCCTCGGCGGATGGCCCGCCTCCATCCGGCCCGGGGCCAGGGTGCTGCTGAAGGTGAACATGCTGGCCGCCAAGGCCCCGACCCGGGGGATCACCACCCACCCCGAAGTGGCGGCGGCGGTTGCCATTCTCCTGAAGAAGCGGGGGTGCGGCGTCTTCCTGGGTGACAGCCCCGGCGGAGCCGTGAGGGGCATCGAGCGATACTGGTCCAACTGCGGATACTCGCCCCTCCGGGAGGATCCCGGGCTGGAGCTGGTGAACTTCGAGGCCGGCGGCAGCGTGGCGATGAAGGCCGGCGGGCGCGCGTACAACATCGCGAAGTCGATGTACGCCTACGACGCCGTCATCAACATGTGCAAGTTCAAGACACACATGTACTGCAGGCTGACAAACGCGGTCAAGAACTCCTTCGGCTCGATCCCTGGGCTCGGCAAGGCCGTGATACACAGCGAATCCATCAGACCCAGGGACCTGGCCGTGCAGATCGCGAACATCTATTCGCTGGTCCGCTTCGATCTGACGGTGATGGACGCGGTGACGGCGATGGACGGGAAGGGGCCCGGCACCGACGGGAGGCCGAGGGACGACGGCGTGCTGGCAGTCGCGCGAGACGGGGTGGAGCTCGACATGGTGATGTCGGAGCTCGTCGGGCTGCGCGCCGAGGAGATAGGAACCACGAGGGAGGCCAGGAGGCTCGGCTTCGGCCGTCCCCGCGAATGCATCGCGGTCGACGGCGGGGCGGAGTTCCCGGATTTCAGGATCCCCAGGGTCTGGGCCTACGACATGATACCCGGATTCGCAGGGGCGCTCGTGCGGAGGTTCCTCAAGACGGTGCCGCAGTCGGGGGACAGGTGCACCGGCTGCGGGCTGTGCGCGGGCAGCTGCCCGGTGTCGGCGATCACGATACGCAGCGGAAGGGCGGAGATGGACCGCCGCAGGTGCATAGTCTGCCTGTGCTGCCACGAGCTGTGCCCCGAGAACGCCATCCAGATCAGGAACCCGCTCAAGCGATAGAGCCTCCGCAGGGCCGGCGGCTCGTTGCGCCCCCGAGGCCGCGCAGGCTAGAATTCCTGCAGCACACAGCATGGAGCGACGTTGAAGAACAGCCCCCGCCATATCATCGAGTACGCAGCCCTGAGGGCGGCGATCTCTCTGCTGAACCTGCTCCCGCTGAGGCTTGCCCTCATGAAGGGCGCAGCTCTCGGGCGCATGGCCTGGTTCCTCGGCATCCGCAGGAAGGTGTCCCTGATCAATCTCCGTCAGGCCTTCCCGGAGAAGCCGGCCGCATGGCACCGGAGGACGGGCGCAGCCTCGTATGCGAACGCGGGCCGGTTCATGGTCGAGTTCGCGCGCCAGCCCAGGCTCGGCAGTGCCTATTTCGAGAAATACATCTCGCTTGCGGGCGAGGAGAACCGGGCCCGCATGGCTGCCGAGGGCGGCATCGGCCTGTCCTTCCACTTCGGCAACTGGGAGTTCCTGGGCGTGTCCTTCAAGCTGGCGGGGATCGACACCAGCTTCCTAGTGGGCGAGCAGCACAACAAGATGGTGGACAAACTGATCAATGACCTGAGAGCATCCCGCGGCATCCGACTCGTCACCCGCGACGGCTCGATGAGGGAGATCTTCAGGGCCATCAGGGAGAAGAGGACCGTCTGCTGGCTCTCCGACCAGGATGCAGGCAGGAACGGGATCCTGGTCGACTTCTTCGGCAGGCCCGCTTCGACCCCGCGAGGGGCCGCGGCGTTCGCCGTCAAGCTGGGCTGTGGAGTGTACCCGATCTTCCTGGTGAGGGACAGGGGTCCGCGGCAGACGGTCGTCTGCTCCGAGCCCATCCATGCCAGGAAGGACCTGCCGCCCGCGGAGGCGGAGGTCGATGTCACGAGGCGCTACACGCAGTGCCTGGAGGAGATGATCAGGAAGCGCCCGGACCTCTACTGGTGGCCTCACAGGAGATGGAAGAGCACGGGCCTCTACGGCGGGGAAGCATCGAAAGGGAAGAACGATGGCCAAGAGCAGGGTGGCTGTACTCCGGACAAGGCCTGAAACCGTCCTGGAGGACTATTCGAGGCTGATGCGAAGCATCGGTTATTCGGACTCCTTCGACAGGGGCGCGGACACCCTGCTGAAGATCAACATATCGTGGCACCACTGGTACCCGGCCTGCTCGACGGCGCCCTGGCAGCTCGACGGGGTCATCAGGACGCTCCTCGCAGACGGCTTCCCGCGCGAGAAGCTGGTCGCCGCGCACAACAGGACGGTCGTCGTCAGCGATGTCGAGGGTGAGCAGGGGAACCACCTGGTGCAGGTCGACGAGGGGCTGCACGGCATTCGCAAGATAAGGCTGTACGAGCCCGGAGTGGAGTGGGTCACCTACAGGACGAAGAAGCCCTATCGCGTGCTCGACAGCATCTTCCCGGAAGGCGTGAAGATTCCCAAGCCGTTGATAGGTAGTAATATAATCCATTTGCCCACGGTCAAGACGCACGTGTTCACGACGATTACCGGGGCCATGAAGAACGCCTTCGGAGGGCTCCTCAGCGAGCGCCGCCACTGGACTCACTCCGTGATCCACGAAACCCTCGTCGACCTCCTGCAGATACAGAAGGAGATCCATCCAGGGCTGCTGGCGGTGATGGACGGCACATTCGCCGGAGAAGGCCCCGGTCCGCGCGCCATGATCCCGCACGTGAAGAACGTGATACTGGCGTCCCAGGACCAGGTCGCAATCGACGCGATAAGTGCGAAGCTCCAGGGCTTCGACCCTCTCAAGCTCGACTTCATCAGACTCGCCCACGAGTCCGGCCTGGGCGTAGGCGACCCCGCCGACATCGAGATGGTCGGGGACGACCTGGGCAGCGAGAACTGGCACTTCATCCAGACCGACACGTTCGCCAGCAGGGGACAGAAGATGATCTATCATGGATGGCTTAAACCCTTCGAGGGCATTCTCCTGAGGAGCCCGTTGGTCCCCTGGTCGTATGTCGCCAGCAAGGCCTACCACGACCTGTTCTGGATGCATCTCGTCGGGAGGAAGAGGGTCTCGGAAGCCAGGAAGACCGGATGGGGCCGCCTGTTCGACGCCTATGGGGACAAGGCCACGATTCCGGGTCCCGGCGCCACGGGATGGGACGGAGGCTCCGTCTGAAGCCGCATAGAGTCTCGGTGCTGGGGTGCGGGAGGTGGGGGAGTTTCCATCTCTGGTACGCCTCACGCCTCGGGATGCCGGCAACCGGCTGGGAGCCAGGGGACAGCGCAGCCATGGACAAGCTCGATTCCGCGCGCAGGAATGCCTATGTCGAGCTTCCCGACGAAGTCCTCCTCACCCGGGATCTGCAGACCGCGCTGGACGCCGACCTCCTGATGGTCTCCGTCCCCTCCCAGGAGTGGAGGTCCCTGGCCCGCGAACTGGCGCGGCATGACCTTTCCCGAGTCGACCTCGTGCTGTGCATGAAGGGGCTGGAGACGGGAACCGGAGCCAGGCTGAGCTCCGTCGCGCTGGAGGAGGGCATCCGAGTGAGGAGCGTCAGCGCGGTCCTCGGTCCGGGCCATCCCCAGGAGCTGGCTGCCGGCGTTCCCACGTGCATGCTGGTCACCTCGGGGACCGACGAGGGCGCCCGCCGGGTGGCCGGCCTCCTGAGCAGCGATCTCATAAGGTTCTACAGGTCCTCGGACATGGCGGGATGCGAGATAGGCGCAGCGGCCAAGAATGTGGTCGGCATTGCAGCGGGAGTCCTCGACGGGCTGGCCTTCTCCGGTCTGAAGGGCGCCCTCATGGCCCGCGCCCCACAGGAGGTGGCCAGAGTCGTATCGGCCGCGGGTGGAGACTGGCGGAGCGTCTACGGGCTCTCGCACCTGGGAGATTACGAGGCAACGCTGTTCTCCAGGCTCAGCCGCAACCGCGCCTTCGGCGAGTCGATAGTCACCGGGGCGCCGTTCCAGGGACTCGCCGAGGGAGTGGCCACTTCCGAGGCCCTCGAGCAGCTCGCGGCCGGGCTCGGGGTGGAAGTGCCCATCACCTCGGCCGTGCGTGATGTGCTGAGGGGGGAGTCCGGCCCCCGGGAAGCCATAGAGAGGCTCTTCGGGAGGCCCTCGCGCGAGGAGTTCGAAGGGCTCCCCGAGGGGGGGCGCCCTTGTCTCTGATGACGATCCTCGCGCTGCTCTCGTCCGCAGGCTCGTGCCGCTATTTCTGGATCCCGGCCGCAGGGCTGGAGACGCCCGCGTCGATCGACAGCCTCCTGGGAGCGGCCTCCGCGGCCGGAGCCAACGGTGTCATGGCGCAGGTGATGGGGCGCGGCGAGGCCTGGTACTCCTCGGAGATACTGCCTGAATCCCATGCCATGGACACTTTCGATCCTCTCCGATACCTGATAATGCGAGCCGGCCCCATGGGGATGGAGGTCCACGCCTGGGTGAACGCATTCCTGACGTGGTCCGCCCCGTGGGCGCCGCGAGACTCGGCGCACGTCTTCTTCGCCCATCCCGGGTGGTTCATGGAGGATCTCCAGGGCCGCTCCACCCGCGCCTACAGCCGGGGGGAATGCGACGCCGCAGGCATAGTCGGAGCGACTCTCTCGCCTGCCGAGCCCGCCGTCAGGAGCCGTCTCGCGGACATCTGCGCCGAGATCGCCGACAATTACGATGTCGATGGCATACACCTGGACTACGTGAGGTACCCGGGGCGCGGGTTCGGGTTCGAGAGCGCTGCCAGATCCGGCTTCTTCGCGGAGACCGGGCTGGATCCGGTCGACCTCTACCCGGCATCCGGCAGGACCACCGCCGCCGTGCCCGGGCGCGAGCAGGAATGGCTGGACTGGAGGGCCGGACAGGTCACTCTCGCGGTCCGCACCGTCAGGTCCTCCCTCAGGCGTGAAGCCCCCTTCGTCTCCCTCTCCTGCGCTGTCATGGCCGACCCCCTCTCCGCCGCCTCGGACTACGGATGCGACTGGAGGAGCTGGCTGTCCGAAGGGCTTGTCGACTTCGTCTGCCCGATGGCCTACACGACCGATGCAGGAAGGGCTCGCGAGCTTGCGGTCCTGGACACCGAGGTGAGACCGGAGAGGGTCGTGTACGGTGCTGCGGTCTACAACCAGACGCTTTCCAGCGCCCTGGTCGGCGCGTCGGAGGCAGCGGCCAGGGGTTCCGCCGGGACCTGCATCTACAGCCTCGACACATTCGACCGCTCGGACGCCGCGGCCCTCAGGAGCGCCTGGGGGACGGGACCCGCCGAAGGAGTCCTCGACGCCTCGGTCTTCCATCGCCTCGCGAGGTTCCCGAGGTGAGATTCGCCCTGCTCTCGAGCGGAAGCGGCGGAAACTCGATGATATTCGAGCACGACGGATACAGCTTCATGATAGACGCCGGCATAAGCATGAGGGAGACCATCTCCCGCATGGAGGCGTCGGGCATGCGATCCGTGGAGCCTTCCGCGCTCTTCCTGAGCCACGAGCACTCCGACCACTCACGCTGCGCGGGCATCCTGGCGAGGCGATTCCGGATGCCGATCTACTCCACGGAGGGAACCGCCTCGGCCTGTGTCAGGGGGCTGGGCAGCGTGCCCTCGATGAGGCGGCTCGACAACGGATGCTCGATCCAGGCAGGACCTTTCACGATCGAAGCGTTCAGGCTTCCACATGACGCTGAAGACCCCAGTGGCTATGTAATCGCCTGGGATGGCGGGAGGCTCGGAGTGGCCACCGACCTCGGCTGCTGGGGCGAATGGCTCGTCCGCTTCCTCGGTGGGTGCAGCGCGCTGGTCCTGGAGTTCAACCACGACCTCGACCTGCTCTGGAGCGGATCCTACCCATGGCCCCTGAAACAGAGGATAGCCTCTTCCGACGGGCATCTCTCGAACGCCGACGCGTCGGCCCTGCTGGACCGGCTGATCCACGACGGGCTCGGGACTGTCGTGCTGGCGCATCTCAGCCGCGAGAACAACAGGCCGGAGATCGCATCCCGCGCGGCCCGCTCGGTGCTCGGCACCGGGAGGGGACTGCTCCTGGGAGACCAGTTCACGACGACCCCCGCGGTCGTTCTCTGAGGAGGTTCAGTTGATCCCTGCTGCGGCGCTGTGCATCGCGTTGCTCGGGGGGCTCCCGCCTCTCGAGGCAGGCGTTTCGGTCGGGCCCGTCTTCCCCGTCGGGGACTGGGGGCAGTACCTGGACACGGGCGTCGAGGCCCGTGTTTCGCTGCAGCTCGTGCCCCTCAGGCGCGTGCGCGCCGGCCTTGCGTTCTCGATGGACATCTACGGGGACGGCGGGAGGGGAGACGCATCGGTCACGATGCTCAGCCCCGAGGCCACCGCATCGTTCTTCCTAAGACCCGGCGCCCGGGTCTTCAATCCGGGCCTCGAAGCGGGTTTCGGGATGACCAGGTCGCGCCTCGAGTCGGGCGGAGGAGATGATCCAGCGACCTGGGACCCGTCCTGGAGGGCCGGACCCAGGTGGGACTTCAGCGCGGGCAACGGCTACAGGGGAGCTGTGGGATTCGACTTCCGAGGCGTCCTCGCCGAGGGCTCCTCGGCCGACTCCTTCGGCCTGGTGTTCCGCATATCGAAGGAGGTGGCCAGGTGAAGAGGCTGATCCTCCCGGCCATATCCCTCCTGCTCCTGTCGTGCGGCAGCAACCCGCTCTTCCTCCGCCTGGGCTCCGACTACTACCCTGTGGCTTCCATCGGCAGCATCTGGGAGTACCAGGTGCAGGGCGGCGGCAGCGTGATAGTCGAAGTGATCGACCAGACCGTGATGGGTGACCGGAGCTGCTACAGGCTGCAGTCGGGCGCCGGCTATTCGTACTGGATCAACAGCGAGGGCAGCCTCGAGCACTACGAGGACCACACGGTGCTCTTCAACGGCTACGAGGTGCCGGTCTACCAGGCCTGGGTCACCTACCTCGACTGGCCGCTGGCGGTCGGCAGCTCGTTCGCCGACTCCGCCTCGACCTTCTCCGTCAGCCAGGGCGTCACCATCAGCCATGTCTGGGAGAGGATCACCTCGGTGGCGGAGATCGGCACGGCTGCCGGCTACACCGACTGCTACCACCTCGCCCAGACGGAGACGACCATCGACTGGATCCAGACGGGCGGGTTCTCCCCCGAGACCACGATCGTGGTCCGCGACATCTGGCTGGCCCCGGACGTCGGGATGGTCCTGAAGGCCACGCCCGACAGCGTTCTCACGCTCCAGAGCTACACTCCGGGGTACTGACGGGGACCTGTCCACCGACGGGGTGCGACAGGGGCGCCGGCGGCCGGAGGATGCTCTCCGCCCCGGCGATCGGGAGGTCGGAACGATGAGCTGGATGGCGAGGGTTCGATTCGAGCCCTCGATGTGCTCCGAGGTTGTCACGACCGGCGGTCCCGGCGGTCTTTCCATGGCCCTGGGGGATGCCGGCAGGGCATTCGTGGTTGCAGACCGGGCAGTCCTCCGACTGCATGGATCATGGCTCGAAGCGGCCCTGGGGCCGAGGTTGGCCGGGATCTTCGCGATCGACGCCGATGAGCGCCTGAAGGAGATGTCGACGGTCTCCGACATCCTGGACCGGATGCGCTCCCGCTCCATCAGACGGGACGACTGGGTCGTGGGCTTCGGCGGCGGGATGATCTGCGACATCGCATCGTTCGCGGCGGCGATATGGCTCAGGGGCGTGCGCCTCGCCCTCGTGCCGACCAGCCTCCTCTGCATGGCTGACGCCTGCCTGGGCGGGAAGACCGGTGTGAACTTCGAAGGCGAGAGGAACCAGATCGGCGCCTTCTACCCCGCCGGCAGGATCGTGATCGATCCGAGCTTTCTCGGCACCCTGCCTGCGAGGGAGGTCAGGAGCGGGTTGGGAGAAGCCCTGAAGACCGCGATCGTGTCGGCTGACAGGGAGTTGCGGGACCTGCTGCTCGGGCCTCGCGGGACGGACGACTCCGGATGGGTCCTGGGCCTCGTCGAGAGATGCCTGAGGGCCAAGGCTGCGATCGTCTCCGAGGATCCCCTGGAAGCGGGTCCGAGAATGCTTCTCAACCTGGGGCACACCTTCGGGCATGCGCTCGAGAGTGCGGGAGGGTTCGAGCTGGCACACGGTGAGGCGGTGGCCATCGGCTGCATAACCGCCGCCCGCATCGCGGGCCTGATGGGCGGGGATCCCTGCCTGGCCGGCGAGATCACGTCCATCGCCGAACGGCTGGGCCTCCCCGTCGGAGCGCCGTCGACTCCCGGAAGAGCCCTCGGCCGATTTCTCGAGAGAGACAAGAAGACATCCGCCGCGGGCCGCACCTGGGTGCTGCCCTTCGCCTGGGGGGACTGCAGGCGGGTGCTGCTCGACGCCACCGAGGAGCGAAGGCTCCTGAGCGAAGCCCGCAGAGGAGGCCCCGCCCATTGAGGCAGGTCAGGGAGGGGAGCTTCTGGGACCACCTCGAAGAGCTTCGCCAGAGGCTCTTCGTCGTCATGGGGGCCGTCGGTCTTTTCACACTGGTCTGCTTCGCGTTCAGCCGCAGGCTCCTGGAGGTCGTGCTCTCGACCGGCCCGGGCCCCCTGCAGACCCTCTCACCGTACGAAGCCCTGACGGCGAGCCTCAAGCTCGCACTGACCGCAGGGCTGGTGCTCTCTTCGCCCGTGGTTCTCTGGCACTTCTGGAAATTCGTCTCGCCGGGGCTCCTGGACCATGAGAGGAAGGCAGCCGGCATCAGCTTCTTCGTATCCGTGCTCCTGTTCCTGGCCGGGGCCGCCTTCAGCCTCTTCGTCCTCCTGAAGCCGACCCTCCTGCTGTTCCGCAGCTTCGAGACGGGAGGCATCTCGGGGAACTGGACACTCAGCAACTACGTCTCGTTCCTCGGGCAGTTCGTGCTGGCCTTCGGAATCTCGTTCGAGCTGCCCCTGCTCGTGCTGTTCTTCGTATGGATAGGAGTCGTCACACCCGCGCAGCTGGGCCGCTACAGGAAGCATGTGATCGTGGGCCTTCTGGTGCTGGGCGCGATCCTGCCCCCCAACGACCCGTTCACGCAGCTCCTCATGGCCATCCCGCTGTACCTGCTCTACGAGGCCAGCATCATCGCCGCCCGCATCATGTGGCGGGGGCGGAGGGAGACGGCCGTCCGGGGCTGAGGCTATTCCTCGAGGATCCTCTTGCGCCATTCGGCGCAGACGTCATCGAGGCTCTTCGACAAGGGTATTGCGGGCTTCCATCCCAGGACCGCGTGCGCCAGCGAGGGATCGCCGGGCAGATCGTCGATGTCCAGGGCGCCCCCGGCAGAGGGCTCGTGGAAGCGTGGCTCCGAGGCGCCGGAGCATCGCGCGAGGCCGCGGATGATATCCTCCCCGGAAACCGAGATGCCCGAGCAGATGTTGACGACCGACATCCCGTCGGCCTTTGCCGTGACGGCCTCGGCGAAGGCGAGCGAGGCGTCGCGGATATCAACGTAGTCGCGCTTCCAGGAGGGGGGAGATGTGACGAGAGGGCCCGGGTAGGTTCCTGTGCCGGCGAGTGCGAGCTTCCTCGCCACTTCGGGAACCAGGCTGTCGGGATCCTGTCCGGGGCCGACCAGGTTGAACACCCGCAGGATGAGGAGGTCCGTGCGGGAAGCTGATGTGGTGAGCATCGCGGCCTCCTCGCGCTCGACGAAGGAGGCGCCGTAGGGGGAGGTGAAGCCCGATGGCGTATCCTCCCTCACCGGGAACTGCTCCGGAGGGACGCGGCCGTATGCCGCCGACGAGCTGGCCAGGACGACCCTCCCGGCCCGTCCGCCGAGCTCGGAAAGGAGATTCCTGGTGCCCTGGATGTTCACAGCCCTGAGGACTTCCGCCGAGGCGTTCCGGGGTGGCACCGCGAGGTGCAGGACCGCGTGGAACGACCTCCCGGCCATCGCATCCGCGACCGCAACGGGGTCGGTGAGGTCGCAGATCAGCTCTTCGGCCGCCGGGCTCCCGGGGGCTCTCCGGATGTCGAGCGAAGTGATCTCGTGCCCCCTCACCCAGAGGGCGGGGACCACGTAGCTGCCCAGGAATCCTGAAGCGCCGGTGACCAGGATCTTCATGTCCACCTCGCGTCGTTCCCGCGGCGGGAGGCCGGGATGAGCCATAGGGATGACCTGCCCGTGCAAGCTAACGCAATGCGGCCCTTCCGGGCAAGTCCTTCGTTGTCGGAACGGCGCCGGTCTAGGATATTCTGCGGGGAGCAGGGCGGCCGGACAGGCACCGGAAGGGGCTTTTCAGTGCATTCCGAGGGCAAGGGAGACATGACCGCGCGAGCGGAGGCGGTCATCCCCGTCTTCAACGAGGAGGGGATAATCGAGCTGCAGCTCCGGAAGGTGCTGGAGGAGCCTCCCTTCCCTGTTCTCGTCACCGTCGTGGAGAATGGCTCGACCGACGGCACGGCGGGCATACTCGACAGGCTCGCAGCCGAGTTCGCCAACCTTCACGTGATAAGGCTCCCCGAGCCGAACTATGGTCTCGCGATGAGGGAGGGCCTGCTGGCCTCCCGGCTCGGAATCGTGCTGATCGACGACGCGGATGTGCTCGACACCGATTTCTGGAGCCGCGGCCTGGCGCTTCTCGACAGGGACGGAGTGGACATCGTCCAGGGCTCCAAGGTGCTTGCGGGGAGGCAGGACGGCCGGCCCCTGGTTCGCAGGCTCGCCACACTCGGCCTCACGCTGCTGCTCAAGATCCTGTTCCGCTACCCCGGCACGGACACGCACGGACCCAAGGTCATGCGGATGGAGAAGGTCCGGCCCGTCATCGGCATGTGCGGCCTCGAGCTGGACATCTTCCCCACGGAACTGGTGATCCGCTCCCAGAGGGCTGGCCTGGTGGTGAAGGAGATACCCATCCACATCCGCGAGATGCGCAGGACGCCGTTCCCCCTGCGGAAGAGGGTGCGCCGCGCCATCCGCGACCTCCTCCGCCTCCGGAAGGCGCTGGGGCCGGACGACGCCTAGTTGCCCTATCCCTGTAACTACATGTGAGACACAAGTATTCCGGCTTCAGACAGGTTCCCCGGAGATGAGACCCGCCGGATGCGTCCATCGGACACCCGGGACGAGGCCGGGACTGCAGGCATGCAAGGCGTTGCCGGAATGTGACAACCGATTGTCCGTCGACATCAGGTCATCGTCCCTCGACAACATGTCCGAGCATCGGGATCATGTGTCGTCGCCCACCCCGGCCCATTGACCTGCAAACGCATGTTTGTATCATTCCGCAGGAGGTGGGGGTGTGACCGAGGAGATCCTCGAGACCGTGGAGATGGTGAGCTGGTTCGGCCGGGGCGGCATGCAGCCATGCCGCTTCAGGTGGCGCGGCCGCGTCTACCGCATCTCCAGGATCACCTCCACCTGGGAGAGCCGCCAGGGCGTGTACAGGAGATACCACTACCTCGTGCGAACCCGCTCGGGCGACGTCTACGAGATGCACTTCGATCCCGAGAACCTCCTCTGGATGCTCGACTGCGGCTACACCGGGGGGGCCTGAGCGCCATGCCCGGCAGGGTTATGCTCCACGTCGACATGGACGCCTACTTCGCCTCGGTCGAGACTCTCGGCAGGCCCGAGCTGGCGGGCCGCCCCGTGCTCGTGGCGGGAGATCCCACGCTGCGCACGGTGGTGACATCCTGCAGCTATGAAGCCAAGGCGCGCGGAGTGAAGTCCGGCATGCCGTTGCTGAAGGCGCTCCGGCTCGTTCCCGAGGCGGCCGTGGTGGAAGGCGACTTCAACAGGTACACCACCTATACGAAGAGGATCCTTGCGGTCCTCCTGGCCGTCACGCACCGCGTCGAGCCGGTCAGCATAGACGAGGCCTTCCTCGAGGCCACCGGCCTCCCCGGTGAGCCCGGGGCTCTCGCTCTGGGCATCCAGCGCGGGATACTGGAGAAGACCGGCCTCTGGGCCAGCGTGGGCATAGGCCCCAACAAGCTCCTGGCCAAGATGGCCTCGAAGAAGGCCAAGCCCAGGGGCGTCAGGCGACTCGACCCGGACGACATCACCGGCTTCAGGGTGGACAGCATATGGGGCGTCGGCCCGGAGACCGCGCGCCTGCTGAACGGTTTCGGCATCAGGACCGTGGGCGACCTCCGGTCCTTCCCGCGCGACAGGCTCAGGCTGATCCTCGGCATGCCCGGGGAGTCCCTGTACTTCCTCTGCCGCGGAGTCGACCCGTCCCCCCTGATACCCTTCTACGAGGATCCCGAAGCCTTCACGATAGGCCACGAGCACACCTTCTCGAGGGATGTGCGGAAACCTTCCGAGTACCTGCCCATCCTGGCGCTCATGGCCCAGAAAGTGGCCCGCAGGGCCAGGGACGAGGGTCAGTCGGGCTCTCTCGTCACGCTGAAGTACAGGCTGTCGAACCTCCGGCACCTGTCACGCTCCCGCCGCCTCGGCAACCCCACAGACCAGGATCAGCTTATATTCAAGACAGCCATGGAACTCGCCCTCGAAGCCGTAGACAGGCCCATCAGGCTCATCGGGGTGAGCCTCGGCGCCCTGGCGGGATCGTCGGGGCTGCAGCTGCAGCTGTTCACGGACAGGACTGCCGGGCTGAACGGGGCGGCCGACGCGGTGAGGCTCAAGTACGGGGAGAGGGCCATAACGAGTTGCAGGACCCTGGCCGTAGTGCGGCGGCGCGGCGGCGCCGGGGGAACCACTGCTGGAGGCGTGACATGAAGGGGATGTTCTTCGCGGTGATGCTCGCGGTCTCCGGTCTCGCGACCGCAAACGTGGTCGTGAACGAGATCATGTTCAACCCGTCGGCGGCCCTCGGCGATGACAACCTGTACGAATGGGTCGAGATCTTCAACAACGGCTCCACCCCGGTGGACATATCGGGCTGGATAATGACCGATCTGGACACTGGCTCCGGCTGCATCGTCCCTGCCGGGACCACGATCGCCGCCAACGGCTATCTCGTCTTCGCGCGAAACGGCGCCGACTTCGTGGCGCACTATGGCTCCGGCGTGCCCCTCGTGGCCTGGACGGGGAGCTGGGGAAGCGGCCTCAGCAACGACGCCGACGATGTGGTCCTCATGTCGAGCGACTCCACGGTCATCGACCAGGTGCCCTACGACGACACCATCGAGTGGGGCTCCGACTACGGCGACGACAACACCTACTCGGACGCCGACGGTGACGGGGCAAGCCTCGAGAGGATAAACCCGGACGGCATCCCGGCCGAGCCCGCCACCTGGGACAGCAGCACCGACGAGGACAGCGGCATTCCCGATTCGGACTGGGCCGGCCACAACGAATCCCACGGCACTCCGGGCGCCGTCAACAGCGTGAGCACGATATCGCTGGGGCCGCAGACCTGGGCGCGCATCAAGCTGGAATTCTGACGCACGACACCCTCGACCTCTGGAGTCGGCCCGCCATCCCGCGGTCCCGCATACGGACGGGCACATCCGGCTACAGCTTCGAGGACTGGAAGGGCAGCTTCTATCCTCCCGGCATCGACAGGGGCAGGATGCTCGAGTTCTATGCCGGGCACTTCGACATCGTCGAGGTGAACAGCTCCTTCTACCGGGTGATGCCGCCCCGGACCTCTCTGGCCATGGTAGGGAAGACGCCGGAGGGCTTCCTGTTCTTCCTGAAGCTGCACGGGAGCATGACCCACTCGCGCGACGCCACGGACGAGGTCTGGAAGGCCTATTCGGAAATGCTCGAGCCGTTCAGGGCCGCGGGCAGGCTCGCAGGGCTGCTGGCGCAGTTCCCGTTCTCGTTCCGGCCCTCCGGGAAGTCCTTCGAATGGATCGGATCGCTGCTGGACAGGTTCCGGGGCACCCCGCTCGCCGTCGAGTACAGGCACGAGGACTGGTTCGCCCCCGAGCACCTTTCGAGGACCGTGGAGATGGGCGCCGTACCGGTCTCGGTCGACTCGCCTGCGCTCCCCGGACTTCCCCCCCGGGCGGCGGCCGTCGGAGGCGCCTTCGGATACGTGCGGTTCCATGGCCGGAACTCCGATCACTGGTGGGGCGGCGGCCCCCTGAGGTACGACTACGAGTATCGCGAGGACGAGCTGAAGCCCTGGAAGTCGGAGATACTCAAATTGCTGGAGAGGTCGGGCAGGGTATTCCTCTTCTTCAACAACTGCCACATGGGACAGGCCGTTCGAGGAGCCAGGCTCATGAAGAGCCTTCTGGAGGACATCGGATGAAACTGCGATTCCCGCTGCTGGCTGCCGCTCTCGCGCTGGCCTCCACAGGATGCGACGACGGGAGCGGTCCCAGCTTCGACGTGGACTTCCCCTTCTTCTACCTGCAGGACATCGACACCGCCGGCGAGCCCGTCTCCTGCTGCTTCCTGAGCGCCTCCGGCGATGCCGTGGCAGCGGCGGGATCGCATCTGTACTTCATCGACCACGAGCAGGGCTACGTGCTGGCGGACATCCCGCTGGGCCAGCCCGTGAGTGCGGTCGGAGCCTCGGCCGAGGGCGGGTATGCCATGGCCACGGCGGGAGTCCTCTTCTACCATATCAGCGACGCGACCTACGTCGTCCACGAGGCGCTTGTCCTGGCGTCCGGGGGCCTGGCCATCCTGACCAAGCCCACCTCCACGATCGCCTGGGTGCTCTGCGACGGAGGGCTGGTGGCGACCGTCAGCACCAGCACCTGGAACGTGACCGCCTACGACACCATCGCGGTATCGCACCCGTCGACCGCCGCCGTCGACGAGTCGGGCTCGTGCATCTTCGTCGCCGACGATGCCGACGGCACCGTAAAGCAGTATTCGACAGCCGGGTTCGGCCTCCTCGCCCAGGAGGAGATCCCGGGCGGAGCCACCGACCTCTACGCCGATCCCCTGGAGGGCGTCTGGGTGTCGTGCGGAGAGGCGGCCGGCCTCTGGCACCTCGACAGCGGGACAGGTCTCCACGACTACACGGTGCCCGTCAGCCAGTCCGTGCAGACTCTCGCAGTCTCCGCGGACGGCTCGTACTTCTACGCCTCGTCAACGGCCACCGTCTCCGTCTATGACGCGTCGGGGGCGGTGCAGGCCTCGACGCAGTCCTACGGTCAGGCCTCCGACATCGTCCTGAGTGCGGACGGGGACAGGGGAGCGCTCTGCGCGCCGGACCTGTACTCGGTGGTCATGCTCTACAAGTAGCGCCCGGAGAGGGCCATCGGCCCCATGGAGAGGGTCGGCGATATCCGGAGCCTGCTCGGCCGAGCCTCAGTTGACGTCCCCGAGGTACACCGGACCGTCGTAGCTCCCGTCCAGCAGGCTGCCCAGGATCCTCCCCAGGATCGACGGGTAGATTCTCGCCCGCGCCGCCTCCACGGGGTCCAGCCAGGCGCTTCCCGTCTGCCAGGCGTCTCTCTCCGAGGCCTCGAGCGGGCGGTGCTCCACCGGGACCGAGCCGAAGACGAACTCCGTCTGGTGAACGTCTCCGTCCTCGTCCCTGAACTCGTGCAGGGCACCGATGTACTCCCTCACGAGGAGAAGGCGCCCCGGCTCCACGAGCCAGCCCGTCTCCTCCAGGGTCTCCCTTGCAGCCGCCTCGGCAAGAGTCTCCCCGAACCTCTGGCCTCCCCCCGGGAGCAGCAGGAAGTCGCCGTGCGCATCCCGGTTCAGCGTGAACAGCACCCTCCCGCCGAGCTCCACCAGCACCTTGGCGGAGTTGCGCTTCCGGGTCAGGGATTCCCGGTTGTCGATGGAATAGGGGTCCGACGACCCCGTCACGGCCACCGCGCGTCGGCATATGCCCGGAAGAGGGCCTCCCCGGCGAACACCGCGGCCATGGCTCCGGCCGCCATGAACGGGCCGAACGGTATCGGGACGCGCCTGCTCCGTCCGAAGGCCATCAGCACCAGCCCCGTCACGGCTCCCGAGCCGAAGGCGAGGAAGAGGGCGACGATCGTGGACGCGGGTCCGAGAAAGGCGCCGATGCAGGCAGCCAGCTTGATGTCCCCCCAGCCCATGCCGCCCGTGAAGCCCTCCCCGTCATCTTCGCAGCCCTCGGGAGGCACGACGTAGCCTGGCTTCCTGCGCAGCGCCAGGAGGCTTGCCTGCCGTATGAGAAGGAAGAGCAGGAAGGCGCCCGCGGAGGCACCCAGGGAACCGAGCGGCTCCAGGCCTCCCGGGACGAGGGAGATCAGCAGGCCGGCGACAGTCCCGCCGAGGCTGATCTCGTCGAGCACGATCCAGTGCTCGAGGTCGGTCCGCACGGTCACCATGAGCAGGGACACGAGGATGGCGTCGGGAACGAAAGCGGCGGAGAAGCCGGTCTTCAGGGCGATCCCCAGGAAGAGCAGACCCGTGGCCGCCTCGCACGCAGGATACCGCCACGAGATCCGGCCTCCGCAGCTCCTGCACTTCGCCCCCAGCAGGAGGTACCCCAGCACCGGGATGTTGTCGTGCCACCGGATGGCCGATCCGCATGCCGGGCAGGCGCTCGGAGGGGAGACTATGGAACCGCCCGCGGGGATCCTTATGGCCACGACGTTGAGGAAGCTGCCTATGCACATGCCCAGCAGAAGGGCGAAGATCGCGAAGAGCTGGTCGGGGCTCACAGGCGCCTCCTTGCTTGCCCGGTCCTCATACCCGCCTAATATTGTGCCAGGGGAGGCTGCCGTCCGGCATCTCTCCGGCACACACATGGAGGGTATGCAGATGAAGATTGCTTTGCTGCTCGTCACGGTGTTCACTGTGGCCGCATTCGCGACCGGGGAGTTCTCCACGAACGGTGCCGAGCTCTGGAAGTTCAAGGGCTATGGTATCTTCCGCTTCGATATCTTCGGGCAGGAGGACATCAGTCCCGACATGGCGTTCTGCACGAGCGCGGATGTCGCCTGGGAGCCCACCCTCAACGACATGCTCTCCGCCAGGGCCGAGCTCCAGATGAACGCCGCCGGCGAAGGCTATGCAGACCTCAAGGACGCATACCTGAACCTCGCTCCGGTCGAGGACCTGACGATCCGCGGCGGGCAGTTCCGCAGGAACATCGGCTGGGGCGAGATGGAATCCACCACGGCCATGCTGTTCCCCAGCCGCCCGCTCTACACCAGCTACGGCCTCTTCGGCAAGTACGGCAAGAGGGACATGGGCGCCATGCTCATCGGCACCTTCGACATGGTCACCCTCGACCTCGCCTACACCAACGGGGTGGTCGAGAACGCCGAGAACGACAGCAACAAGCAGTTCACGATCCACGGCGAGGCCACACCCGTAGACTGGGTGACGATCGGCCTCGGCATGGGGGTCTATGCCGCCGATGACAGCACCACATCGGAAGCCGACGACACCTTCAGCTCCACGGCATTCGACGCCTACGGCATCATCGACTATCCGATCTCCGAGACCGCCGAGCTGCACTTCACGGGCGAGTACCTCATGCTGGGCTATGCCGACGGCGACATCGAAGGCATGGAGAAGACGGGCGCCAGCGTCATGACCGCGGCCCTCGGCGCCACCTTCGACCTCGAAGGCGCGATGATCACGGGCATCACCCCGATGCTCCGCTACGAGCAGATCAGCCCCGCGACCCAGCTGGCAGAGGGCGCCGCCGATCCCGAGGACAACTACGGCGCCGTCGACGGCTGCGTGAACCTTCACATGGGCAGCAACAACGTGCTCCAGCTCGGTCTGCGCAACTACATGTACGAGGCCGACTCCCCCGACGGGTACACCGACGTGACAGTCAACTGGAGGATGAACTTCTAGGAGCCCAGGGGGCTCAGCGGGATGGAGGGCCCGGCTCCGGCCGGGCCCTTGCCGCATCCTGGCGCCGTCCTGTGCCAAGACCGATACTTGGCTTAGAATAGCAGTCAGTCGGTGTCTCGATCCGGCGCACCGGCCCAACCCGGGCGCCGTCTTCAGGAGGGGGAGCACCCATGGCCGAGCCCGTGACGACACAGGTGAAGACCCTGAACTGCCAGAACTGCGGAGCTCCGCACGATTACCTCGAAGGCGAGGCGGTGCTCACCTGCGCGCATTGCGGAACGACCACCATGCTCGCGGGATACGACAACATCGTGAAGATCGAGTCGAGCTTCCTCCTCCCGCCCAGGCTGTCCGAGAACGCGGCCGTGGCCGCTGCCAGGGACTGGCTCGGCAAGGGCTTCCACAAGGCGCGCGATCTCGCGAATGACGCAAGCTGGCAGAACATCCACGGCGTGGTGCTGCCCTACTGGATTGTCCGCACCCGGGCGAAGACGATGTGGAGGGGCCAGAAGCGTCGCACCCGCGAAGAGGGCACCGGCAGCGCCAAGAAGACCATCGAGTGGTGGGAACCCGTCCAGGGCGATTTTTCCGAGACCTACACCTGGCCGGTATACGCCCGTGAGAACTCCGCCGAGTACTGGGGCCTCGACCTGCTCAAGCCCGGCAGCCGATGCATCTTCCCGGACTGGCGCAAGTTCGCCCTCGGTTTCGGCGCGGGCTCGGGAAGCACGCCCAACACCAGCATACTCGAAGGCCGCGAGCCCTTCCAGGTCGACAAGGTCAACGAAGCCGGGATGAAGATCGTGAACGGCCAGATAACCTCGGACCGCGCCGAGCAGACCGGCCGGAACGACATCATCTCGAAGCATGACGGCATGGCGAAGTCGAAGGCCGACCGGATAACCGACTGCGACACGGTCGTGACGGTCGAGGGCGTCGACCTCGTCTACCTCCCGATGTGGGAGCTCGAGTACGCATGGGGAGGGAAGACCTACCGGATGCTCATGAACGGATTCACCGGCAAGGTCGTCGCCGCCGAGTACCCGGTGGGGCGGAAGGCGAAGCTCGTCGTATTCGACACCCTGTTCGGGATACTCGCGGCGATCTTCCTGCTGGCAGGGGTGTTCGGCGACAACGCCGCCTGGGCCCTCGTGGCAGGCGGTGTGTGCGCCGGTATCGCAATCCTCTACTCGGTCCTGACTGGATCGAAGAAGAGCTGACCCCGGCACCCTCCGACATGACAGCCCACTCCAGGAGAGGAGCATGAAGCTCACCCGGACCGCGTTGGCCCGCCCCGTTGCGGTGCTCGTGCTCTGCCTTGTCGCCATGCTCCTCGGCGGAACCTCGGCGCTGAGGATGCCCGTGGACCTCCTGCCCTCCATCGAGTACCCGCGCCTGACCGTGGAGACCACGTATCCGTCATCAAGCCCCTTCGAGGTGGAGAGGCTCGTCACCGACCCTCTCGAAGACGCTCTCGCGAGCGTCCGGGGG
>DIAQ01000047.1:100273-103224 GCA_002414865.1 candidate division Hyd24-12 bacterium UBA5074 | reverse complement strand
TCGAATCCTGCCCCCGCTACCACAAGAGCCCCGGCCGTTGTGCCGGGGCTTTTTGTGTCGCCAGTATCTTCGCCCTCGGCGAAGTGGCGAGGGACCATACATGAGCCCTGCCGCTGACCCCCGCTTCGGCCGGAGTTCTTCCTTTCCGACGGACTCGAACCCATCAGATCTTCAAAGTAAGGCGTCTCTAAAATCCCGCTGCCCAGTCCGCCACTCCATCGCGCAGGCGGGAATCCATCGTGTTGCCCTTCATGCAGAAGCATCGGGGACCTGACGACGTCGGGTCCGGTCCGAACCATACCGTGGGCTTCAGGCTGCGGTGATCACCTGACAGCCCCATGCCCAG
Source organism: candidate division Hyd24-12 bacterium UBA5074 (assembly GCA_002414865.1). GTDB lineage: Bacteria > Fermentibacterota > Fermentibacteria > Fermentibacterales > Fermentibacteraceae > UBA5938. Next base: position 102,878 of record DIAQ01000047.1, on the reverse strand, counting down.
AATGCGACATCTGATCTTGACAATATGACATCCTACTGTCATGTTTCTGGCATGGAGAACGGCAAGTACACCATCGGCGAGCTGGCGGAGCTTACGGGAGTGAGCCGGCGCACTGTCAGGTTCTATGTCCAGAGGGGGCTCATCCCTCCGCCCGAGGGGGCCGGGAGGGGCAGCTACTACACCGGGGGACACCTCCAGTCGATCGCCCGCATACGAGCCCTCCAGGGCATGCGAGTCAAGCCGGGCTCGATCTCGCCTGCCCCCAGGCCGGCCGGTCCTCCTTCGAGGACTCTCGCCACGAGAATCACCCTCGCCGATGGAGTGGTGCTCGAGCTCTCACTGGGCGTGCCCGTGCCGGACGACGGTGTCCTCGTCGAGGTCGCCAGACTGCTCTCGGGCGCTCCGGATCGTGGAAGCGACTGTCAGGAAGAAAGGGAGCCCGACTGATGAAGCGCAGAGCATACATGCCCGATGAGCCATCGACCGGCCTGGTGACAAGCAAGGGTGAGCAGGTGCCGCTCCTTGGAGTGAGCATCGAAGCCCGTGTGAGGGACCTCGTGGTGCAAACGACTCTCTCGCAGCGCTTCCGCAACGTAGAGGACAAGCCGATCGAGGCGGTCTACAGCTTCCCGATGGGCGAGGACAGCGCCGTGTGCGGCTTCGAGGCGAGGATCGGCGACCGTCTCGTGAAGGGGCAGATAGAGGAGCGCGAGAAGGCTTTCGAGGATTACGACGACGCCATGAAACGCGGCGATTCCGCCTTCCTGCTCGACCAGTACCGGCCGGACATCTTCCTCGTCTCGGTGGGCAGGCTCATGCCCGGCGAGGAGGCTTCGGTAACGATCAGCCACGTCTCGAGGGCCGAGTCGTGGGACCGCGGGCTGCGCCTGCGCATCCCCACCACGATCTCTCCCAGGTACATCCCCGCGGACAAGCTGGCGAATGCCGACCCGGCGGAACTCGATGCAGTGTGCCCTCCGACCATCCCCGGCGGGGTTCCCTACGGTCTCAGCCTGTCCGTGGACATCGCTGCAGGCAGCGCCATCAGAACCGTCTCCTGCCCGTCGCATCCCGTCGAGGTATCGGTGAAGGGCCGGAAGGCATCAGTGAGCATCATGGGGGATGACGTCCAGCTCGATTCCGACTTCGTGCTGGAAATCGAGCTCGAGAAGCCCTCGATCTCCAGGTGCGTGGCCTGCCGCGAGGGTGACGGTTACGCACTCATGCTCCGTCTGAAGCCCGAGGTGACTGCACATGAGCAGGCGGCGAGGGACGTGATCTTCGTCATCGACAGGTCGGGCTCCATGGGCGACAGTATCCGGGAGGCTAAGGCCGCTCTGCTCCTGGGCCTCAAGTCCTTGCGGGAGGGCGACAGGTTCAACGTGATCGGCTTCGGCACCACCCACCAGCAGGTCTTCTGCGGACTGACCGACTACAACCAGGAGTCCGTCGAGAGGGCCATCAATGTCACATCCTCCTGGGATGCCGACCTCGGGGGCACCGAGATCCTCGAGCCGCTGGAGAAAGCCCTGAAGAGCACCGACAAGGGTCACCGGTCCAGCGTCTTCCTTCTCACCGACGGGCAGGTGGGGAACGAGGCCGACGTCATCGCCCTGGCGGGGAAGTACAGGGGCAGGTGCAGGATCTTCTCGTTCGGAATCGGCCAGGGCGCCAGCGGGACGCTCGTGAAGGGAGCCGCCAGGGCTTCCGGCGGATCCGCCGAGTTCATCTACCCGGGCGAGAGGATCGAGCCCAGGGTGATGCGCCAGATGGCCAGGTCGTCATGGGCGCTCGGCGAAGGCGCGAGGCTCGACTGGGGGAGCCTGGACCCGGAGGCGACTACCCCCTCCGACCTTCAGGCTTTCGGCGAGGGTGACGACGTCGTAGCCTTCTGCAGAGTCCGGAGCCTGGAGAAATCCGCAGTGCGGCTGGTTGCCGCCGACTCATCGGTCCTGGCGGAGTGTGTCGTGGACATCGGGGATGCCGATCTCGAGAGTGATGACACGATCGCTCTGATGATGGCCCGGGGGCTCATCGACGATCTGGAGACCGGCGGATGCTCAGACACCGGCTCGACCTGGGAGTCGCGCAAGGAGAAGGCAGCCGGCGACCGCATCCTCGATATCGCACTCAGGAATCACCTGGTTTCGTCGAAGACCAGCTTCGTCGCCGTCGAGACGCGCGAGAGCGCAGACGCGACCTCACCGGCAGTCCTTCGACGCGTGCCCGTGGCCCTCACACGGGGCTGGGGGAATCTCCTGTCGTCAGCGCACTTCTGCATGACTAACATGGGGATGGACCCAGCAGCAGCATCGTCCCCGGGTCCTCAGATACTCCAGACGATCTGGAGCTCGGGAATGTCCTCCCTGACCCGCCGAAGAGCGGAACCATCCGCCCTCGCATTTCCTCGGCACGATAAGGACGTCCGATCCGACAAGGCGAAGACACCCGCCGATCCGTTCCTGGACCTGGTCTCCCTCCAGCGCGTGGACGGCAGCTGGGAGATGGATCAGAACCTCGCCAGGCTTGCAGGCTCTTCGGTTTCCTCCATCGGCAGGGCTCTGAAGACTCCCGGGGAGGTCATCGGCACCCTGGTGGGCCTGTA
>DIAQ01000047.1:98941-99943 GCA_002414865.1 candidate division Hyd24-12 bacterium UBA5074 | reverse complement strand
CTGGCTCGAGAAGCAGGGTATCCACCCCACTCCGCCGCCTGCAGGCCTTAAGCTGGAGGACTGGCTGAGATCGATCCGATGAGGAGGAATGCCTGGCGAGTCGTTCGACTGACGATGGGGCGCGAGATCAGGAGCGCATAGATCCCATCAGAACAGCGACCTGCTCCGGCTGCCTGTCAGCAGCGCCCCGGCAGGAATCGCGGATGATCTGTCGAACAGGCTCATGCTCCGGGAGCCACCGGGCTGCGTCCGGCAAGAACCCTCTCGACCATGGGCGAGGATCCTGCAAGGCTGGCGGCAGGCAGGGCTGCCCCGCCGTACAGAAGCGCTTCGACCTGCCGGGAGGTCGAGAGACCCGTGGCACTCCAGAAGGCGAAGTGCTCGCAATCCCTCGTTGCGATGACGAGTTCCGGATGATCTTCGATACTGAAATGTCCGGAGGAGGCTGGCATTCCCTGCTCGGTGACGGAAGCCCCGGAGAGTTCGACCACAGCTTCACAGAGACGACTTCATCACCTGGAACCCAATGGATTCCCGAAGGAGAGGGGTCGACCTCGTCCAGTCCACCCGGGGATCCATCAAGACGCTCTTCACCATAGACACAGACAGATCGTCAGGAAGCTGTGACCATCTCATCCGGGCGTATCCCCTCCGGGACCTGCAGCAGTTGTGCCTGTTGTCTGCATCGTCCATCCCCGCGCGCTTGACGCGAAGCGGCGCATGAGCGAAACTCCCCGCGAACGGTGCCTTTCCCCGGGTTCATGTTCGTCCGGTGTGCCAACCAACGGGAGGGGAAGCTCATGAGATCCATCGGCGGGCTGCTGTTCATCCTCGGTGCCGGCTCCATCGTCCTCTATTACCTGCACTACGAATTCATAGTCCTTTCATGGATGAACAGGCTCGATGCCCCTTTGCCCTGGGTGATCAGGATCGGCATGGCGGTCATCGGCGCCATCCTCTGGTTCGTCGGCAAGCCGAAGAAGTAGGAACCCGGCCGTAAGG
>DIAQ01000047.1:75424-98681 GCA_002414865.1 candidate division Hyd24-12 bacterium UBA5074 | reverse complement strand
CTCATTTCGTGGCCCCCGGCTCTTCCGGGGGTCTTTTCTGTTGCGAACAAACCGCTTGACGCGCTCTGGCGGGGCGACGATCCGGTTTCGATCCTTGCAATTCATACAATGACACTCCACGATTGCAGGGATTAACGGCTGCCCGGAACATCCTCTGCGGGAGCGTTCGCGGGATCCAGCAGCAGATTCCCGGCCGGGCGCCGCGCTCTGGACACCCGGACGCTGCCGTGCGATTCTCTGCCGGAGCATCGGCAGGGCGGTCGGGTCTGGCTTCTTGTGGAGGGACGGGCCGGGCATGATGGATACAGGGGGCTATCCGCCCAGGTTCCAGTCGGTCTGTAGATGGACCTTCAATCCGGGTCGCGGCGGCTATGTGCCCGCCGATACCAGGCCCGGATTCGCAGGGATGACGGCGACGGGCTTCGTCGGTCTGGTCCGCGATCTGATAGCTCCGCGTGTGCCTCCCAACACAGTCCTGGGAATCGCCATCCATTACGGCGCCGAGCTCTCGGAAAACGACGCCGGCCGCTTCGCCGAGGCCGCCGGGGCATCCGGTCTGGCGCTCTCCATGCTCTCCCCGTCGGCGCACCAGCACTTCGCATACGGAGGCCTTGCCTCGGCCGACCCGGCCGAGCGCGACTCGGCACGGGAGTTCGCCCGCCGTGCCCTCGCTCTGCTCGCGGGTCCGCTGTCCACAGCCGTCTCCGCGCGGTGCCCGGCTGTGCTCGACATCTGGAACGGCTCTCTGGGATACGACATCCCGACGGCATCCCTGATCGACAGGCTCCGGCAGGTGGACGAGGCGGTCACCGAGCTGGTCATCGCGGCCTCGTCCTCCGGCCCTGTCCTGAAGGTGGGGATCGAGCCCAAGCCGAGCGAGGGCCATCCCGCGCTCCTCCTGCAGACTTCCTCCGATGTCCTGGCCCTTCGCGGCAGGCTGCGTGCGGCCGGAGTGGACGTCTCGCGCTTCGGGCTGATCAACGAATTCGGGCACAGCGAGATGGCGGGGCTCGACCCCGTCCAGGACTGTGCCGCCGCTCTTCTCGAGGACGCGGTGGTGCACATCCACGCGAACAGCCAGGGCTGGGACGGCATCCGCCTGGGCGGGCCAGGCAAATACGACGTCGACTTCGGGCTGGCGCCGTCGGCGACGGTCTTCGCCATCGCGGGCATGCTCTCCGCCTCCTCGTACGCGGGCTGGATCGAGCACGACATGCAGCCGAGACCATACGACGGCGAAGCCCGGTGCGTGGACCGCGTCGTAAAGGCCATCTGCAACTGGGAGGCCGTCATGAGGCTGATCGATTCAGGCGTCCCCGACCTCGCCGCGATGAACGAGCTGGCCGTCTCCCGAAGGACGCTGGAGATCGAAGACATGCTGCGCGATGCCGTGGCACGGGCCCACGCGATGTCACGCGAGCTTTACGGAGGTTCGGAAGCCGTCGGGCGAGGATAGACCGGCCCGGGGCACGGGCAGGCGTTCGAGGCGGATCGGCAGGCAAGCCTGCCCGAGGGGAGGAAGCATGAAGGGAATCGTTTCGGTATCGACCCTTTCCTGCGTCGCACTGTTCCTGTCCTGTTCCAGGGAGACCCCTCTGGAGATCAGGAACAGGCTCGACGGCTACTTGATCACCGAGATCTACATCACGAGGGCCGGCTCGGCAGAGAGTGGCCCGGACCTCCTCCTGGACAGCCTGGCGCCAGGGGCGTCCGACACCTTCGCCTTCCCCGCCGGCAGTTACGACATACTCGCAGTCGACGACGAGGGCGGCCGTTATGCCTGCAGGGCCTTCCCGCTCTCGGGGGAGTCGATGACTCTGTCGGTCCTGCCCGATGCCCTGGACGAGGCCACCCGGGCAGTCCGTGCGGAGGCCGCGGAAGCGGCATGCAGGGCCGACATGCGCTGCCTCGCGGTCGCCGAGGCGATGATGACAGCTGCAGGCGGCAGGCCGGGAACGCAGGCCGAGATGGTCGAGGCGGGCTTCCTCCCCGGGGATGATGCATTCCGTTGCCCGTCGGACCCGTCGGGCTCCGGGTACGCCATCTCCACAGTCGGCGATTCCTCGTACACCGTGGCGTGCCCGGTGTCAGAGCTGACCGGTCACGGATCCATCACGGACGGCGTTGCGAGCTGGGACGCGGGCGAGTAGGCAGCCCGCGGGAAGGGCCTCCTACAGCGGGATGACCGCCTCCAGGCGGGCTGCGGTAGATTCGGCTGCCGCCGCGGAGAGACCCGAGAACCCGCAGGATCCCTCGCCGGGGAGCCCCGACCTCTCGTAGGCGATCACGCTGAAGCAGGGCACCGAAGCGCAGGAGTCAGCGACGACGCTGTCGGTCAGCGCCTGGAGCTCGTACAGCGGCAGGGTGTCCGCCTCCGAGTGCTCGGCGGCCAGCCACACGATCCGGTACCCGAATCCATAGGCGTCGGCCAGCGCCGCCGTCACCGCCGCCACAGACCTGGCATTCCTGGCCATCCGGGCGGCGAGGACCCCTGGCTCGATCTCGACGCCCGCCGACTCGAACGGGCGGTAGGCAACCGTGCAGCTGCTGCGTCCGACCGGTCCGGCCAGGCGCCCCAGAGCAGATTCCCCGAGCCTCATCCCCAGCCAGTCCGGGAATCCCCCCGCCTCGACTTCGCGCTTCTCGAGGAATGCGGCTGCCGCCTCCCCGGTCTGCCATCTGCCACAGGGCACCCCGGGCTGTCCGCTCTCGAACGCGCAGTAGACGTCCTCAGGACCCATCAGCAGCAGGACGAAGCCGGGCCTTCCCCCCCCGGCCAGGAACAGAACCAGGCTGACGAGCGACTGGGCCGAGTTGTAGAAGGGCCGGGCGAGACTGACCGCTTCGAACCCTCGCAGGGAGAGCCCTTCCTCGACCAGCGCCGCAACCCCCCCTCCATCCCCCGCATCCATGCATGCCTCGCACCCGCCGAGGACCACGACTCGCGATCCCCTCGAGACATCCGGGGACGAATCGCCCCGCAGAGGGCTCCCCCAGAGGAGGAACGGGCTGAAACCCGTGCCTTCCTCGAACTCCAGCAGCGCGGCTCCACCGCCTCCGCCTGCCTGCCTCGGGGAGGCCAGGCCGATGCGCATCAGGCCCTCGGAGACCAGGTCCGCAGACGCGGCCAGCACCAGAATGCCCAGGAAGAGCGCTCCCAGCGCCCCTCTGAGCTCGTTGCGCTGACGCCAGAGCATGCCGTTGAGCAGAAGATAGAGACCCAGGAAGATCCCGAACGTCTGAGCCCGGCCGAAGCCCGCCGCCGAACCCGGCCACACGAAATCGGCCAGGGCCGCTGCAGCCGTCAGTATGATGCCCAGGATGAGGGATGCGACGGCCCGCAGCCGGACCGCCCAGAACGGCAGACGCCACCTGCGGCGCCTCTGCTCTTTTCCGGCGCTCACCGCGCGCCTCCCCGAACTCCGGCGAGTCCGCCACCGTCGATGAAGCCGGCCAGCAGGTCAGCAGCCGCGCCGCCGCCCGCAGGCGTGACCGAGACCGGATCGGCATATGCCGTTTCAGGGATGCTGTCCAGCGCGTGCGAGAGCGCGATGTGCGGCAGGCCGCCGTAGACCCTGCCGGGGCAGGATTCCGCGACCGCCCGCAGGAACCGCGCTTCGGGGAGAGTGTCCATCCCCGGCAGCCCGGCCGCTATCTCCTCCTGCGACGGGAGCCTCGATCCGAGTGCCCAGCAGGGCGCATCGGCGAAGACCAGGCCGAAGCCGAAGCCTCTCGAGAGAGCCTCGAGGACCCTCACATCCTCCTCCAGGGCGGTGACGGCGGCCAGGACCGCGAGAGAATCGCCGGTTCCATCCGCGAAGCCCGGGTAGGAGGGTGCCGCCTCGTCCCGCGGGCTCAGGCCCAGGGCCGGGCCCAGGAGTCTCACCGATGCGAGGAAGTCGGCCGGATCGATGTCGGTCACGACGGGCGCGGGGGGCTCTCCCTGCAGGATGCAGGCGAAGTCGTCCCCTCGCAGATGGGATCCGGCGAGGCCGGCCTGCGCGGCAGCTGCGTCCTCCACTCCCCTGTAGACTATCACCAGGTCGGGTCGCCGGCCGCACCTGAGCTCCTCGACGAGCTGCACGATGCACTGCCGGGTCGTCCAGCCCGGCTGGGCCAGATCGCTCACGACGGCGGAGGCGTATCCGCGCTCACGCAGCCCGGCCTGAAGGAGGGCTGCGGGAGTGGCGCTGTCAGGGACGGCCGCGCCCCAGGCCTCGGCGCCTCCGAGCATGACGATGTCCGGAGCCGGCTGGATGTCCGCCTGCCCGGGGACCGAACGGAACCCGAACCTGTCCGTGGTCGCCGACGCCCCGGCATAGCCGGGCTCGGTCCTCCACATGACGAGGGGCTCGTAGACCAGGCCGGGGCAGGGCCGGGGCACAGGGAGCGCACCGGGCGCCGCGGCCGCAGGGGCCGGATGGAAGCGCAGCCACACGGTGGAGGCGAGCTCCACCGTGACGAGGATCAGTACGATGTCGAGCAGGATTCGCGATGCGGCGAGGAAGACCCTCGAGAGCGCCCCCGGGACGGAGCTCAGGACAAGCAGGAGAAAGCCGATGAAGGCGGCTTCGACCTGGGCCGGACCCGCCCCCGGCGAGCCCTCCAGGCCCAGGGCGCCGGGTATGAGCGCTGCGATCATCAGCGCCACCCCGGCGAGGATTCCGGGCAGGCGTCTGAGGATGCCGTAACTCCTCATGCGGCGACCTCCTGACATCAGCCCACTATAGAGGGGCGGCGCCGCGGAGGCAATGAAAGGCGGCCCGGTGGAACGGAGGAGCGGATCGTATGTATCATCAGGCGGTCGGAGGTGTTCTGATCGGCCCTGATCCCCGCGGGGGGACGGCCGGGGAGGAGAGTCGGGCTTGAATCTCTTCGTGATAGTGATAGCGCTCGCGATCGCGCTCTCCGGCTTCGGCCTGGCGCGGCTCAAGGCCAGGACCGCGGTGTCCCGGCAGGCTGGAGGTCCGGTGACATCGGCCAGGATAGGCTCCCTGTCGCAGCAGGAGGTCGAGAAGCTGCTGGCCCGCATCGAGAAGACCGAGGAGCCCGATTACGTGATGGGCGCCATGTGCTACGAGCCGGTGGCGCAGCCCGATGTGGCCGAGTACGTCTGCCCGGCCTGCGGCGAGAAGACCATTTACAGCGACGGCCTTACCTGGACGGTCCAGTACGACATCCCCGAGGCAAGGATGCTGTTCCAGCAGCTCATACAGGCGACACGGCTGCGGATGGAGCTGGACGAGAGCAGCTTCTGCCGCTTCTGCACGCCCGACCTGGGAGGCCTTCCCGGCCTCCTGCTGACCATCGAATGGGAGGACGGCACCCGGACGACCTCCGCCGTCACCAACGAGGACCTCCGCATGCTCATCGGCCTTTTCGAGGGCGAGCTTTCCTACACGACCGCGAATGACGCCTCCATCCCCCTCGGGCAGAGCATCGAGCGGCTCCGCGAGCTGCTGGGCCTGAACGGGGAATGAGGCTTCGGGGAGGATCATGAACCTCTGGATCGCAGGGCTCATGGTGTTGCTGCTGGTGGGCTTCGCCGGCGCGTCCAGGCTGGCCGCGGGTTCCGGGGGCAGGGCGCGGATCAGCTCCGGCCGCATGAAATCGATGTCCAGGCTCGAGGTCGAGAAGATGCTCGAGCGCATCGCCCGGGAGGATCCGCCCGAGGAGTCGTTCGGCGCGATGTGCTACGCTGTCATGGCTATGCCCGAGGTGGCCGAGTACACATGCCCCGTCTGCGGCGAGAAGACCGTATACGGCTCGGGCCAGGCGGAGTTCGTTCTCCGGGACCTCGCAACGGCGAGGAACATCTTCGAGGGCATCGACGCCCGGACCGGTCTCGACATCACCCTGGATGAATCGAGCTTCTGCAGCTTCTGCACCCCCGGCACCGAGTTCCCCGCGCTGGTGCTGGAGGTGGAGTACCCGGACGGCCGCACGCACTCGCAGAACGTGAGCGTCGACGATCTCCGGATGCTCTCCGGGTTCTTCGCGGGGCAGCTCGGCTATCGGACCTCGAACGACGGTCTGCTCCCGCTGCAGCCCCAGATCGACCGACTCCGCCAGCTCCTCGGGCTGGAGGACGGCGCCGAGTGAAGGGCCTCCCGGCGAGATCCTTCCTTCCGCGCACCGCCGTACTCGAGATGACATTTCGCTGCAACCACTCCTGCCTCTACTGCTCATGCCCCTGGGAGCGAAGGGACGGATCGTTCGACCGCGGCAGCGAGATGACTGCGCGGGAGTGGATGGAGACAGTGGACACCCTGTGCGAAGCGGGTGTCACGAGCCTGGCCTTCACCGGCGGAGAGGCCCTCCTCCGGGACGACCTGTTCGGGATCATCGAGCATGCAGCCTCCAGGACCGCCTACTTCGTTGAGACCGTGGACGGCCGGCTGGAGACGAGGACAGGTCCGCCCGAGCTCTACCTGCTCTCCAACGGAAGGCTGGTTGACGACCGGGTTCTCGACTTCTGCGCGCGCCACTCGGTGCGGCTCAGCCTGAGCCTGCCCGGCCTCTCCACCTACGGGAGGCACACGGGATCCGACGGCGCCGACCATGTCCTCGAGACCTTCGGGAGAGCGAAGGCCTTCGGCATCCCGACCACCGCCAACATCACGGTCACCGCGCTGAACCTCTTCGAGCTCGACAGGACCATGGCCGCCGCGCTGCTGGCCGGCGCCGGGCAGGTGCTCCTCAACAGGTTCCTGCCGGGAGGAAGAGGCCTTTCGCACCTCGGCGAGCTCACTCTCTCCGCGGAGCAGGTCCGAGCCATGCTGGAGACCGCCGACCGCATCCTGAGGAAGGCGGGGCGGCCCGGCTCCCTCGGGACCGAGACGCCCTTCTGCGTCGCCGACCCATCCGCCTATCCGGGCATCCATGTCGGCACCAGGTGCTCTGCCGCCGTGCACTTCTTCGCCGTGGGGCCGTCGGGGAGGGTGAGGGTCTGCAACCACTCCGAGGTCCAGCTCGCCCATATCCGCGACTGGCGGACGCTCAAGACCGACCCCTACTGGAGGACCTTCGCGCTGAGGCGGCACTCGCCGCCCGGGTGCTCGCGCTGCGGGAGCAGGACCATGTGCGACGCCGGGTGCCGGGAAGCCGCGCACATCGCGGCAGGCTCGCCCTCGGCCCTCGACCCTCTCATCCCACTCGATGCCGACGGATGCCCGCATTTCCCTCCCGCGCCGCGGGCTCTCGTTGACCGCGCGTCGAGCAAGGGCAGATAATCGGAGCATGCAGGATCAGAGAAAGCCCGATTCGAGGCTCGAAGCCCTCAAGGACAGGGTTCGCCTACTGGACAAGTCCCAGGGTCGCGTCAAGGAAGCTGACATCGTTGACCTCGTACTCGGCATGCTGGCCGAAGTCTCCGGGCTGGCCTGCATGTTCAGGCGCGCTCCGGGGGAGGACCCGTCCCGCCCTGCGCCGAGGACCCTCACGAAGATGCGCGAGGAGCTCGGCGACATCCTGATCAGCCTGGTCAGGATCTGCGCCATCCTCGAGATCGATCCCGTATCCGCCGCTGAAACCGAGATGATCCTGAGGACAAGGGGAGAAGCCCCGCCGCCGCCCGAGCCCTCGAGGGAGCGCAGCAGGAAGCGCCAGCCCGAGCAGAAGGTCGAGCAGCCCCCGGAGGAGGACTTCGAGGTGCCCGACGCCCCCCTGAGCGAATCGCTGCTGGCCGGCGCCCCGGCGGACGCCCCCCAGGAGCCCCCCCGGCAGGAGGGAAGGAAGTCCAGGAGGTCGGGAGGCGGTCGCAGGAGATCGTCATCGAAGGCTGCCAGACAACCCCAGGGCCAGGACGTCCCCCGCCCGGCGGAGAGCCCGCAACCCCAGAAGAACGAGCAGCCGCCGGGTCAGATCCAGCCGCAGAACCCCGCGCCGCCGCAGAAGGCCGACAAACCGAAGCGCAGACCACGGCAGCGGAAGCCTGCCCAGCCGCAGAACCCCGCACAGACGCAGGGGCCCGCTCAGCAGGGTCCGTCCCAGCAGCAGGGATCTCCTCAGCACCAGGGGCCACCCAGGCAGCAGGGTCCGGCTCCGCAGAACGGCCAGCCCCAGCAGCAGGGCGCTTCACCGTCGCAGAACTCCGTTCCGTCCGACAAGCCGCACTCTTCGCGCCACAGGAGAGGCGGCCGAAGGCCTCGTTCGAGACCCGCAGAAGAGCCACCCCGCGAGAACAGGGAATGATGGCGCCGGCCTCCGGGCCGGCAGTCGACAGAAGGCACGCCCCATTCTATTGTGCGCTATCGGGACGGCGGGCTGCGGCCTGCGGCTGCATCCCGCCCCGGCAACCCGTTCATGCGAGAGAGGTGTCAGGTGAAGACCGACTCGCGGAAGAATGACATAACGGGAACGGGTCGCCCCTTCCCCGGAGGACCGCTGCATCCGGTGCCCAGGTACTCGAGCATCCCCGCCATGCTCGCCGGCTCGGTTTCCACCTACGGAAGCAAGCCCTTCCTGCGGGAGCGCACTGCCGACGGCTCCTGGAATTCACTCAGCTTCGATGAGTTCGGCCGGAATGTCGATTCGCTTGCCCGGGCTCTGCTCCAGCATCAGGAGAAGCCGGTCGTCGGCATCGCCGGAAGCAACAGCGCCGCATGGGTCACGGTCATGCTGGCCACCCTGAGGGCCGGTGGCATCTCCGTGCCCATCGACCGGGAGCTGCCTGTCTCCGAGATGCACGCCATCCTGCACTACAGCGGCGCCAACATGTTCTTCTTCGACCCGGCCATCACGTCGGAGGTCGCGGCAGCCATGCCGGAAAGATCGGAGGGCCTGTTCACGCTCAGGCGCTCGAGCGAGACCGGGCTGTCCTCGATGGAGGATCTAATATCCTCCGGGGCCGCATCCTCCGCCGCGCTCCCTGCTCCGGCGGGCGGAGACGATATCGCCGTCATCTCCTACACCTCGGGAACGATGGGCGCGGCAAAGGGCGTGGTGCTGTCGCATGCGAACATCCTGTCGGACCTGAGGCAGATGCTTCAGTCCGTCGGTCTGCAGCACGACGAGGTTTTCCTCTCGGTGCTCCCCCTGCACCACATGTACGAATGCGTCTGCGGCATGCTGTGCCCTCTGTGCCACGGCTGCACCGTGTATTTCTGCCGGGGCCTGCGCCATGTCGCGGACGACCTGGCCTCGGCCAGGGCGACCCTGATCCTGGGAGTTCCCCTGCTCTGGGAGAACATGTACCGCAAGATCAACCAGGGCATCGCTTCACAGAAGGCGGGCCGGCTGAAGTTCAGGGTCGGCCTCTTCGCAGCCGCGGCAGCCGACGCGCTGGGAGTTCACGGCGCGAGGAAGAGGGTGTTCAAGCCCGTCCACGAGAAGCTCGGGGGCAGGGCGCGCTTCCTGGTGTCGGGCGGAGCGGGCATCGATCCCGAGGTGGTCAGGGGGTTCCGCAGGCTGGGGATGGAGATGCTGCAGGGCTACGGCCTGACAGAGTGCTCGCCGATCGTGGCGGTGAACCGCGACACGGCCAACAAGTCCGGATCGGTCGGACCCCCGCTGCCCGAAGTCGAGGTGCGAATCGAGGATGCGGACGAGACGGGCATCGGCGAGATCGTGGTCCGCGGCCCGAATATCATGCTCGGGTATCATGAAGCCCCCGCCCAGACGGCGGAGGTCCTGTCGCCCCAGGGGTGGTTCAGGACGGGCGACTATGGCTTCCTCGATTCCGAGGGCTACCTCTTCGTCACCGGCCGCAAGAAGAACGTGATCGTCTCGAAGAACGGCAAGAACGTGTATCCCGAGGAGCTCGAGTCGAAGCTGACGAGGTCGGGGCTGATCCAGGAGTGCATGGTCTTCGGCCGGAAGTCGGACCTCAAGGGCGAGGAGATCTGGGCCATCGTGTTTCCGAGCACGGACAAGCTCATCGAGCTCGCGGGTCAGGCCGGCAGCCCGCTGGAAGAGCAGTTCGCCATCGCGGCGGTCAGGCGGGAGATCTCCGGCCTGAACGCCTCGCAGCCCCTCTACAAGAGGATTTCCAACTTCATGCTGCGAGAGTCGGAGTTCCCGAAGACCACCACGAAGAAGATCCGCAGGGTCGATGCCCTGCGCGAGGCCGGGCTTTCACCCGCCAAGTCCCACGGGGTGATAGCCGCCAGGAAGCAGGAAGGGCCGGTCAGGCTGGATATCGACTAGCGCATCGTGGCCGCCGATTCGACCTCTTCCGCATAGTGGACGAACTCCACATAGGCTTCCGTGTACTCGCGACCCGCCTCGACGCCTCCGTCCAGAGAAGCGCGCAGCTGCATCAGATGAGCGAATCTCTCGCGCAGGCCGCTCGAGACGCTCTCGTTGAGAAGGGTCTCGAGATCCGTCATGACGCCGCTCTCCACAGCCATGTCCGCCGCGACGACGGCAGGCGACGCGGCGGTCCCGGACGGCTTCAGGCCTTCGTAGGGCTCGCCCTCCCCCGCCCTGTGGAGCCGCACCACCGTCTCGAAGAACCAGGTCTCGGCCAGCGAGGCGGCGTCGCCGCCCTCCTCGCGGACGGACAGCGCGAGGTCGAAGGCCTCCCTCAGCTCGGCCTCGTATTCCGGCCGGACCCATACCAGGACCGCAGACGGGTCCTCGTCCTCCAGGGCCTGTCTGGCGGAGGTCACGACCGGCCCGTCCATGGTGTCGCAGTGCGCGGCCGCGCTCCTCGCCAGGAAGGACGCGCAGATGACTGCCGCGATCGCCGGGATGCTCCGGCAGGCCCGTCCGGGAAGCGACATCGCTCCTCCTCTCGTCTTCCGATTCCACCCGCCCGGCCGCCCGGGGCGGAGAAGGCCCGCGCACCTGGGCGCGGGCCTTCCGACGCCGGAACGGATTCCGTCAGTCTTCGGCGAAGCGCGCCTTGATCGAGCCGAAGGTGTCCGTCTGGAGCTCGAGGTTGCCGTTGAGCCTCAGGTGGGGGACCGTGGTCTCGAACTCGTCGGCTGTCGTCGACCCGAAGGGGCCGAAGATGGCCCTGTTGGTTCCCGCCTGCCAGTGCCAGATGTACAGGGAACCCTCGCTGGGCTCGTCGGAGGGCCACTCGAACTCGATGATCAGGTTGTTCACGCCGCTGTACCAGTACGGGGTGTCCAGGTTGATCGTGAACCACTCGTTCATCCCCGCGGTAAGGGTGATGATCCCGCCCGAGTCGAAGACCTGGGTCCGGGTGCCCGGGAGGTAGTTGTTCAGGAACACCGGGTTGAGCTGGTCGGCGGTGCCGTGGCCCATGTAGATGTTGAGGTCCGCAAAGGTGGCCGTGTCGACGCCGAAGGTCGACCTCTTGAACGAGATGCTCTGGATCTGGACCGCGTTCCCGATCTCGCTGTCGAGCACTACCACCTGGTAGTGCAGCGACAGGAATCAATCACCGCAGAACGGTTTGCTCCAGAAGAGCTGGTCCTCGCCGATGTCGATCGTCGCGGCGAGGGAGCTCCCCAGGAGCACAGCGCACAGCATGGAAGCCAGGCGCATATCTCCTCCTTTTGGGTGCGTGCACGCTGAATATGGGTAGAGCCGGCCCCGTCAACAAACTCCGGAGGACCTGCCTCCTGCGGCCCTCCCTGCTCCTCCCCTGCTCCCGGCGCAGGGGATCCACGGCAGAGGACCCCGCAGGGGCGGCGCAGACCCGCCCGGCAGGGTGCGGATATGCCTGTCCCACAGATCGACCAGGAACCGGTAGACGGTCATGTCCCCCTTCATCCGGAATCTCCTGGTCAGGATCCCGTACACGTGCCGGACGAGCTTCCCCGGGTGCCACACAGCCTGAAGGGTGAAGAACTGGATGTAGATCCAACGCCTCGCCCAGGTTATGCGCCCGTAGTTCTCGCGCCAGGTCGGGGAGAAGTTCATGTCCTCGTATTCCAGCCCCTCGGGCATCAGGCCTGCGACGGCGGTCTCGGGAAGCGGCGTGAGCATGAAGGTCACGACTTCGTCCAGGCCCAGGCGCACGAGGCGCCTTATGAGCCTGTAGGTCATCCGCCTGTCCTCGAGCTCCTCGCCGGGGAATCCGAGGACGAAGTTGCAGTTCAGCCTGATCCCGAGCTGGTGGCACCAGGCCACCACCTTCTCCACGTGGGCGAGGTCCACGGACTTGTTCATGGCCGCCAGCACCCTTGGAGAGGCGGACTCGGGCGAGATCGCGAAGTAGCCGCAACCTGTCCTCCTGAGCAGTTCCAGCTCCTCGAAGCCGACGGTCTCCACCTTGATGCCGGACGGGAAGCAGTAGGTGTAGCGCCTCCCCCTCTTCAGCAGCTCCAGCGCGAACTCCCGCGTCCTCCGCCTCGAGAGGGAGAAGTTCTCGTCCTGGATATGGAAGTCCGCCACCCCGTAGCGCTCTGCATAGGCGTCCATCTCGTCCACCACGCGGCCCGGGCTCTTGGCCATCCACTTGCCGCCCCACATCCGGGGCGTCTGGCAGAAGGCGCAGGCGTGGGGGCATCCCCTGCTGGTGAACAGGCTCAGGTAGCGGCCCGACACGACAGGGCCGTGGGCGTAGTGCAGCTTCCAGTATTCCTCGAGGGGGATGGAGTCGAAATCGGCGAACGGGAGGTCCTCGATCGGGCAAACGCGAGGCGTGCGCTCGCTTGCGTGTTCCCCCCCGTAGATGCCGTCCAGGTCGAAGCCCCCTCCTTCGAGGTGGCTGATGAGCATGGGCAGCCTGTGCTCCCCTTCTCCCTGGAGGACGAAGTCCGCCCCCTCCTCGAGGAAGGGACGCGTGCAGAAGGTCGTGTGGTATCCCCCGACGACTATCGGCACTCCAGGGAAACGCTTCTTCGACTCGCGGATGAGCGACAGGGTCATCCCGTGCTCGAGCGTGCAGTGGCACGAGAGACCGATGAGCTGGACATCGGCCGGGATGCATTCCACGGCCTCCGCCGGGAGGAGCCCGCGCGCCTCGAACTTGCCCTTGTACCTCGAGAACCTGTGGGGCGCGAGTCCATAGGAGTCCACGATCACATGCTCGTGCCCGGCCTCCCGCAGCACGGCTCCGAGATAGGCCACATTCGACGGCACGCCCGGCGTCGAACCGAACGGACTGTTCCTCAGGTTCACGACGGGCGGCCTCACCAGGGCGACCTTCATCTCATCCCTTCCCGCCCGGCAAGGCCTTTGCGACCGTCCGGGCGAGCAGCGAGGGATACAGCGGCGGCCAGGCAACTATGTTGGTCGAGACCGCGCATTCCCATGCGCACATGCACTTCGAGCGGTTCATCTCCGAGACCACGGCGCGGGCCTGCGGGCCGTGGAGGATCGCCCGGAGATCGTAGCCGCTGCTCCGCAGATCGCCCAGCACCTCGTCGCGCAGCTCGCAGAGCCTGACGGCCCCTCTCTCGTCGATGACCACCAGCCTGCTCCCCGACCTGCATGGGAACGCGTAACGGCCGCTCAGGATCCTGCCCAGGGAGGCGGCATACGTGTCGTTGAGCGCCCGGAAGAACGGGCTGAGGGGCCTGCTCTCGGGCCTCCTGCCATGCCTCCTGAATTCGGCGTTCTCCCTCAGGAAGGCCTCCGGATCGACGCCCGGCGCCACAAGCGACGGCCAGTCGGCCCTCAGGATATGCACCTCGTGGTTGTCCGGTTTCATCCTCTCCCTGACGAACTCCCGGAGGGCGCCCATGTCAGGGGCATTCCATGGCGCGTAGACGGAGATCGCCTCCATGGTGAGGTTGGGGGTCCTGTTCCTGAGGCCTCCCACGAGGGCGGCGGCTTCCACGAGGGATTCGAGGCACCCGGGCGCTCCGCGGGCCTCGTCGTGCCGGGCGTCGGGGAGATCGATGCTGAAGGCAGCCCTGAAATGAGTCGACGGAAAGCGCCGGCAGAGCCTCGAGAACAGGTCGAGCGACTTCTCCGGAAGCAGCCCGTTGGAGGGGATGGTGACGAAGGACGCTCGGGCGTTCCTGACGAAGTGCCCGACGATCTCCTCGAGGTCGTCCCTCAGCACCGGCTCCCCGCCGGAGATCAGCAGGTACGGGATGGCCCCGCAGCGATGCGAGATCTTCTCGTATTCGGCTGCCGACAACTCGGAGGAGGGATCGGGGGCGGCGACTCTGGAGCCGTAGAAGCAGAAGGAGCACCTGGCGTTGCAGGCGGCTGTGACCGTGAGGATCATGAAGCCCGGCTGCCTCTTGTCGAGGAATGACGCGATCAGTGAAGGCCGCATGGCAACTCCAGGATGATGAAGACCTACAAGGGAGACAGAATATAGGCCCGGAGACCCCTATTGCGACCTGTCGTCGTCCACCGGGGTCCAGACCTCCGGGGTCCCCCTGGGCTTGCGGGGGTGGGGCAGGAAATCGGAATGCTCCTCGACCCAGTCGTCCTGGAGGGGGTTCATCTTCGTCATGAGGATCCTCTCGAGCATCAGCCTGAGGCGGATGAGCTTCCGGGGCTGCATGTAGGGCAGCGAGATCGTGGCGGGGGGACCGCTCCGGTAGCGGATCTCGAGGCTCCCGGCAGGGCCGTGCCCCACCTCCGTGACTATTCCGTCATGGATGTACTCGATCCATCTCTCCCTCGGCCTGAAGCCCGGGAGCTTCCTCCTGAGCAGGACCGAGATGCCGTCGGCCTCCCAGCGAACCTCCACGGACAGCAGGTCGGCGAAGAACGTCCTCAGGACGAGCAGGCCCAGCAGCAGCATCGCTATCGCGACGACATGGGAGAGCAGGCGGCCCCCGGTCTTGAATGTCAGCAGGCCGGGCTCGGAAACCGCCAGGAAGGCCTCGAGGGCCCCCTGCCTGTCCCTCAGCCCGGACATGCTCTCGACGGGATAGGGATTCCAGGTCTCGAACACCTCGGGCGGGCCGCTCCACCTCTGGACCGCGAGGTCGCAGAAATCCACGGGCAGGGACGACCCGGACGGCACCACGCCGTCCAGGGAGGAGGAGTGGATGCAGACCGCTGCGATGTCGTCCAGGGGGATCATGACGGTGTCGCGGCCGGCTATCCAGCGGGAGATGATCACCGTGAGCAGGCCCGAGCCGTCGACCCCGCGCTCGGCGGTGAAGGAGGCCTCCCTGCCCACGGCGTTGCCCAGCACTGCTGCGAGAAGCAGGACGGGGATCATGCCGAGGTAGAAGAGCGGCTTCAGCCGCAGAACCAATTTCAGACTGCCGAGCTTCCTCACCGGCCCACCGCCCCGGCCCGGAGGCCGAACCGGCCCGGCTCCGCCCCCCGCCGCGCGGACGCGCGGCAGGAAGCCGGCCTGGCCGGCCTACGGGACAACACTGCTTCACGAAGGGAGAAAGCGCAAGCCGGGCGTGTCGTTCCGGGCTCCGGCCGGGGAGCTACGCTGTACAGGGCGGGAACCATTATCATTGGCTGTCATGGGAGGTTTCTGAATGAAGCGGATGATCCTGTTCCCGCTCCTTGTCGCGTGCGCTCCGGTTGCGGCGGGCTCGCTTCCGTTCGCCAGGTCGGGGCTGCTGGACACACCGATGGCGAGCGTCCTGCGCCACACGGAAATCGAGGCCGGGGCCGGCTTCACGGCCTTCAGCTATCAAGGCGCCGACAGCAGCTCCGAGAGCGACTTCGCCATCGCCGGACACATCGAGGTGGGCCTGCTCGAGAGAGCCCAGCTCGGAGTGACCTACCTGGGCGCGGGAGGCATCTCCGGTCAGGCCAGAGTGCTCGTCCTCCGCGAGTCCATCACCAGGCCGGGCCTCGCGCTCGGGGTCGAGAATATCATCGGCGAGAAGAACTACGAGTTCTTCGAGGGCGACAGCGGCCTCTACGCCTATCCGCAGAGCCAGAACTTCTCGGCCTATGTGGTCCTCAGCAAGAATTTCGATTACGTGACGGGCACGCCGATCTGCCTCAGCCTCGGCTGGGGTATGGGCCGGTTCCTCCAGGACGCCGACAGGACATCCGACGGCGGCTTCGACAACCCCATCCCGGGTCTGTTCGGCTCCTTCGAGGTGCACCCGAACTCGTCCACCTCGATGGCCATCGAATGGGACGGCAGGGATGCCAACATCGGCGGGTCGTACAGGTTCAGCCGCCTCGCCAGGGTCTCGCTGGCGGTGGCGGAGTTCGAGCAGCTCTTCCGCGGCGATGTCCGCGACGAGCAGGACGTCATGCAGAGCGCCAAGTTCACGGTCGGATTCCAGCTCTTCTTCGGCCCCTTCCTCAACAGGACCACTCTCGAACCCGCCGAGCGCCTTCGCCGCGCTCAGAACGAGGAGGCCCTGAGGCAGCTCGAGGAGGAGCGTCGTCACGCCATGGAGCGCATCGAGGAGCTCCTGCGGACGATGGAGGACTGAGAGCGATGCTCGTTTCCGCGCATGGAGGTGTCCCTTGGGCGCCTGTCTCCTGATACTCGCGTCGCTGGCCTTCCCGCCCGATCCAGGCGACGATCCGCTCGTCAACACGCAGGTCGTCGTGAACGAGTTCATGGCCACGCCCTCCGCCTCCGCCTCCGAGGCCGAGGGCGAGTGGATCGAGCTCTACAACCGCTCTGACGACTGGGTCAACCTCTCGGGCTGGAGAGTCGAGAACCAGAGCGGCGCATCCGTAGTCCTGGGCTCCTATCTCCTCCCGCCCGGCGGCTACTACGTGCTCGGCACCAGCTCCAACTACAGCCGCAACGGGGGCTACGAGCCCGATTTCGTTTACGGCACGAGCTTCAGGATAAGCTCCACGGGCATGCTCCGCCTCCTGAACCCCCTGTACCAGACCGCCGAGACCATCGACTACGACAGCACCTGGCCCATCGCCACCTCCAGGTCCTGCGAGCGCATCAACCCGGGTTGGATCTGCAGCATCTCAGCGAGCTGGGCCTCGGCCATCGATTCGTTCGGACAGGGCGACCTCGGAACGCCCGGCGAGGTCAACAGCGTCTTCCAGAACTCTTTCGCAGAAAACACCTGGGCCTTCATCAAGGCATTTGTACAGTAGGCTGCTCCCCGCCCTCGTCCTGGCGTCGGCCCTGCCTTCGAGCGCTGGAACGCTGACCGTCTTCTTCATCGATCCGGGATACCAGGAATACTCAGGCGACGCCATGCTGGTCATCGCGCCGGACGGCTCCAGCTACGTCATCGACGGCGGAGACCACGGCTCCTCACCGTACTGGGACTGCGGCCAGTCTCGCATCCTGCCCCTGCTCGACAGCCTGGGCATCTATTCGCTCGACGGCATCGTGGCCACGCATGCCCACTCCGACCATGTCGGCGGCCTCTCCTCCGTCCTGGCTTCGACGCCTGCCGACGTCGTATGGGACAGCGCCTGGCCTTACACACCCACTCCCGCGTACACCGAGTTCCTCCAGCAGGTCGAGCAGAGCGGCGCGGCCTATGTCCCTGTCCGGATGGGCGATACCCTCGACTGGGGCCCCGGGCTCTCCGTCGAGGCGCTCCACCCCGCCGAGCCGCTCGATCCCGGGAACCTCAACAACTCCAGCATCGTCCTGAGGGTCACCATGGGCTCGGTGTCCTTCCTCTTCTGCGGTGACATCGAGACGGAGGGGGGCGAAGACGAGATCCTGGCTGCGCTGGGAGCGGGGCTGGTCTCGTCCGTCTCCGCAGACGTGATGAAGGTCCCCCACCACGGCTCCTCCACCTCCAGCTGCGCCGCGTGGCTGGATGCGGTCGACCCCGTGTGGGCCGCCATCGAGGTGGGGGCGGGCAACCCCTACGGCCATCCGCATGGAGAAGTGCTCGCCCGGCTCTACGCGAGGGATATCGAGGTCTTCAGGACCGATCAGCTCGGTACTTTCTTCATCGCCACCGACGGGGAGGAGCTCTACTTCAACTCGCTGCCGCCCTCCGAGGGACAGCCGGTGGAGGAGCTCACCGCCTATCCGAGCCCGGCGCGGTCCTCGATAACCTTCGAGTGGCCCGCGGGCTTCCAGGCGGCCTCCCTCGACGTATACAACCTGCTGGGCGAGAACGTTCTCTCGATCGACTCCCCGGCGAACCCCACGAACTGGGACTTCTCTCTCGACGGAGGGTCCCTGGCATCTCCCGGCCTCTACTGCGTGACGGTCGAGCTCGTCGGCGGGACGAGATGGACAGAGAGATTCGCGATCTCGCGCTGATCCTCGTCCTTGGGGCGTCCGCCGGGGCTTCCGGACCCGGTACGGCCGACGGCCTCGTGCTCGCGGTCCCCGCTTTCGCCGGGCAGATGATGCTGGGCGAGGCCGGCTGGGCGATCGCCGGCGGGGCGGATGCCGCGGCGGGCAACCCTGCCTGCCTCGGGTCCGGCTTCACCGCGACAGGAGGAAGGTGGAGCCTCGAGACCACCGTCGCCTCCGCCGCGGGAGCCTTCAGGCCCGCCCCGGGGATCGCTGCCGGGGGAGTCCTGCGCTATGCCGGCAGCGGAGGCATCCAGGGCCGAGACCTCTACGGCAGCCCGACCGGGGAGTATTCATGGTCGTCAGGCGCCGCGGGCGTCTCCGTCTCGTTCCCCCTCCCGGCGGGGCTTCGCGGGGGCTTGTCGGCCTCCACTCTCTGGGAGAGCATAGAGGACGACGACGCTGCAGGATTCTCCTCCTCGGCAGGCGTCTCGTA
Organism: candidate division Hyd24-12 bacterium UBA5074; assembly: GCA_002414865.1. Taxonomy (GTDB): domain Bacteria; phylum Fermentibacterota; class Fermentibacteria; order Fermentibacterales; family Fermentibacteraceae; genus UBA5938. The sequence goes on along the minus strand of DIAQ01000047.1, from coordinate 80,193 downwards.
CATCGGGGGAGACTCCTTCGAGGCCGGGATCGCCCTGCGGAATGCGGGGGCCGCTCCATCCTGGGACGGCATCACCAAGAACCTGCCGACCGAGGTGTCCCTGGGCGCAAAGACAGGCCTCGTGCAAGGCGTGTCGCTGGCCGGAGGCGCATCGATAGGCTTCTGGACGGCCTCGAGGTTCTCCGCCTGCGCCATCTGCGCGGTCGGCGGGCTCTCCGCGGCGGCTGGATGGACCCTTGTCCCGGGGGAGGACCAGGCATCCGGGCCGTTCGGAGGCCTGGGATGGGAGTTCAGCCAGGGCTCGACCTATTCCGCCGCGCTGTCGGTGAGACGGATGGGCGACATGTCCTGGCCGGTCCTGGCCGGCATTTCCGTGGCATTCTGATGTCCTCGTTCGCTTTCCCTCACAGGGAGGTCTGACATGACCAGGCGCATCTCGACGGTGCTGCCGGTCCTTGCGCTTCTGCTCGCCCTGTCCTGCGGCGACGACGAAGGCGGACCGGCAGGGCCGGGCGAAGACCCGGCTGCATCCACGCTCTCGGCAGTCCCATCCACCTCACAGAACTCGATCTCTCTGAGCTGGACGCCCTGCGCCGATGCCGATTTCTCGGAATACCGTCTCTACAGGTCACCCAGCGCAGGCATCGCCGACGACCCGGCGTCCGCCACGCTCGTGAGCGTATTCGATTCCGCCCTGGACACGCTCTGGATCGACCAGGACCTCGACTGGGGCGAGACCTACTACTACGCCCTCCAGACCCGCGACACCGAGAGCCTCTCGGCATGGAGCAACGAGGACCATGCGACGACTCCGGACTCGGGCGGAAGCGGCTATCTGAGCTGCCACGACATCCAGGGCGAGCAGTCCTCGTCGCCCTACGAGGGCCAGGTCGTCACCGTCTCCGGCATCGTCACCGTGGGCGGAGCCGAGTACTACACCTCCACCTCCCCCTACGCCGTGATCGGCGATGCCGAAGGAGGCGCATGGAGCGGCCTCGTGCTCTACGGTGACAGCATCGGGACGCTCGAGCGCGGCCAGCTCGTCGCCATCACGGGCACGGTGCAGGAGTACTACGGCATGACCGAGCTGGGCTACATCACGGGCGTCCAGGTACTCTCGACAGGCGAGCAGCTGCCTCCCGCCTCTCCCGTGCAGACCTCCTGGCTCACAGATGCCGGCGGCGCCGAGCAGTGGGAGGCCGTGCTCGTCGAGATATCCGACGCCATCGTCACAGCCGTCGGTTCCTACGGTCAGTTCAGCGTCGACGACGGCTCCGGCGAGTGCTTCGTGGACGACCTCGGGAGCTACTCGTACTCCCCTGCGGTCGGAGACACGCTGAATGCGGCGGCGGGCGTGTGCTGGTACAGCTACAGCGAATGGAAGCTGGAGCCTCGCGACGACGAAGACCTCGACGTGGGCGGAGGCGGCGGGCCGACCGACGTCCTGACCTGCTACCAGGTGCAGGGCCAGGCTTCCTCGTCCCCCTACGTCGACGAGGTGGTCAGCGTCACCGGCATCGTGACCGTGGCGGGGGGCGAGTTCTACTCCTCCTCCCAGGCCTACGCCGTGATCCAGGACGCCACCGGGGGCCCCTGGAGCGGCCTCATCCTCTACGACAGCGACATCTCCTCGCTCTCGAGGGGCGACAGCGTGACCGTCACCGGAACCGTGGCCGAGTATTACGGGCTCACCGAGCTGTCATACATCTCTGATGTCGTCGTGCACTCCGCGGGCCATGCGCTCCCGGCCGCCGAGATCGTGACGACGGGCAGCCTCGCCACCCCGGCCGATCCCGAGCAGTGGGAATCGGTCCTCCTGCGCGTGCAGGACCTGACGGTCGTGAGCGACAGCCTGGGTTTCGGCGAGTGGTCCGTCACCGACGGCACGGGTGCCTGCAGAGTGGACGACCTGGGTGACTACGCCTACACGCCCACGGTCGGCGACGCCATCTCCTCGATCACGGGAGCCCTCTACTACGGGTACAGCGACTTCAAGCTCGAGCCGAGGGACGACGCGGACATAGTCCGGTAGGAGGAGCCCGTCTGCGTGGGGAGCCGGCGGCTTCGGCCGCCGGCTCCCCCATCATTACCGCTGGACGTCAGAGCCCGTATATGCCGCGGACCCAGCGCACTTCCGTCTCGATGCCTTCGGCAAGGGACACCGAGGGCGACCAGCACAGATCATGGTCCGCCAGAGAGATGTCGGCCTGAGTATCGGACACGTCTCCCGGGCTGCGGTCGGAGAGCGTCACGGGCACGGGAGCGCCGACGGCGCCGGCAACGAGTCCGAGGAGGTCGGAGATGCTCACGCGGGAGCCTCCGCCCAGGTTGTATACGGAGCCCGCGGTTGCATCCATCGATTTCAGGACTCCGGTCACGATGTCGTCGACATGCGTGAAATCGCGCGTCTGGCTCCCGTCGCCGAAGATCTGGACCGGCTTCCCCGTCAGCGCCGCATGGATGAATCTGTGCACTGCCATGTCCGGGCGCTGCCTCGGCCCGTATACGCTGAAGAACCTGAGGCAGACCGCCGGAAGGCCCCTGTTGAACGAGAACAGCCTCACGAGGTTCTCGGCGGCCAGCTTGGTCACTCCGTAGGGGGAGTGAGGCCTGGGGATCGATTCCTCCTCCCTGAGCGGCAGGCGTATCGCGTCGCCGTAGACCGACGAGGACGAGGCGAACACGAAGTTGCGCAGCCCCGGCTTCGAGGCGGCCCACTCGAGGAGCGAGGCCGTGGCACGGATGTTGTCTGCGATGTAGCCGTCGAAGCTGCCGCCCCATGAATCCCTGACCCCAGCCCTGCCCGCGAGATGGCAGACGACGAAGTCGGCGGACGGCCCCAGGGCTTCGTCCAGCTCGTCGAGACGGTCCACGGACAGGTCCGTGTCGAGGTGCCTGTACAGGGGATTCCTCATGGCGGCGGCGATGTTGGAGCGTTTGATCCCGACCGGGTAGCTGTCCCGGAAGCAGTCGATTCCGACGACGCGCCTGTTCCGGGACAGGAGCCTGTCCACGAGGCTGCTCCCGATGAAGCCTGCAGAGCCGGTGACGACGTAGATCACGCCGGCACCAGCCGCGGCCTGGCCCGCAGGTTCATTCGCCGCTGTCCTCCGAGATGCACCAGTTCGGACCCCCGCTGTTCAACTGGAGCAGGTACCTCATGCCGTTGACCTTGACCGCAGGCGGAGGGAAGTCAGGGCCGAAGGGCGCCAGCACGGCGAGATCGGCAGCGGACGGGAGGACCGGGAGCTCGAGGTCGATGTGCGGCTCGGGCACAGGGGAGGTCGGAAAGCCAGACATGTGCGAGATCAGGAGGTCGCGCAGCTGAGGCCAGCCCATCCCGTCGGCGCTGAAGCCCGCCGCCCGGACGTGCCCCCCCGCACTCGTGAAGACCTTTCTCAGGCTCACGAGGAAACGCGCCATATCCCAGTCGCCCACTGATCTCGCCTCGCCGACGAGGGTCCCGTCGGGCCGCTGCGTCACCACTATGCTCCCGCGCCTGTAGATCCTGCTGAGCTTGCTCGCCAGGGTCCCGCCCATGCCCGGAGGTATCTCGTCCAGGTGGACCAGGATCATGCCGAAGGCGTCGGCCTGAGGGTCCTTGGATTGCATCGCCCGGTTCAGGAGCTCGGAGAGGAGCTGCGCCCTTGTCTCGCTCCAGTCGAGCATCTCGTTCCATTCATCGAGGCAGGGCTCCCGCCTGTCGCAGAACATGAAGTCCAGGATCCTGTGGATGCCGGAGTTGTACCCCTTGCCGATCACCGAGGTAATCTGCTGGCGCACGGTGGAGGCGGACCACGCCCCGGTCCTGTTGGGCCAGACCTCCAGGAGGTGCCTCATGCCCTCGGTCAGCCGGGATGTGTCGATGCCGCCGAACCTGTCGAGCAGATACCTGTTCCAGGCGAGCAGCGGAACCCTGTCCGATATGGTGCCGAGCGCGACCGCGGCCAGGAGCTGGGCGTCGTCCTCCCAGACCGGGAAGATCTCGGTCAGCACTGCGTAGAGCACTCCGCAGCCGGCGAGCACCGTGGCCGGGAAGCCGGACAGCTGGGGGTCGATGAGGGCATCTGCCGGAGGGAGAGGAGGATTGAGCGTGTGATGGTCGGTGATCACCACGCCGGCCCCTCTGTCGACGGCCCACTGCACGCCCTCCACCGCGGAGCAACCGGAATCGACCGTGAGGAGAAGGTCGCCGGCCGCCAGCAGGCCCTCCATGCGCTCGGGCAGGATGCCGTAGTTCTCTGTGGCCCTGTTCGGGATTACGGGAATCGCGGTGAGGCCCTCGCCCCTGAGTATGCGTAGCCCCACGAACAGCCCTGTGATGCCGTCCATGTCGTCATGGCCGTAGAGGACGATCTTGGCTCCCGGAGTGCGCCTCAGGCGCGCGATCTCGCGCTCCAGGACGGCTATGTCGTTCAGGCCGGAGGTCCAGTCGGGACGGGGCGGCAGCCATTCGAGAACAGGATCGGACGAGTCCGGGAACCTCTTCCTGAGGACCCTCAGTGCGCTTTCGTTCAGACCTCTGCCATGCCCCTTGCCTTCGGCCACGCTTCCGGGAATGCCGGAAAAGGTGTCCGTCATGTCGATGATCCTTCCAATGACGCTACCTTCACCACTCTGCCGCGCTTTGTCAACACCCGGGGGAGCGGCACTTGAAATCGGAGCGCGGAGGGACTAAACTCGGTGCATGGGACGACGACGCGATGTGGCGGCAGGCAAGGCTCCCCTCCTGCGGGCGGCCGCCCCGATGATCCTTGCGCTGCTCGCGG
>DIAQ01000047.1:72473-75030 GCA_002414865.1 candidate division Hyd24-12 bacterium UBA5074 | reverse complement strand
GCCCAGGCCGCGAGGCCCTTCGGGCTCGACGAGCTCGACCGGGGAGGCATCATCTGCGGACTGCCCTTCGAGAGCTTCAGGCTGTGCGGAGCGGTGCTGGCCTCGGGCGGCTCGGGCTACGGTGAATTCACGGCGACCCTGCCCGCCGCCGCCAGGATCACGCCCGACATACTGGCGGGCATCGCGCCGAGCTTCCATCACCTCTCCATCGATGGCTACGGTTCAGGCTCGGGGTTCTCGATCGACTGCGGCTTCCTCGCCCGCCCCGTCCGCGGGGCCTTCCTGCAGGCGGGCGTGCACGGCCTCGCCAGGACCGATATCGGCTCCACCCGCGATCCCGCGACCCCCAGGCGCCTCTCGGTGTCAGCCGGAGTGTGGCCGGTCGAGCGGGCGGGCCTGGCAGTCGGCGCCTCGCGCCAGGAGGGGCTCGGAACCGAGCTCTCGGCGGCCGCCTTCTACTTCCCCGCGGGCGGACTCGGTCTCCAGCTCTCGTTCCTCACCGACCCCGCCCGCTTCGGCGCCGCCATCACCATGGGCATTCCGGGGGTGGACCTGCTGTACGGCTACACTGAGCACCCCGACCTCAGGGGTACGCATTCGTTCGAGCTCTGCACGGGGAACCCCGTCTCCCCGCCCGAGCCTGTGACTCGGGAAGCCCCTCCCGCGGCCTCCGCGCCTGCCGTGAACGGGCCGGTCGACATCAACACCGCCGGCATCGACGAGCTCTGCACCCTTCCCGGGATAGGCCCCGCGAAGGCCGAGGCCATAATCAGGTGGCGCGAGGCCCACGGCCCGTTCTCGACCCCTGCCGATCTCTCGGCGGTGCCGGGCATCGGCGAGGCGATGGTCGAGTCCCTGGGAGAGAGCATCACCACGAGATGACCGCGATCCTCCTCGCGGTCCTGGCTCTTCAGCCCGGAACCTCCGGCGACCTCCTGTTCAGGGTCCTGAACCGCTTCCCCGCCTGTGAGGGAGTGCTCTCCGGAGCCTATGCGGGGAACGGCGTCTCGTTCCTCCACCGCGCCAGATACGGGTCCGGACCCTTCCAGGCGGTGATGCTCATGGAGAAGGACCGCGGCGAGGACTGGGGCGACCTGGTTGCTGCAGGGGCTGGATACTCCTCGGACGGAGGATCGATCCGCAGCGCGGCCGGAGGCTGGCTGAGAGCCTCCCTTGGCTCCGGCATGGTCTTCTCCCATCCCTCCGGATGGGGGGAGGGAGGCCCGGGGCTGGACGCCAAGCCCCCTCAGTTCAGGATGCTCGTCGCGCCCGCCGCAAGCGCCGGCGCATGCGACGGGAGGCCGCTCACAGGCGCGGCAGCGACGGGAGTGACAGGCGGTGTGGGCTTCGCCGCCCTCGCCGCGTACTCGGAGATCGATCCGTCCGGAGACGGCCTCCACAGGACGGCTTCCGAGATCGAGGCGCGCGGCTCCGTAGTCGAGAAGGCGGCGGCGGCGAGGGTCGAGGCCGGCCCGGCGGGGGCGACATTCGCCTGCAGAAGGGCCGGGGGGGACGACCGCATCCGGGCCGGAGCCGATTTCAGACTCCAGGCCGGCCCCGTCCTCCTGAGCGGCGAGGCCGCGGTCGAGTCCGATTCCGCCAGGACGGTCGCCTGGTGGACCTCGGTCAGCGAGTCCTCCGAGCCCTTCCGGTTCAACGGAATGTTCTTCTCCTGTCCCGCGGGTTACGGGGATGACGACAGATGCGAATTCCCCGCCGATTCCCCATGCGACGCCGGATGCGGAGCGGCATTCCGATGGCGCCCCGCCGCGGGGTGGATATCCGCCCTGTCGCTCACGGCTTCGACGCTGGAGGGCGAGGGCTCCCAGCGCGGATCCTTCTACGTCTCATGGAGGACAGGTCCGACGCTCGAGCTCACCACATCGTGCAGGGCGGCCTCGATCAGGGGAGCCGAGTCGTGGCGGTGGACCGTCGGATCCACGATGGAGGCACTCAGGAACGCCAGGATCGACGCGGAGGTCCAGCTCACCGGGGCCGCAGACGAGGAGACTCTCTCGGGTGGAGCGGTGGAGGCTCGCCTGAGGTGGGATCTTCTGAGGTCGCTCTCGGTATCGGTGGGGGCAGCCGGGTTCTCGACCCAGGGATATGCGGCGAGGGCATATGTCGGCGAACTCGGATTCCCGGGCGAGTTCGCCTCGACATCCGTGTGGGGGGACGGCTTTCTGCTGCAGGCGGCAGCTGCGGTCGACCTGCCGGGAGGAGGCGGGCTGAAGATTCGCGCGTCCCGCATGGTGCGCGAGGGGGAGCAGAGCCTCGGCTCGGGGCTGGAGGAGACGGACGGGCCGGGGCGCACCGAGATCGGCGCCCAGTGGGAGATGCCCTTCTAGGCCTTTCCGGCCTTCTCCAGCAGAGCCTTTATGATCGACACCAGCTCCGGGTCCGAGGACACATCCATCTCGAGCGAGATCCTGATCCTGGCGTCACTCCCCTCGACGCGCTCGACCTTCACCGCGGGCTTCGACGCGGCTGCGGCCGGTGCGGCCTGCACCGCCGGAGCCGCCGGCTGAGACGCCTGCGGAGAGGGCGCACGGGCGGC
>DIAQ01000047.1:47870-72217 GCA_002414865.1 candidate division Hyd24-12 bacterium UBA5074 | reverse complement strand
GCGCACGGGCGGCAGGCGCAGCAGAGGAGACCGGGGAAGGCTGCGGTGAGGAGGGTGCGGCAGCCGGATCGGGGCCTGCCACGTCGCGCAGCACCCTGAAGGTCAGGACCATGAATGCCAGGTCGGTCTCGGATGCGGATGTCTGCTTCCTGAAGAAGGTCATCAGGTCGTCGTCGCTCTGCCTCCCGGGGTCGCCGAAGCTCTCGAAGAGATGTGAGTAGGCTCGTCTGACGGACTCGGAGAGCAGCCTCCCCGACCTGTCCCCCGCGTAGGTCTTCCAGAGGGGCTCAGGCCTCCAGTCGGCATCCACGAACCCGAGGAACAGCAGCAGGTCGGCAAGGGCTTCGTCGCCCTCCCTCCTGAAGCCGGCGTCCTTGAGGTAGGACACGTCGGCCGCAGGCGGCGGGGGTGTCTGCCTGATGTGCGCGAGGAGAAGGTCGATGCTGCCAGTGTCCCGGACCGCGGGATAGTACTCCATCTGGAACCTCCCTGCCGGAGATATGAGCAGCGTGCCCCTCCGATGCAAAGGGAGGCTTCCGACGGCCCCGCGCGGGGAGGGGGCGGGCATCTCCGGATCGGGCGGAGGATCGGCCTTGCGGAACCAATACATATTGGTTTAGTATTGGTGCCTTGGAGAAGGAGGGGTTCATGCACGCGGATCTCGAGGATGTGGAATTCGTCACCGAGACGGCCGTGACGATAAGGGGCAGCCGGCGGCGCACCACAGTGCCCAAGAGGATAGCGGACAGGTTCACGATTGCGGACGGCGAAAGGCTGCGCTGGGTTCTCCTCAGGGACGGCACGGTCCTGTTGTCGAAGGTCCCTGCCGGCGTAGCGGAAAGAGGTTCGGAGAGATGAGGATATCGGCAGGGGCGCTGATTGCGTCGACGATCATTCTGCAGACCGGTTGCGGCGACGCAGGGGGCAGGCCTGACGTGGTCAGGATCGGGTACTTCCCCAACATCACGCACTCCCAGGCCATCATCGGCCTCGCGCGGGGGGATTTCCAGGAGGCCCTCGGTCCTGGCGTGACGATCGAGCCTGTGATGTTCAATGCCGGACCCTCCGCCATCGAAGCCCTCTTCGCAGGCGAGATCGACATGACCTACATCGGCCCCAACCCCGCCATCACAGGCTTCGTCCGCTCGGACGGCGAGGCTCTGAGGATTGTCTGCGGAGCCACGAGCGGAGGAGCCTCCCTGGTCGTCGCCGACAGCTCCGGCATCGCTTCCGGCGCCGATCTCTCCGGGAGGCGCCTCGCGACTCCGCAGCTCGGCAACACGCAGGACGTCGCCCTGCGAGGCTACCTGGCCGCAAACGGCCTCTCCACGACCGACAAGGGCGGCACGGTGGAGATAGTGCCCACGGAGAACCCGCAGATACTCGAGCTCCTCCGGCAGGGTCAGATCGACGGCGCCTGGGTGCCCGAGCCGTGGGCGAGCAGGCTCGTCGTGGAGGCCGGGGGCAGGATCCTCGTCGACGAGCGTGACCTCTGGCCGGGCGGGCAGTTCGTCACCGCCCATCTGATCGCGTCCACCGCCTTCCTCGAGCAGCATCCCGACCTCGTGAGGCGCTGGATCACGGCCCATGTCAGGATCACCCTCTGGGAGCGCGACAATCCCGAGGAGGCCAAGGCTCTGCTGAATGCCCAGATCGCCACCCTCACAGGCAGGGAGATCCCTCCCGCGGTCCTGGACTCGGCCTGGTCGAGGATGACGCCGACCTGGGATCCTGTGCGCAGCTCGCTATCAGCCTCCGCGCAGGCGGCGTGGCAGGCGGGCTTCCTCGACGAGCAGCCCGATCTGAACGGCATCTATGACCTATCCGAGCTCGAATCGGTTCTGTCCAGCATGGCGCTCCCCCCTCTCACGGAGTAGAGAGCTGGACCTCGAGCTCAGGGGCGTTTCGCGGGTCTTCAGCCGGCCCGGGCACAGGGTCGACGCCCTCGACGGCTTCGACCTCTCCGTCGCGAGCGGAGAATTCGTGTGCCTCGTGGGCCCCTCGGGCTGCGGGAAGACCACGGTCCTCCATCTCCTCGCGGGGCTGGAGCAGGCGACCGCAGGCACCGTCACGGCGGGCGGAATCCCCGTGACCGGACCCGACCCCTCCAGGATCCTCCTCTTCCAGGAATCGGCCCTCTTCCCCTGGCTCACGGTCGCGGCCAACGTGGAGTTCGGCCTCAAGCTCAGGAAGATGCCCGCCCCGGAACGTCACAGGCGCGTTGACGCCCTGCTCCGGATGGTGCATCTGGAACGCTTCGCCGCCTCCTGGGTGCACGAGCTCTCCGGGGGCATGAAGCAGCGGGCAGCCCTCGCGAGGGCACTCGCCATGGATCCCGCGGTGCTGCTCCTGGACGAGCCCTTCGGAGCCCTCGATGCCATAACCCGCGACCGGCTCCACGCGGAGCTGCAGGAAATCTGGATGAGGGACGCCAAGACGGTTGTCTTCGTCACGCACAACGTGAGGGAGGCCGTGGTCCTCGGAGACAGGGTCCTCGTGATGTCCCAGAGCCCCGGCCGCATACTCTCGTCCTATCGCGTCGATCTGCCGCGCCCCCGCCATATGGAGGACCCGGGCATAATCCCCCTGGCCACCCAGGTCCTGAGGGACCTCGTCCCGGAGACCGCGGCGAATGGCTGAGGGCGGCGCCGCCCGCAGGGGCCGGATGTCGGTCCGGCTGCAGCAGGTGCTCTTCTTCGGAGCCCTGCTGGGATCGTGGTGGCTGCTCGGAGCCCTCCGCATCTGGCCCAGGTACATCTTCCCGACCCCGGACGGAGTCGCGGAATCCATCACGAGGGGCTTCGGAGGGGGATCCTATCTCCCCGCCATCCTGGGCAGCCTGAAGCGCCTTGCATGGGGGTACTCGATTGCTCTGGCGGGCGGAACGGTGACCGGATTCCTGCTCGCGAGGATCAACTGGTTCAAGAACACCTTCGGCCTTCTCGTGCTCGGCCTGCAGACCCTTCCGAGCATCTGCTGGCTCCCGCTCGCGATACTGTGGTTCGGGCTCTCGGAGAAGGCGATCGTCTTCGTCGTGGTGATGGGGGCCTTCCTGTCCATCGCCCTGGCGACCGAGGACGGCATCCGGAACACGCCGCGCGTCTTCGTGCAGGCCGCCCGCAACATGGGCGCGAACGGGATAAGGCTCTACAGCTCGGTCATCCTCCCGTCGGCCCTGCCGACGATCGTCACCGGGATGAAGCTGGGGTGGTCGTTCGCATGGCGGTCGCTGATGGCGGGCGAGCTGCTCTATGCGGTACCGGGCCTGGGCTACCTACTGATGATGGGTCGCGAGCTCAACGACATGCCTGCGGTGGTGGCGGTGATCCTGGTCATCGTGTTGATAGGCCTCCTGACGGACAAGGTGATCTTCGCCGTGGCCGAGAGGGCGGTCAGGGCTCGCTGGGGACTCCAGAAGAGGGCCGAGGCGAAGCAGCAGTAGCCCCGGGGCCCGTCTCTCAGGATCCGCTTCCTCCGGCGTCGCTGCAGGGTCTGGCCGAGGAATAGGAACCCAGGTCGTAGCAGATCTGCCGGTCGGGCATCGGGCGGCGCTCGAGGGTGACGCCGGACTCCCCGAAGAAGCTCTCGGCCAGCGTGTCGTGATACTCCGAGAAGACGACCACGCGCACGATCCCGGCAGCGATCAGCGCCTTGGCGCACGTCGTGCACGGCATGTTGGTGACGTAGGCGGTGGCGCCGTTCACCGACACCCCGTGTCTCGCGGCCTGTGAGATGGCGTTGATCTCGGCGTGGTTCGTCCTGACACAGTGGTTGTCGACGACCAGGCATCCCTCGTCCTCGCAGTGGGGCGCCCCCGGGAGGGAGCCGTTGTAGCCCGTGGAGAGCACATACCTGTCCTTCACGATGACGCAGCCGCAGTGCATCCTCGGACACGTGGCCCTCTCGGACGCCAGCATGGCCAGCTTCAGGAAGTACTCGTCCCAGCCGGGCCTCACGAGGGGCTCCCGGAAACCGTCACCGACAGAACCTCCCCCGCCGACCACTCGATGGACGGGCAACGCGTGACGCTGAGCAGGTCGCTCTCGAAACCTCGCAACCCCGTCAGATCGCCTTCGGGCGCCGTCACGGCCATTCCGCCCAGGGGCGCGGCCATGCTGAGGTTGCCCTCGCTCTTGAACTTCCTCGCAGCCTCCACTATGGCCAGGGCGCTCGCGCCCAGCTCGAGCAGCCTCTCGTCGTCAGCCGAAGGGGTCCCGGCCGGCCACGGGGCGGTGTGGACGCTCGGATGCTCCTCGAACCGGCGGAAAACTCCCTGGTACAGCTCCTCGGTTATGTGGACCAGCACCGGGGCGAACAGCCTGAGCGCGGTGTAGAGCGCCTGGTAGAGAGCCTGCTGCGCCGCCCTCCTGGCCGCGGGGTCGTCGCCGTACAGCCTGGCCTTGACTATCTCGAGGTAATTGTCGCAGATGTCGCTCCAGAAGAAGGTCTCCGTCTCCCTCATGCAGGTGGAGAACTCGTACTCGTCGAAACCCGCCGTCCCCTCCCCGGCCACGGCGGATGCCCTCGCCAGGATCCACCGGTCGAAGGGTCGCAGATCGGCTTCACCGAGGGAAGGGTCGTAGTCCTCCAGGTGCTGGGAGGCGAACCTCACCGCGTTCCAGAGCTTGGTCACGAGCCGCCTGCCGAGGCCGAGAACCTCCTCGCTGAACACGACATCGCTGCCCAGCTTGCTGCTGCATGCCCAGTACCTGAGCTCGTCGGCCGAGAACTGCTCGAGGGCCGCCAGCGGGTCACCCGCCACGTTCCCCTTGCTCTTCGACATCTTCTCGCGGCTCGGATTGAGGGCGTGCCCGCTTATCATCATGTCGCGCCAGGGGATCTCCCCTCCGTGCAGATGGGCCTTCACGATCGTGTAGAAGGCCCAGGTGCGGATGATGTCGTGGGCCTGGGGCCGGAGAGACATCGGGATGAAGCCGGGGCGCTCGCCTTCCTCTCCACTCCTGGCGTTGATCTGCGGCGTCAGCGAGCTGGTGGCCCATGTGTCCATCACGTCGCTCTCGGGAATCGATTCCTCGCAGCCGCAGGCCGGGCACGGCCTTCCCGGCGGGCCCTCGAGCGGATCCACGGGCAGGGTCGCGGGATCCGCGGGGATGGGCTCCCCGCACTCCGCGCAGTACCACAGGGGGAAGGGCACGCCGAAGTACCTCTGGCGGCTGATACACCAGTCCCACTTCAGGTTCTCGACCCAGTGGTCGAACCTCACCTTGAACATGGGGGGATGCCAGTTGACCTCCTCCCCGCGCCTGAGGAGGTCGTCCTTCAGGTCGAGGATGCGGATGAACCATTGCTGGGTGACGAGGTACTCGAGCGGGGTGCCACAGCGCTCGTGGACGTTGACGGAATGAACTATGGGCTTCCCGCCGCTCGACGAGCCGGCGACCGCCAGCTCCTCCACCAGCCTCTTCCTCGCCTCGGAGGACGAGAGACCCTGGAGCGGGCCGGCGAGCTCGTTCATGCGCCCGTCCTTCTCGAGCACGATCCTGAGCTCGAGGCCGAATTCCTCGTACCAGGAGATGTCGGTGGTATCGCCGAAGGTGCAGCACATCACGAGGCCGCTCCCCTTCTCGACGGACACCTTCTCGTCGCAGAGGATCGCGACCGTCCGGCCGGACAGGGGCACGACGGCTCTGCGCCCTTCGAGATGCGCCCACCTGGGATCGGACGGGTTGCGGAACACCGCGACGCAGGCAGGGAGCAGCTCGGGGCGGGTGGTGGCTATCGGGATGGATCCGCCGCCCTCCAGGCCGAAGGAGAGGTCGTAGAAGACCGACGGGAGCTCCCGGTCCTCAGTCTCGGCCTGGGCCACGGCCGTGCGGCACTCGGGGCACCAGAGGGTCGGCATCCTCCGCCTGTAGGCCCGCCCCGACGACAGGAGATCGAGGAAGGAGCGCTGGGAGATCCTCTGCACCCAGGGGGAGATGGTCGTGTAGGCCTCCTCCCAGTCGCAGCTGAAGCCCAGCCGCGTCCAGAGGTCCCTGAAGCCCTTCTCGGCCTGGCCGGTGACCTCCATGCAGAGCTTCACGAATTCGCTCCTGGACATCTCGTGGGCTTTCACGCCGAGGGTTCTCTCGGTGAACCGCTCGGAGGGAAGGCCGTTGTCGTCGAAGCAGAAGGGGTAGAAGACCTCCTCGCCCCTCATCCTGTGGTACCTCGCGACCGCCTCGGCCTGCACGTAGCTGAAGACGTGCCCCATGTGGATCATCCCGGAGACCGTCGGGGGAGGGGTGTCTATGGTGAAGAGAGGCTTGCCCGAGCAGGGGTTCGAGCGGAACAGCCCCTGTTCCTGCCAGTATTTCTGCCAGAGTGGCTCCGATGCGGTCGGATCGTAGCGCCGTGCGAGGGCCAAGGTGAATCCTTTCGACTATGCCGTCCGGGGAGAAAACCGGGTGCTGGCCGGGAACCGCTGGACGCGCTAAGATAACCCTCGTCCGCAAGGCTACACAAGACCGGCCCGGGAGGCTCTGTTTGGACAGGATCAACGCCAGGTACGAGATACGCCGGCAGCTCCCGTCCGCGGGCGGCGCCAGGGTTTTTCTCTGCGCGGACCTTTTCGAGGACGGGCGTTTCTGCTCCGTGACGCTCCACAACGCGCCTCCGGCCGATGTTCACAAGCGTTATTCCATTTCACGCAACATATTCTGTCCGTCGCTGCTGCGCCCCGAGAGCTTCGAGCTCGTGAAGGACGATCTGGACGGGGCGACATGCCTCACCGTCAGGACCTTCATGCCGGGACGCCCCATCGAGGAAGGTCCCGAATCGCTGTCCGACGAGATGCGCTCCCAGTATCTGGAAACCCTGCTGTATCTCGCGGCCCAGGGTCACGCGGGAAGGAGCATCCCGACAGGCCTGCTGTACCTGGCGGAGGATTCCGGGCCACAGCTCTACATCACCGACGTTCCCGAGCCTTCGCCCGGGATCCCGCAACTCCCGGCGGTCCAGCGGGGGTCGCAGATCCCTCCCCTGCTGATACGTCCGTCCGCCATACCCTCGCGCCTGCTGGGTCTCTCCGGGATGCCGCCGCGAATAGCGGAGCACGCGGTCTCCTGCGCCTCCCGGAATGACTCCCCGTGCATCGTCCTGCTGGGGGGGGCCGCGGCGGCGTCGCGCGCCGTGGTGTCAGAGGCCTCGGCGCTCCTCGAGCTCTCGGGATGGAGGACCCTCGAGATCCGCGCTCCGGCCGGCCGTGACTTCGTCGACGGGCTGCAGGAGCGGCTCCTTCGCCTCAGGCCCGAAGGGGCCTTCGGCTCCCCCGCGGAAGCCCTGGACGAGCTGGCGGCGGACACGCCGGTCCTCCTCGACGTAAGGCTCGGAGCATCCCGGGCGTCGGAGCTCTCGGGCCTGCTGAGGCTCGTCGAGGCGTCGAAGGGCCGGGCCGGCCTCCTGCTGCGCACCGATCCGGGTGTGAGGCTCGACAAGCTGTTTGCAGGCGCTCCCTTCGAGATAGATCTCGACTCGGCCCCGGCCGCGCCGCGGGACGATCTCCTCAGGGCCTTCATGGCGGCTGACGAAATTCCCGCCGGCCTGGCGCCCGCGCTCGAGCGCCATGAGGTGGCCGGCCCGGCCGACCTCCTCTCCATGCTCCGCTTTCTAGTGGCTCGGAAGACCCTCGTCCGCTCAGGACCCAACTGGTCGTTCGCCAGGAGCGCGGGCGAGGCGGACCAGGCACCCGACGACTCCGACGGAAGCCTCGACGCGATGCTGAAGCTGGACGATCCCGAGCGCAGCGTGCTGTCGCTGCTCGACGCTCTCTCCTCCCCCGTGGGGCTCTCTGCCTTGTGCTTCGTCCTCCAGGAGCCGCCGGGCTCCGTGTCCGCCTCCCTCGAGCGGCTCGGGGCCTCCGGCTTCGCCTCCAGGACCGAAGAGAAGGGAATCCAGGGCTGGAAGGCCGGGAGGATGATCCCGAGGGAGTTCCTGGCGGGGGGCGAGGCGATACCGGTCTGGCAGGAGCGTTTCGTGTCCTTCGTCCTGGGCAGCCCCGCAGCTACGCTCCCCGAGCTGCTCGCGGCAGCGGACATCGCGAAGAACGAGCCTTTCGCCCTCGGCAACATCCTCTACTCGGCGCTGATGCTGGCGGGAGAGACGGGGGAGATAGAGCTCCTCTCCGAGCTCGCCGGGCGGGTTGCATCCCTCCCTCCGGAGGCCCTCTCGCCGTCGCAGGCGCGGAGCATCCTCCTGGCGGTGGAGCCCTGCCGCATACAGCGTCTCGACGTGACGGCGTTCCGGGCGTTCCTCGACCATTGGATGACCGTCTTCTCCGAGCACCAGGACATCGCCCTTGTCTCAGCCAGGCTCGGCGAGATCGACTTCGTGGAGAAGGACTACGACTCGGCGATGGCGCACCTCGACGAGGCGATCACCCACTGCCAGCAGGGAGGCATCTGCGAGTTCGCGCCCTCGGTGCTGGCCTCCGCGCTGAGGGTGGCCCAGGCCGCAGGCCGCACGGGAGACCTCGCGAACAGGCTTGCCGGGATCTCGACGGCCGGCGTGAGCGACCTGCGCCCCGAGACGGCCATCGGGATCGACTCCTGGGCCGCGGTCATCCAGGCCCAGGCGGGGAACACCCAGGAGGCGCTCACGCTGCTCCAGCACGCAGCCCCGCTGCTGCCGCTGGCAGGCCCATCGGGCAGGCAGACCTACGACTGGTGCCGCGGCCAGGCCCTCATGGCCTTCGGGGAGCTCTCCGCGGCCGCCGCCTCCCTCGAGCGGGCGCTCCTGCTTGCCGAAAACCGTTCCGACCACCTCTCCGAAGTCGAGATCCTGAGCTCGCTCGTCCTCTGTCAGGAGAGGCTGCCCGGCCATACCGTGAGGAAGATGATCGTCGCCCTGAACCTCGTGTCGGAGAGGGCGGCGGCGGCAGGGAACTCCGGATACAGGGTTTTCGCCCTCGGAAGGCTCCTGGGTCTTTATGTGAGATCGCTGCAGTTCTCGAGGGCGGCGGCGACAGCCGCGCAGCTCGACTCGGCGGGGTGGGCCGGATCCCCGGAGGAGGCGGCCCACGCGAACTGGTACAGGGCGATGATGGAGTTCCAGACAGGCGCCGAAATCTGCCCCGGATCGGCGGATGTGTTCCTGCCTGGGACGAAGGCCCTGCTGGACGCCTTCAGCTCCGGTGAGGACCCTTCGGAGGCCGTGTCGAGGGTGGCCGCCTCCATCAGAGGATCTTCGAGGGGGGAGCTTGTGCCGGCGGGCCTCTACCTGGCCCTGGAGGCTGCGGCCAGAGGTCTCGAATCGCCGGCCCGTATACTCGGCTCGGCGCTGGCGGAGCTATACAGGCCACATATCGACGAAGTCATCCCGGCATGGCGCCTGTGCATGAACGGCCTGCTCTCGGCCAGACCCTCGGAGGCCGACAGATCGCTGCTCTCCGCCCAGCACGTCGCGCGCCAGCTCGACAGGCTGTTCCTGGTCTGGATGATCCTCAGGGTCCGCCGGAGGATAGATCCGGGGGACAACCCCCGCCGCACCGCATCCATTGCCATCCTGCTGGAGGAGCTGGACCGGCACGTGGAAGGCCAGATACCTGCGGCAGTCCGCGAGCGCTTCGCGCGCCGGCCCGACCTCCTCGAGCGAAGGGCCGCCATATTGGAGGAAGGCTCCTTCTCCTCCTCGCCCCTGGAGAAGCTGAGGGACTCCCTGGAGGAGAAGGTCCGGGGCGTCGGCGCGGACCTCCGGATGCCCGGGGCGGTGCGCGAGGACATGACACTCCGCTCCGACACCAGCTGGGGGCTGGAGATGCTTAACAGCTTCTCCGAAGCCAGCCGCGTGGCGATCCTCACGATAGAGGACGGCAACGCCTCCATCGTCGAGAGCAGGGGGTACGGATCCGCCCTGCCTCCATCGCCGGAGATGCTGGAGGCTGCCATGTCCTGCGGAGGGAGGCACTTCCTGGTCGAGAACTTCGGGAGGACGCCCTTCGGCAGCAGATTCCTGCATGCGGTCCCTCTCGGCCGCACGCATACCGCCCTTCATGCCGCGGAGAGGCGCAGACCCTCCGACAGCGCTTCGGACGGGCACTACCTCGTGGTCGAAGTCGATTCGCCGTTCAACACCCTGGCGGCAGGCCGGGAGGGCATCCTCATGTGCTTCTCCCGCCAGATATCAGCCTCCATGGCGCTGCGTGAGCTGGAGATGCAGACGCAGCACGACAGCCTCACGGGCGCGACGATAAGCGCCATCTGGCTGCACAGGCTGAAGGAGGCGCTCGCATCCGGCACGGTCACGAGGGAGAGGCCCCTGGCCGTTCTGATGATGGACCTCGACTTCTTCAAGTCCGTGAACGATTCGTTCGGCCACCGCGAGGGCGACAGGGTGCTGAAGGCCTTCTCGGACGCCGTCCTGGGAACCGTGCGTCCCAACGACATCCTCGGCAGGCTGGGGGGCGAGGAGTTCGGGATCATCCTCCCGGGCGCCTCGGAGAAGAACGCCTCGGCCGTCGCGGAGAGGATACGTCAGAAGGTGGGGACCACCCTCCTGCGACCCGATCGACGGCCGGTCACGGTCAGCATCGGGATCTCGGTTTCCCCGGTGCACGGCGAGGCTGCCGAGCTCCTGGTGCGCAGGGCCGACATCGCCCTCTACGAGAGCAAGCGCAAGGGTCGCGACCGCAGCACCCTCTGGAACCCCACGATGGCGAGCACATTCACGGACAGGACTGCCGTCTCCCTGCTCGACACGGGCGATCCGGGATGGGACCAGCACATCTCCCAGTCGGCCCTGAGGCTGCTGTCCACGATCGACCTGAGCCCCCGGGACATCGCCGACGAGACGAGGAACGCGCTGAGGTGCGAGTACCTCTCGCTCGTCCCTTCCACTGGCGAATCGGTGAGCCTCGGCCTGCCCGAGGCCGCGCGAGGTCTGAGGGACATAGCGCCGGGGCCGCCGGGAAGGCCTTCGGAGGGCATGAGCACCGACTGGATGTTCTACGGCCTGTCGGTGAGGCTGGAGGGCGGAGGCCAGCTCCTGGCGGCGTGGCGCGGAACCGACAATCTCCCCAGGAGCCTCTCCCAGCTCTTCAAGTCCTTCGCCACCCTTGCAGGCCTGCTGCTGAGCCAGCGGGTCTCGAGCGAAGGCGAGCCCTAGTCGGGCCAGCCCCGGGCGAATATCCCCGACAGGACTTCGACGAGCCTTTCCACGGGCACGCGGATCTGCCCGAGAGAATCCCTCTCGCGTATCGTCACCGACGCATCCTGCTGGGAATCGAAGTCGTAGGTGATGCAGAAGGGTGTTCCTATCTCGTCCATCCTGCGGTAGCGCTTCCCTATCGAGCCTGTCACGTCGAATTCCGCAGGCCACAGCGGCCGCAGGATGTCAGCGACGGCAAGAGCTTCGGGCTCGAGCTTCCTCGAGAGCGGGAGGATGGCGAGCTTGACCGGGGCGAGCTCGGGCGAGAGGCGCAGGACCACCCTCTCGCGGCCCTCGATGACATCCTCGTAGTAGCTGTCGAGCAGCACCGCGAGGAACGTGCGGCCGACCCCCCCCGAGGTCTCGATGACGTGGGGCACGACCTTCTCGCCTGCGGCCTGGTCGATGAAGGTGAGGTCCTGCCCGCTTGCCGCCATGTGCGCCTTCAGGTCGTAGTCGGTCCTGCAGGCGATGCCCTCGAGCTCCCCGTACCCGCCCTGCACGAACGGGAACGTGTACTCGATGTCCGTGCACGCGGAGGCGTAGTGAGCCAGCTCGGCCTGCCCGTGGGGGCGCAGTCTGAGGTTCGACGGCCTGATGCCCAGCTTCGCGTACCAGGAGAGCCTTTCCGAGATCCAGTACTCCATGAGCTGCGCGGCGTCTCCCGGCCTGCAGAAGTACTCCATCTCCATCTGTTCGAACTCGCGCGACCTGAAGATGAAGTTCCTCGCCGTGATCTCGTTCCTGAAGGCCTTGCCGATCTGGGCAACCCCGAAGGGCAGCCCCGGGCGCATCGAGTTCACGATGTTGCGGAAGTCGGCGAAGATCGTCTGGCAGGTCTCGGGCCTCAGGAAGGCCACAGCCGCCTCGTCCTCGACGGGGCCCATGAAGGTCTTGAACATCAGGCCGAAGTCGCGGGGCTCGGTGAGCTCGCCGCCGCAGTCGGGGCAGGTCCGCCCCTCGACCTGGTCGGCCCTGAACCGCGCCTTGCAGGATCTGCAGTCCACGAGTGGATCGTGGAAATGCTCGACATGGCCGGAGGCGCGCCAGACCTCGGGATGCGTGATGATGGCGGTGTCCACCCCGTACACGTCGTTCCTCGTCCTGACCATGGCGTTCCACCAGGAATTCTCGATGTTCCTCTTGAGCTCGACGCCCAGCGGCCCGTAGTCCCAGGCGGACTGGAGACCTCCATAGATCTCGCCGGACTGATAGACGAACCCCAGCCGCTTGCACAGGGAGACCAGCTTCTTCATCAGCTCTTCATCGGGCATTTTGCATATCCTCCAGCACCGCCAGCGACCGGAAGCGCAGCCTTCCCTGGACGTGAGCCTCGGCGAAGTCACGCAATAGATCGTGGCACTGTCGGAACCCGCCCTTCCACAGGCGGGTCCGCGAGACCGCTTCCAGCGGGGCCTTCTGAGACCTTCGCAGGAACAGTACAAGCCCCGGCGCGAGGGTGAGGTCACCCGGGCCGGCGCACGAAGCACAGACTATGCCACCTGAGACATGGTTCCAGGAAGTGGACTCGAGTGCGGGGCGGCCGCAACGGGTGCAATCATCGGCCTCGAGCCTCAGTCCGGCTATCCTCAGCAGCTTCTCGACGCCCGAGCAGATCACCGGCCAGCCGGGAGCCCCCGAGCCGAGGAGCCGGAACCCGTCGCCCAGGAGGTGGAAGGCCGGCTGCGAGGGCTCCCCCCCCTGGAGCATGTTCATGGCCCATTCGCTCCAGAGGCTCGCGAAGGCGAACACAAGGGGGTCGGAGCGCAGCGGGGCGGAAGGCTCCGCGACGCAGGCCTCGGTGAGCGTGTCCAGCTCCCGGCCCTCGCGCCTGGAGAAGCATGCCTCGATCGCCGAGAAGACCTCCAGCGATCCCGAGAAGGGGCTTCCCGGGCGCAGGGCCCCCTTGGCCATCGCGGACATCCTGCCGTAGTCGAGGGAGTACAGGGTGAGGATGAGGGAGGATTCGCTGAACCTGATCCGCCGGAGGATCCAGGCGGGAGTCGAGAGCCTCACTGCCCCGGCGCCTGATCGGCCGCAGCCGCCTTCGAGACCTTCAGGAGAAGGATCCTCTGGGCCCGGACCTTCTCGACGGTGAACGTGAAGCTCCCCAGGCTCACCTGGTCGCCCGGACGCGGGATGCGGCCCAGGGTGGAATAGACCAGCCCGCCCACGGTCTCGACGTCCCCGGCGTCGAAATCAGTGTCCAGCATTTCGTTTAGGTCATCCACGGGGAGCATGGCGTCGATCCTGTAGACGCCCAGCCCGAGGGATTGCACCAGGGGCGCCTGGGAGTCGTCGAATTCGTCGAGTATCTCCCCGAACACCTCCTCGACGATGTCCTCCATGGTCACGAGCCCGGCGGTGCCGCCGTACTCGTCGACGACGATCGCCATGTGGATGCGGTGCTTCTGGAACTCGCGGAAGAGGTCGTCGATGCGCTTGTACTCGGGGACGAAATAGGCCTGTCTCAGCATGCCGTCCATCGCGAAGGCCCCCGCTCCGGGCCCCGCCACGAACTTCAGGAGGTCCTTCGCATACAGGACGCCGACGATGTCGTCGATGCGCTCCCTATAGACGGGGATCCTCGAGTGACCCGCTCTGAGGACTTCGGCGAGGACGGAGTCGAGGTCGTCGCGCAGCTCCATGCAGACCATGTCTATCCTGGGCACCATGACTTCGCGGACGATCTTGTCCGAGAAATCGACGATGCCCTCCATCAGCTCGCGCTCCTGGCCGAGATCCTCTCCGCCGTCCTTCTCGTACCTCTGCTCGAGCCACAGGAAGTCCGGGGGCGTGAACGCCCATTCGGAGGCGGGATCGTCAGGAGAGGGTCTCCCGAGGAGTATGCGGACAGGGACATAGAAGACGATTTCCAGGATCCTGAACGGCAGCCCGAGGTTCCTGACCGTGGAGGCGGGATGGGTGTGGCCGATACGCGAAGGCAGCAGCTCTCCCAGGAACAGCACGAGGAGCAGGAGCACGAGGAATGCGGCCCAGCGCGGGATCGAAGGCGGCAGGGCATCTCCGCCGGCCGACATGACAGCGCCGGCTCCGCAGGCCAGGAGGGCCGTCAGCCTCGCGAGCCATATCACCCGCAGGTTGACCGCCGCGGCCTTGCGCCTCTCCGAGGGATCTCGACCTGCGTCGGTGAGCCTCTCGGGCAGCGCAGCCCGCATCGCGTTCGCCACGGCGAGGAGGGCGAACCCGGGGACGAGCACCCAGAGGCCGCTCATCGCCGGGGCTCCAGCCCGCATCGCACCATGAGGTCGTCCACTTCGCGCGCCATCTCCTCGGAGTCCTCGCAGGTATCATGAGTGCGCCCGCACAGGTGGAGATAGCCGTGGAGGACCCTCTCGACGATCTCCTCCAGCGGCGGGAAAAGTCTGCAGTCCAAGTATATGACCCCTTCGGGCTCTCCGCTTCCGGGATCGGACATGTCGAATGTGAGGACGTCCGTGGGCCTGTCGATGTGCCTGAACCGCCTGTTCATGACCCTCATGTAGCCGGGGTCGGCCAGCACCAACTCGATGCTGCCCGAGAGGCAGCGCGAGAGGACCGCGCCCAGGAGGTCGGGGTCGAACCCGGGGTGTTCAGCGAGCAGTTCTATGCTGAGGGTCAGGCCCAATGGGGTAGTCACGCACCCTTTCGTGGAAGCGGCCCTGGAGCACCTGCAGGAAGGCATCCCTGATGGATTTCAGATTGCCCCTGGTGATCGAGCACATGTCGAGCTGCCCGTCGCTGTCCTTGTCCTCGAGCACCCTGGTGATGATCTGCTCGAGATCGCCCCTGTCCGCCTCGGTGAGATTCTTGGTGGCGGACTCCACGGCATCAGCCAGCATCACGAGCGCGGCTTCCCTTGTCTGGGGAAGGGGGCCCGGGTAGCTGTAGTCGCGGCGGGGAACAGCGTCGGGTGCCGGCGCGGCCTGCTTCGCCTTCTCGAAGAAGCTCTTGACGCATGTGGTCCCATGATGCTGCGCGATGATGTCCACGATTGGCGAGGGCACGTGGAACTTCCTCGCGAGCCTCACACCCTCCGCGACATGGGAGACGACCTTGCGGACGCTCTCCGAAGGGGGCAGGGAATCGTGCGGATTGCCGCCTGCGAGGTGCGGCAGGTTCTCGATGAAATAGCGCGGCTCGGCCAGCTTGCCCACGTCGTGGAACAGGCCTCCCGCCTCTGCCAGCTCGGCATCCGCTTCGATCGCCCTGGCAGCCTCGGCTGCGAGATCGGCCACCTCCTGAGAATGCTGCCAGGTGCCCATCGCCCACTGGCTGAGCTCGCGCAGGAGCGGGTGGTTCCTGTTCCTCGCCTCTCCGATCGCGAGGACTGTGCTCACTCCGAAGATCCTCTCGAAGGGCTGCACCAGGGAGCTCGCCAGGCCCAGGCCGGCGATGGGGGCGAGGATCGCCTCGATAGCGCTGATCCAGAGCGGGGTGCCCACCATCCCGAGGTCGAGGAACCAGCACGCGGCCACCACCGCGAGTCCGCCTGCGGAGGCCAGGGCCGCTGCGGTGGGGATGCTGCTGCGCCTCCTGAGGTCCCACGCGGCGAATCCCGCCAGGGTGCCAGAGATGGTCCCCACGAGGAGGCTGGAGTAGGGATGGGGCTGCCCGGCCGCCACCGCGGCGGCGAACAGGAACGAGAATGCGGCGGCATGTCGCCTGTGGAAGAAGATGGCCGTCATCGCTGCGCCGAATGTGACGAATGTCGCGAATGACCCCCTGTAGAGGTGCCTGAGAACGAACCATGCGAGTCCGGTCGCAAGGAAGGCCCCGAGCCAGATCGTCCCGAGGAGCAGGAGCCTCGTCGTCGTGGATCGCGACTCCTTCATGCTGTTACGCACGTAGACGGCTCCGAGGGCCATCAGCCCGACGAGCAGGGCGGTGCGGCCCACGCGGTACCTGACCTGCCTGCCCGCGAGATCGGAATTCCCGGACGATCTCAGGGCCGACAGGTACCGGAGCGTCGTCCCCGTGACTATCCCGCCGGGCGGCACCAGGGTGTCGCCGGCGACGATGATCGTGTCGACCGCGCTCATGGAGGCAAGGGCCTCCTCGACGGACTGCTCCCTCCTCGGGTCGTCGGGCACCACGTTGGCGGACAGGAGTGCGATGAGGGACGAGTCGCCGGAGCGGCCGAAGGAATTCCCGCCGAGCATCGACGAGAAGGCTGCCGACACCTCTTCGAGCCCGTGGATGTTGAGGCTGCCCAGCGGTGTCTCGCCCGTATCCGAGGAGTTCCTCCGGAGGACTGCCGTGGAGGAGGAATAGGAGCCTCTCAGCCCCTCCATGTCCACGACGCCCTTGTCGTACATCGAAGCCAGCTCGCGCAGCAGCCCGGCTGAAAAGGCCGAGTCGCTGCCCAGGGAATCGAGCTTCCGCCCGAGCGAAGCTTCGAGGACGGGCCAGGCCTCGGCGTCGTACTGGAGGTAGACGGGAACGGACTCCCTCGTCTCGCTGCGCCTCTGCTCCAGCTCGGTCCCCGCGAGCGGCACGTCGAAGGTGAATGGGGCCACGAGACCCTCCGAGAGGATCTCCCACTGCGCCACCTCATAGTCGAAGAGGGACAGCGGCGGGGCGAGCAGGAGGACATAGACCGCGCAGATCGCTGCCAGCACGGACGCGAGGAGGACCTTGCCGCTCATTGCTCCTCCGGGGCCGAATAGCGGCTGAATGCCGCGATGATGCGCTGGACGAGAGGATGCCTCACCACGTCGTCCTCGCCGAGATATACGAAGCGGATCCCCTCCACCGCCCCGAGTATGCCCTGGATCTTCACCAGCCCGGACGATGTGGTGGGCTTCAGGTCGATCTGGGTGATGTCCCCGGTGATGACGACCCTGGATCTGAAGCCCATCCTCGTGAGGAACATCTTGAGCTGCGTCAGGGTGGTGTTCTGGGCCTCGTCGAGGATGACGAAACTGTCGTTGAGCGTTCTGCCCCTCATGTAGGCCAGCGGGGCCACCTCGATCACGCCGTTTTCCATGCTGCGGCGCAGGCGCGCCGGGGAGAGCGTGTCGTTCAATGCATCGTAGATCGGCTTCAGGTAGGGATCGATCTTCTGCTGGAGGTCCCCCGGGAGGAACCCGAGGTTCTCGCCGGCCTCCACGGCGGGCCTCGTGATCACGATACGGTCGACGAGGCCGTCGCGCAGAGAGGCCACCGCGGCTGCGACGGCGAGGAACGTCTTGCCCGTGCCCGCGGGGCCTATGCTGAATACTATCTCGCTCTCGCGCATCGCTCGGATGTACTCCGACTGCCCGGGCGTCTTGGGGAGGACCGTGCCGGCCCTTCCCGGGACTGCCAGCTCGACGCCCTGCTGCCTGGGGGCGGGGAAGTCGAGAGCCTTGTAGAGGACCATCTCGCCAGCCCTGCCGGTGAGGGTGTAGCTCTCGTGGAGCAGGTCGATGACGCCGGCAGCCTTGTCCACGGCCTCCTGCGGGCCGGAGAAGATCACCCAGCCGTCCCGGTAGACGGCGGTGACCCCGAGCCTGCTGCAGACGAGGCGAAGATAGGAGTCGCCCGGGCCGAAGAGCTCGGTGGCCTCTTCGAGCGGTATCTCTCTGCGGGACTGAGGGGTAGCGGTCACTTCAGGATTCCCGGAAAAGGGAAAAGGGAAGCTCCCCCAGGACTGGAGGAGCTTCCCTCTCGATGCGGATGCTAACGGGTTCCGCCAGCCCTGGAGCCGGTCCTGGTAACGGAGAGGACCTGGCCGGGGAATATCAGGTTGGGATCGCTGATCTGGCCGCGGTTGGCTTCGTAGAGCTGCGGCCACAGGCCACGGTCACCGTAGACGACGGCGTAGCCGGCGATCTTGCCTAGGAAGTCGCCCTCGACGACGGTGTACTGATTGACCAGGGGCACCGGCACGATGATGGTGTCGCCAGCGTAGATCAGGTCAGGGTCGCTGATCTTGTCGCGGTTGCGGTCGTAGATCATCGGCCAGCGGGCGCCGTCGTTGTAGTAGTAGTGGTACGACGCGATGGTCCACAGGCACTCGCCTTCGACGATCAGGTGGTTCACGCCGGAGTTGCGGAGATCATCGATGGCACGGCGGAGATCGGAGATCTGACGGTTCAGGTCGGCGATCTGGGCGTCGAGATCGGAAGCCTGCTGGCGCAGAGGGAGAACCTGGGGTTCCCACTGGGCGACCACGGCATCGGCCTCGGACTTGGCCCACTCCCAGTACGCGATCTGGAGCGGGAGGTTGTCGTTGCCCATGGCGTCGATCTGGTCATGCGAATACTGGGAGAGCTCCTCGGCAGACCACGTCCTGGCTGAGGCTGTGGAAGCAAGGCCGAGGCAGAGCGCGAGGGCGATCAGCAGATAGCGCTTCATAAGTCTGTCCTCCTATCCTTGCTTAACGGCCGCCGCCGAGCGACTCGTATTCGGCCTGGAGCGCTGCGAGCTCCTGCTGTAGCTGCTGAACCTGGGCTTCCTTCTGGGGGATCGAGGTCTGCAGCTGGGTGTACTCGGCCTGCAGGCTGGCTGCCCTGGCCTCGGAGGCGAGGGCCGCAGCACGGGCCTCGTCGCGAGCGCGGATCTGCTCCTGGCTGGGACCGCATGCTGTGAAGAGCATGACGCCGGTCAGGATCACCAGACAGAGCCAGATCGTCCTGTTTCTGATCATACCCGGAACCTCCTCTCAATGAATGACGGTTATCTCCGAAAGAGCACAATTCCATGGACTAATGAAGACCCCGATGCTCAGGGATGTTATCCTCAGCCGTCTGTTGTGTCAAGAAGGCAGGCAACATCCACTTCTAACGGGATGATCATAAGGTGGGGCCTTCGCCTCCCGCCAGTGCCCTCCGCCTCTTCCGTTCGCCTGCGGAGAGCGCTGCGAGCGACGCGGCCGCACCCGTCAGGTCGGCCGCGAAATCGAGCACGGAACAATCCCTTCCGGGGACGAACGACTGATGGATCTCGTCCGTGCCCGCCCATAGCGCGGCGATCGCGAACAGCGGCATCAGCCCGCGCCTGGAGATGCCGCGGTTGAGCCAGAGGGTCGCCCCGAAGGCTCCGAATTCGATGAAGTGGAATATCTTGTCCTGGTTCGGGATCAACGGGGGGATGACCGACAGGGAGGGCTCCGCGCTGAGCAGCCAGATGCCTCCCGCCGCCAGGATGGGAAGTGCGCGGACGGCGATCAGGGGGATCTTCACTGTACGGGCTGGGGGATGGCGGTGAGCTCGACCGCGCGGTAGGAACCGGGGGACGACTGCCGGGCGGCCTCGAGGGCCCTGCCGGCTTCCTCCAGGAGCTGCACGACGCGCCTGTCCGAATGCGTGGTGGCCGCCCCCACGCAGACGCTCACCGGGGTCGCCCTGCCGTCGACCGGGAGGGGGTTGTCGGCGAAGCTCCTCGTGATGCACTCCGCCAGGGCTTCGGCCCGGGCCCTCTCCGCTCCCGGAAGGACGACCGCGAACCTCGCTCCGCCGATGCGGGCGACGAGGGCTTCGTCTCCCGAGAGCTCCATGATCCTCCTCGCCGAAGCCCTGAGGATCGCGTCACCGGAACGGAATCCGGACGTCCTGTTGAACGCGGCGAGCCCGTCGATTCCTACCACCAGGGCCGTGACGCTCTTGCCGAAGCGCTGCACCTCCCGCGTGGCGTGGCGGAGCTGCTCCATGGCGTCCGAAAGGGTGGGCAGGCCTGTGAGGCCGTCGCGTGAGGACTTCGCCTGCCTCTGCTCCTCGAGCAGGAGCCGCTCGAGAGCCTGGCCCAGCAGGCCGGCCGCTATCGAGATGGAGGCCTCCGCCCCCGCGGGGAACCCCTCGTCCTGCGTGCTCTCGACGAGCACGACTCCGGCCATCCTGCCCGAGCAGGTCACCGGGGCCGCGGCGCAGCTGCCGGCCCTCCTCCCGGCCTCGTCGGCCGGCGAGAGCGGGCAGACCTGCCTGTCGCCGAGCCTGAGGCCGTTGCGCCGGACGGAGCCACCGCTCCTGAGCACCCAGCCGGCCACGCTCTCCCCGTGGGGGAAGGCCTTTCCGGATCGTCCGGCAGAGAGCGGGCCCATCGATTCGTAAACCCTGAGCGATGCGGGGTCGTCGTCCAGCAGCGCGACCGTCGCGGTCAGCCCCTTCTCGGACTCAGTCAGCCACGAGATGGCTGCATGCACTGCAGCGGCGACCGAGCCGGATGTCGAGAAGCCCGTGACGAGGTGGAGCATCGAGTTCCTCTCCTCCCTGCACAGCCCGGCTCCCTGGGCGGCTGCGCCCTCGCGCTCCGCGGGTCTCTCCAGCAGGAAGTCGCAGACCGCGGCGAAGATCGGTATCGCAAGCAGGGCCCGGAGGGCGGGCATCACCCTCTCCCCTACCGAGCCCATCCCGCCCGGCCCGGACAGGAGCTCCGAGGCGGCCTCCACCACTCCGATCGCCAGACCGGCCTCCATGACCGGTCCCGAGAGGGGCGGGAGCGCCATCCAGAGGAGGAAGAGAAAGGCGGCGGGGAAGAGGTATCCCTCCATGCCGCCGGACAGCCTGAGCGCAGCCGCCATCAGCCCCGCAGCGGCAGCGGCCCGGTCGAGGCGGAGCCTGGAGCTGCGGCGTGCGGAGAGGGCTGCCGCCCCGAACGCGAGCACGGCGAAGGATGCCGAGACGGCCACCGAGGCAGGGCCTTCGGGTACTCCGTCCACGAGGGCGCCCGTGACGCAGGCGACTGCTGCGAGGGCGAACACCAGCCAGCAGGCTATGTCGACAAGGATCATCCGGGCCTCCGTGGCGCGATGCTGGGACGCCCGGACTATGGCGAACCGCCGGGCTGGTGTCGCGGCCGGCGCGCAGGAAGCCTGTCATTCATATGCAAGGGGTTGACACCCGCCGCATTGCCTTTCATGTATGTAGTGCTTTCCATAATAACACCCTGGAAAAAAGCAGTCCCGCTGGAAGATGAGAACATCGGATCATATCACCGGTTTTCGCGGCCGTTTCAGGCCCCCGGCCCCACCCTTGAAGAGAAGGTGAGATGACAGACAGGCCTCTCGAAGGACTTTCCCTGGCCGACCTCGAGGGCAAGACCCTGGTCGAGCTCCAGGCCATTGCAAAGGCCATCAACATCAAGGGCTCCTCCGGAACCCGCAAGCGCGAGCTCATCCAGAAGCTGCTGGAGGGTCAGACCGAGCGGAACGGCCTCGAATTCGCCACCGGCGTCCTCGAGATCCTCCCGGAGGGTTACGGTTTCCTGCGCGCCTCCGAGGCCAACTACCTTCCGGGCACGAACGACATCTACGTCTCGCCATCCCAGATCAAGCGGTTCGGCCTTCGCACCGGGGACACGATCTCGGGCCAGGTCAGGCAGCCCAAGGAAGGCGAGAAGTACCTCGCACTCCTCCGCGTGGAAACCGTCAATATGAAGAGCCCCGAGCTGGCCAGGACGCGGCGCAGCTTCGACGACCTCACCCCCTACTACCCCGACCGCAGGTTCATCCTGGAAACCGGCCCCGAGGAGATGTGCGGCCGCATCATGGACATCCTCACCCCTCTGGGCATGGGCCAGCGCGCCCTCATCGTGTCGCCGCCCCGGGCGGGGAAGACCTTCCTCCTCCAGCACATCGCGAACAGCATCGCCGCCAACCATCCCGAGACCATCCTGATCGTCCTCCTCATCGACGAGAGGCCCGAAGAGGTCACCGACATGAAGAGGAACGTGCGCGGAGAGGTGATCAGCTCCACCTTCGACGAGGCCCCCAAGCGGCACGTCCAGGTGGCGGACATCGTCCTCGAGAAGGCGAAGCGCCTCGTGGAGAGCGAGCACGACGTGGTCATACTGCTCGACTCCATCACCAGGCTCGCCCGGGCCAACAACACGGTCATCCCCCACTCGGGCAAGATCCTCTCCGGCGGAGTGGACTCCAACGCCCTCCAGAGGCCGAAGCGCTTCTTCGGAGCGGCCCGCAAGATCGAGGAGGGCGGAAGCCTGACGATAGTCGGCACCGCTCTCGTGGACACGGGCAGCAGGATGGACGAGGTCATCTTCGAGGAGTTCAAGGGCACGGGCAACAGCGAGATAGTGCTCGACAGGCGCCTGGCTGATCGCAGAGTGTTCCCCGCCATCGATATCACGAAGTCGGGAACCCGCCGCGAGGAGCTCCTGCTCGACGACGAGACCTTGAGCAGGATGTGGATAATGAGGAAGATCCTCGTCGACCTGAATCCGGTGGAGGCGATGGAGCTGCTGAAGAAGCAGATGTCGCAGCACAAGTCGAACCGCAGGTTCCTTGACGCGATGGCCTCCCTCTCTCAATAATCGCCCGCAACTCAAGCAGGGAGCCTCAGTTGAAGAAGGAAATCCATCCGAAGTACGAAGCGGTCACCTTCACCTGTGCGTGCGGCAATGTGGTGAAGACCCGCTCGACCGCCGGCGACATCAAGTTCGACATCTGCTCCAACTGCCACCCCTTCTACACCGGCAGGCAGAAGCTCATCGACTCCGCAGGCATGGTCGACCGATACAACCGCAGGTACACGGCGGAGCAGCGCAACAAGCGCTCCTAGCCGGGCAGAGCTGTTCATCCCGAGGGGGGCTGCGGCCCCCCTCGTTTCGTCAGGAGGCGGTTCCGTGGAACGATGTCCGGCGAAGCCCAAGGCCGGAGGACAGGCTGTCATCGAAGGCGTGATGATACGCTCGGGCGCGAAGTCCGCAGTTGCGGTCAGAACGCCCGGAGGGGCCATCCGCGCCGGTTTCATCGGGACGAAGCCCCTGGGAGGCGGCAGGGATATCTGGAAGAAGCCCGTCTTCAGGGGGGCCGCATCCCTGATCGACTCCCTCAGGATCGGCCTTTCCGCTCTGAACTGGTCGGCCGACGAGGCCGAGCCGCGGGACCCCGGGAAGAAGAGCGGCGGCTTCCAGTCCTTCATGGCCACGGCCCTGGGCCTGCTGCTCGCCCTCGTCCTGTTCGCGTGGCTCCCCCTCCGCCTTGCTCTGCTGATACTGCCCGGGGGCCGCGAAAGCCTCTGGATCAACCTGCTCGCAGGCGGCTTCAGGGTGACAGCCTTCTTCGCCTACGTGGCCTCGATCTCCCTGATGCCGGCCATGCGGAGGGTGTTCGTATATCACGGCGCGGAGCATCAGACGCTCCATGCCTGGGAGAAGGGCGGGGAGCCCCTCCAGGAGGCCTCGCTCGCGGAGAGCCCTCTGCACCCCAGGTGCGGCACCAGCTTCCTGCTCCTGGTGATCGTGCTGGGCATACTCTTCTACGCCATAGTGGACACGGCGGCCACCGCAGTCCTGGGGATACCCCCGGCGGCGCACTGGAGGGTCCTCTACCACCTCCCGCTCCTGCCCCTTGTCATGGGCCTGGGATACGAGGTCCTGCGCCTGGCCGACAGGCATCTCGAGACCTCCGCGCTGGCCAGGGCGGTCTCCGCTCCGGGCATGCTCCTCCAGAGGATGACGACCAGGAGGGCGGGCAGGGAGGAGCTCGAGGTCGCGGCCGCGGCCCTCATGCTCGCAACCGGTGGCGACCCCGGCGCGGGGGTCGAAGTGATGGAGGAACCCGTTGGCTGAGAGAGAGGCCATAGACGCCCGGCTGGCCGAGATCGACGAGCAGCTCTGCTCCCCGTCCATCCAGAGGAACCCCCCCGCGCTGAAGGCGCTCGCCTCCGAGAGGGCGTCGCTCGGCAGGATACTGCAGGTGTTCGCGGCCATCGAGAAGAACGAGGCCTCCCTCGCCGAGATGCGCGAGGCCCTCGACAGCGGCGACCCCGACCTGATGACGATCGCCAGGGAGGATACCCCCGGCCTCGAGAGGCTCAGGGAGGAGCTCGACGACGAGCTGCGCCGGATGCTGCTCCCTCGTGACGAGAACGACCAGCGCAACGTGATAGTCGAGGTCCGATCGGGCACGGGCGGCGAGGAGGCGGCGCTCTTCTCCGCGGTCGTCTTCCGCATGTACTCCGCATACGCGGCGAGGCGCGGATGGAAGGTGGAGATCCTGGGCAGCCGGCCGTCCGAGCTGGGAGGTTTCAAGGAGATAGTCTTCTCCATGACGGGCAAGGAGGTCTACGCCCGCATGAAGTACGAGGCAGGCGTCCACCGCGTCCAGAGAGTGCCGGAGACGGAGGCGTCCGGGAGGATACACACCTCGGCATGCACGGTGGCCATCCTGCCGGAGGCCGAGGAGGTCGAGATCGACATCAAGCCCGAGGAACTCAAGATCGACGTCTACCGCTCGACGGGCCCGGGGGGCCAGAGCGTCAACA